>JAUIDE010000006.1 GCA_030429105.1 Alphaproteobacteria bacterium
GAGATCTACTTCGTCTCCACCCGCCGGTTCCAGGACCTGAAATGGGGCACGAAGAACCCGATCATGCTGCGCGACCCGGAATTCGGCCCGGTGCGCCTCCGCGCCTTCGGCACCTATTCCGCCCGCGTGATCGACCCGGCGCTCTTCCTGCGGGAGATCGTGGGGACGGACGGGGAGGTGACGACGGACGAGGTGACCTTCCAGCTCCGCAACGTCATCGTCTCCCGCTTCGCCGTGGCGCTGGCGGCGAGCGGCGTCCCCGCGCTCGACCTCGCGGCGAACATGGGCGAGCTGGCCGAGCTCCTGCGGAAGAAGATCGCGCCCGAACTCGCGGAATACGGCGTCGAGACGCCGGCGCTGATGATCGAGAACATCTCGCTGCCCGAGGAAGTGGAGAAGGCGCTGGACCGGCGGACCTCCATGGGCGTCGTCGGCGACCTTTCGAAATACGCGGCCTACACGCAGGCGGAGGCCATGCGCGCCGCGGCGGAGAATCCGGGCGGCGCCGGGGCCGGCATGGGCGCCGGGCTCGGCATGGGGATGGGGATCGCGATGGCTCAGGCGGGTCAGCCCGGCCCCTGGGGCGCCCATCAGGCCGCGCCGCCGCCTCCGCCGCCCCCGGCGCCGGAGCGCGTCTGGCATCTGGCGGAGAACGGCGCGACGAAGGGGCCCTACGGCCTCGGCCATCTCGGCCGCATGGCGGCGGAGGGCGCCTTCTCCCGCGCCACGCTCGTCTGGTCGCCCGGCTACGAGGGCTGGAAGCCGGCGGAGGACGTGCCGGAGCTCGCGCGCCTTTTCACGGTCATGCCCCCGCCGCCGCCCCCGCCCGCCTGAGCGCGTCGTGAACGAGGCCGCTCCGGAACTCTCCCGCTTTCCCTGCGAAAGCTGCGGCGCCGCGCTCGCCTATGCGCCGGGGGCGCGGCATGTCGCCTGCCCGTTCTGCGGCGCGGAAAACGAGATCGACGCGCCGCCCTCTCCCTGGGCGGTGGCGCGCGGCGAGGCGAAGGGCGCGCTGGAGGAGCAGGACCTCGCCGCCGCCCTCGCCGGCGCGCTCGACGCTTCGGAGATGGAGGAGACGCGGACCGTCCATTGCGAGTCCTGCGGCGCCGACGTGGAGTTCGACGAGAAGACCCACGCCGGAACCTGCCCGTTCTGCGCCTCCCCGATCGTCACCGAGACCGCCGCCAACCGCCATATCAAGCCGAAGGGCGTCCTCCCCTTCGCGCTGACGGAGCGGGACGCCCGGAAGGCGATGAACGACTGGCTGGGCCGGCTCTGGTTCGCGCCCTCCGGGCTAAAAGATTACGCCCGCGCCGGCCGCCCGATGCAGGGCCTCTACGTCCCCTACTGGACCTATGACGCCGAGACGGAGACGAGCTATCGCGGGCAGCGCGGCGACGTCTACTACGTCACCCAGCGCGTGCCGGTGACGGTGAACGGCAAGACGCAGATGCAGGCCCGGCAGGTGCCGAAAGTGCGCTGGACCCCGCGCTCCGGCCGCGTCGCCCGCTTCTTCGACGACGTGCTGGTTCTCGCCTCCCGCTCGCTCCCGAAGAAGCATGCGGACCGGCTGGGGCCGTGGGACCTCTCCGCTCTCCGCCCTTACCAGCCCGCCTATCTCGCCGGCTTCCGGGCCGAGGCCTACACCGTGCCGCTTGACGAGGGTTGGGCGGAGGCGCGGCGGATCATGGATCAGGTGATCGAGCGCGACATCCGTTTCGACATTGGCGGAGACCGGCAGCGGATCGACGCGGCGGAGACGCGGCTCGGGCGGACGAGCTTCAAGCATGTCCTCCTCCCCGTCTGGCTCGCCGCCTACAAGTATCGGGGGGAGACCTACCGCTTCATCGTCAACGGCCGCACCGGGGCGGTGCAAGGGGAAAGGCCGTATTCCGCATGGAAGATCGCCTTGGCCGTGATCCTCGGCGCGCTCGCCGCCGGGGCGGTCGGCTATGCGCTCCACGCGACGGGGGCGTTGCGGTAGGTCACTTGAGGCGCTCCGCGCGCTAGGGGGAGGGAAGGGGTCTTCCCGCCGGTTTCGGCGTGCGTGCGTTTTTTGCGCCTTTTTCTGATTTCTTTTTTACTTCAGATAGATGACCCACCTGCACACTGTGTGCACACACCCGTCTTCGGCCCCCGCCCTTGACCCGACGCCGCCGAGAGGCGAGCAGAAGGGCGTCAACGGGAGGGAACCAATGGAGCCGATGAACGTCGCCGTCACGGGCGCCTCGGGCCGGATGGGCCGGATGCTGATCCGCGCCGTGGAGGAGGCTGAGGGCTGCCGCCTGATCGGCGTCACCGAACGCCCCGGCCACGAATGGGCGGGGCGCGACCTCGGCGAATGCCTCGGCGGCGCGGCGACGGGCGTTCCTGTGGAGACGGACCCGCTCGAAGTCTTCGCGAAGGCCGAGGCGGTGCTGGACTTCACCTCCCCCGCCGCGACCGTCGCCCATGCCGAACTCGCCGCGCAGGCCCGCGCCGTCCATGTGATCGGCACGACCGGGCTCTCGCCCGCCGATATCGAGGCGCTGGACTCCGCCGCCCGCCATGCGGTGATCGTCCGGGCCGGCAACATGTCCCTCGGCGTCAACCTTCTCGCGGCGCTGACGCGCAAGGTCGCCGCCGCGCTCGGCCCGGATTTCGACATCGAGATCGTGGAGATGCACCACAACCGGAAGGTGGACGCCCCTTCCGGCACCGCGCTCATGTTCGGGGAGGCGGCGGCCGCGGGCCGCGGCGTCCGGCTCGACGCGGTGGCGGACCGGGGGCGGGACGGGGAGACGGGCGCGCGGAAGCGCGGCCATATCGGTTTCGCGAGCCTCCGTGGCGGCGACGTGGTGGGCGAGCATGACGTGATCTTCGCCGGGGAGGGCGAGCGCCTGATCCTCCGCCATGTGGCGACGGACCGGATGCTCTTCGCCCGCGGCGCGGTCAAGGCCGCGCTCTGGGGCAGGGGCCGGAAGCCCGGCGCCTATTCGATGATGGATGTGCTCGGGCTTTCCTGAGCCGCCTCAGAGCAGTTCGAGATCGCCCGCGCCCTCCGCCGCGCCCGCCTCCCCGGCGAGCCGCGCGCGAAGATCGCCGAGCGGCACCGCGGCGAGGAGCGGGCCGAACTCCGCCCCACCCTCCCGCGCGACCCCGGCCATCCCGCCGACGAAGCCGGAGAGCGCCTCCAGCTCCTGCGTCATCCGGTCAAGGTCCTGCATCCCGGCGCCGCCTCCCGAGGCCGCGTCCTGCAGGGCGAGCGCGCGGCTGTGCAGCCGCGTCAGCTCTTCCGAAATCCGGTCCAGCGCGAGCGCGAGCGGCAGGTTCATCCCTCCCGCCACGGTCAGAGCGGCCCGGTCACGGCTTCGATGCAGTTCTTGAGGCCGACATCGTTGAACGGCTTCTTGAGATAGTTGTGCATGCCGAGCCGCTTGCCGAGATCGGCCACCACCGGGTCATGCTCCCCGGTCACCATAATGAAGCCGACCTTCCGCGTCCGCTCGCTCTTGCGGAGCGCTAGGAGGAATTCGAGCCCGTCCATGCCCGGCATGTTGTAGTCCGAGATGATGAGGTGAACCGGCGTCGTCTCCAGCGCTTTGAGCGCCGCCTGCGGCCCCGGCATCGGGACGACGTTCTTCACCCCCATCTTGTCGAGGCCCATCGTGATCAGCTGGCGGCTGATGGTCATGTCGTCCACCACCATGATCTTGATCGTGTCGCGAAGGGGCATTGGCGTTTCCTTGTCTTTGCGCGGCTATGCCGCCGGCGCAGGCTTCGCGTTGCGGATGTAGGAGGTCACTCCGCCGCGGTCGAAGAGCGGGGCCGAAGCCGGGCCCAGCCGTTCGGAATTGCCGAGAAAGAGTCGTGCGCCTTCGGTCGTCGCTCCGGCGAAGCGCCGCAACACGTCGTCCTGCGTCGGGCTGTCGAAATAGATCAGGACGTTGCGGCAGAAGATCGCGTCGAAGGCGCGGGTGAAGGGCCAGGGCCCCACGAGGTTGAGCCGTTTGAAGGCTACGAGCGCGCGCACCGCCTCCCCGGCGCGAAGCCGCGGCGCGCCGTCCGGCCCCGGCGGCGCCGTCTCGAAGCGCCCGCGGACGAGCGCCCCGGGCGCGGGCTCCAGCGCCTCGGCGAGATAGACGCCCTTGCGGCCGGTCTCGACAACCTCCGGGTTGAGGTCAGTCGCCAGGATCCGGATTCCGAGCGCGGCAGCATCCGGCGCAAGGTCGAGGAGGCAGAGCGCGATGGAATAGGGCTCCTCGCCCGTCGAGCATCCGGCGGACCAGATCGTCGCCGGCGCGCCGGCGCGGGCGGCGGCGACGAGGCGCGGCAGGGTCTCCCGCCGCAATTCGTCGAAATGATGCGGTTCGCGGAAGAAGCGGGTGACGTTGGTGGTGAGCGCGTTGACCATCGCCCGCAGCTCCGCGGCGCCCTCCCGGCTCTCGATCAGGTCGCAGTAGGCGTCGAATCCGTCGAGCCCGAGCGCGCGCACCCGGCGCGCGAGCCGCCCGTGGACGAGCGCGGCCTTCTCCGGCGCGAGGGCGATGCCCGCCTCTCGCCGCAGGGAAGCGGCGATCCGCCCGAAGGCTTCGGGGCCGATCTCCCGCCGTTTCGCGGGCGTCTCGAAGGGCAGCGTCACCGTCATCCTCTCAGGCCGGCTCGGTTTCGACATGCGGCGCGAAGCGATCGACATCCACGATCCGGAGCAGCCTGTCGTTCAGAAGGATGACGCCGGAGACCATCTCGTTCGTCTCGTCCCCGGCGAGAGCGGGCGTCGGCTGGAAGTCGGTCTCCGGAATCGAGAGGATGTCCGTGACGGTCTCGACCAGAAGGCCGAGCAGATGGCCGCGCACCTCGACCACGATGGTCGAGTGCCGGCTTGTCGTCACCGTGTCGCCGAGGCCGATCCGCGCCGCGAAGTCGATCACCGGCAGCACCAGGCCGCGGAGATTGATGACCCCCTTCACGAAATGGGGCGTGCGCGGCAGGCGCGTCGCCTCGCTCCAGCGCCGGATTTCCCGCACCGAGCCTATGGCGATGCAATATTCGTCCTCGCACACCCGGAAGACGACGACCTCCCGGCGAGCGACCCTGCGATCCTCTTGCGCTTCGTTCATCTCGCTCACCCCGTCAACGCCATGACATGCCCCGCCCCGTGCGGGCCCGAGGCCTCGCGCACCAGCGCATCCACATCGAGGATCAGCGCGATGCGCCCGTCCCCGAGGATCGTCGCGGCGGCGACGCCACGCGTCCGGCCGAAGCCCTCCTCCAGCCCCTTGATGACGACCTGTCGCTGGTCGAAAATATCGTCCACCAGCAGGGCGCAGCGGGCGCCGCCCTCCGTCTCCGCGACCATCAGCACGGAATCGAGCGGACTTTCGACCGGTGGGCGGAAGCCGAGCTCCGCCCCGATGTCCACGATGGGCAGTGGCTCGCCGCGCACGAGAAGCACATGGTCGCGCGGCCCCATCCGCTTCAGGTCGGCCTTCGTCGGCCGGCAGGTCTCCACGATGGCCGCGAGCGGCGCGACGAGCGTCTGGTCCGCCACGCGGACGACGACGCCGTCCAGCACCGCGAGGGTGAGCGGCAGGCTGATCGAGAAGACGCTTCCCTCCCCCGGCTTCGAGGAGATGATCGTGCGCCCGCCGAGCGCCTGGATCGCCCGCTTCACCACGTCCATGCCGACGCCCCGGCCCGAAAGGGCGGAGACCTCCTTGGCGGTGGAGAAGCCCGGCATGAAGAGGAGGTTGTCGATCTCCGAATCGCTCAGCTCCGCATCGGCGGGGATGAGCTTCTTCTCCTTGGCGATGGAAAGGACGCGCGGGCGGTTGATCCCCGCGCCGTCATCCGCAATCTCGATCACGATCCGGCCCGAGCGCTGCGCGGCGGAGAGGCGGATCGTCCCCTCCGAAGGCTTGCCCGCATCGGCGCGCTTCTCCGCGGATTCGATCCCGTGGTCGACCGCGTTGCGGATCATGTGCGTCAGCGGGTCTGCGAGGCGCTCGACGATGGTCTTGTCCACCTCGGTGCCCTCGCCGTCGGTGACGAGCTTCACCGACTTTCCTGTCGCATGCGCCGCCTCGCGCACGATCCGCGTCATGCGCTGGAACAGCGGGCGGACGGGCTGCGCCCGGATCGCCATGACGCTCTCCTGAACGTCGCGCGTCAGCATCCGGAACTCGTCCAGCCCCTCGGCGATGGCGGCGTGCCGGGCGAGCCCGGCCTCGGCGATGCGCTGCGTCAGCATCGCATGGGTGATGACGAGCTCGCCCGCGAGGTTGACCAGCCGCTCGATGCGGTCGGTGTCGACCCGGATGGAGGCCTTCGCGCCGTCCCCGCCCTTGCCCTCGCCCGCCTTGCCGCCGTCCTCGCCCTTCGGCGCGGAGGCCTTTGCGGGCGCGGGCTCGGCGGGCGCGGGCTCCGCCGCGGCGGCCGGCTCCGGCGCCGGCTCGAAGGCGGGCGCGTCGAAGGCCGGCGCCGCAAAGTCGGGAATGTCCTCCGCAGCGGCAGCCCCCGGCCCGCTCTCGGCGGGAACGGCCTCCAGCGCGCAATCGTCGGCGACGAATTCGAAGATCTCGAAGATCTCCTCCTCCTTCGCCTCGGTCTCCAGCCGGATGCGCCAGGCGAGGCCCGCATCCTCCGGCCCGAGATCGCCGAGCGCGGGCAGCGACTCCGTGTCGAGTTCGATCTCGCAGGGGCCGAGCGCGGCGAGCGCCCGGAGGAGGAGCAGCGGCTCGTTCCCGCGGGCGTAAAGCCCAGTGGCCGGGCGGAAGGTCAGGAGCCAGACCGCGGGCCCGACCGGCGCCTCGATAGCGGCGACCGGCTCGGGCGTGAAGTCGAGCGTCTCCAGCGCGGCGGGCTCGAAGCCTGCCGGCTCGTCCGCCCCGAAATCGAGCGACATCGGCGCATAGCTCTCGTCGACCTTCTCCGCTCCCGGCTTCACGGGGATGAGCGCGACGATCTCCTCGAGCGAGGCCTCGATCGCGGCGTCGTCCGTCGCCGTCTCGTCGCGCATGGCGGCCACGAGGTCGGCCAGGATGTCGGAGGCGCGAAGGAACACGCCGATGACATGCTCGCTCTTCGGGATGCGCGCATCCCTCAATTCGTTCAGAGAGGTCTCGAACTTGTGGGCGAAATTCACGAGAACGTCGAGCCCGAACGCCCCCGCGCCGCCCTTGATCGAATGCACCGCGCGGAAGACGGCGTTCACCGTCTCCCGGTCGTCGTCGCCGTCTGAGAGCTGCTGCAGCCCTTCGGCGAGGACGGTCAGCAGGTCCTCGCATTCCTCGAAGAAGCCGCCGCGGAGTTCGTCGAGCTCGCTCATCGCCGCCCCCTTTACGCCGCCACGCGCCGGATGGCGGCGACGAGCTTGTCCTTGTCGAAAGGCTTCACGATCCAGCCCGTGGCCCCGGCCTCGCGCGCGCGCTGCTTCATCTCCGGCGCACTCTCCGTGGTGAGGGTGAGGATCGGGATGCGCCCGCGCCGCGCGTCGCCGCGCACCGCCTCGATGAAGCCGAAGCCGTCCATCCGCGGCATGTTGATGTCCGTGATGATGACGTCGGGCGCGCAGGTCTCGAGCGTCTCCAGCCCGTGCACGCCGTCATCCGCGGTGTGGACGGTGAAACCGGCCTCCGAAAGCGCCTTGCGCAGCAGGTCGCGCATCGTGCGCGAATCGTCCACCGCGAGCACGGTCAGCGTCACGCCGCCGCCTCCTCGAGTTCGGCGAGGAGCGCCGCCGCGCCCATCGTCGCGGCGTCCGCGCGGAACGCCTCGGAGGGCGCCGCGAGCGTGAGTTTGGCGCCGTCCTGCTTCCAGGCCGCTGCGCCGGCGAGCAGCGCCTGCAGGCAGGCCGCGCCGAGCGATTCGACCTTCGACGCGTCGAGCCGCAATTCGGCCCCGCGGCTCTCCCGCAGCGCCTCGATCAATCCGGCGGCCGCGCCCGTGCCCAGCGCCGCCTCGAGTTCGATGGTCTTCACGACTGGCTCCTTCGACTTCTTCGCCACCTTTCGCCTCCCACACACCCTTGAAAGTCGCTCCGGGCGTCGGCCCCGCGCTTCCGGGCTTATAGGGCGGGCGGCCTTAAGAAGACGCGAACGGGCGCCCGCCGCGCCCCATCCCCGCGGGTCAGAAGAGTTCGACATGGCCATTTCTTGGCTCCTTCGGCTCGGCCGCGCGGATCGGCGGCAGCGACTCGATTTCGGCGATCGGGCGGGTCCTCGCCACGCCCGTCGCCGGATGAAAGCGGAGATGGAGCCCGCGCCGCCCGCCCACATTCTCGGCGATCAGAGGCACTCTCTCGTCCATGAAGAAACGTCGCGCGAAGGCGACGTTCGCCTCGCCGATTCGGCTGAGGCCGGAAACCACTCTCGCCCCGCCGAACAGTTTAGCGACGAGTCGCTCTTTCCGGGCGCCGAGATGGAGAAGCTCGTTGACGAGCAGCTCCATCAGATGGGCGCCATAAAGCCGCGCGCGGGTGTCGTCGGTTCCGGTCTCCGGCAGGAGAAAATGGTTCATGCCTCCGAGCTTCGCGACCGGGTCATGCAGGCAGGCGGCGACGCAGGAGCCGAGCAGCGTTGCGAGAATGGCGTCGGGGTCCGCGGAAACGGCGTACTCTCCCTGCATCACATGTCGAAGGGTCTGCGCCTGCGAGAGTGGCCGCTCGTCGCTCATGCCGGATGCGGGGAGGCGGCGCAGGCGCGGAGCAGCGCTTCCCGCATCTTCTCGAGCGGGAGGACGCGCTCCGCCCCGCCCGCCTCCGCCGCCGCCTTCGGCATTCCATAGACGACGGAGCTCCCCTCATCCTGCGCGAAGGTCCGCGCGCCGGCGTTTCGCAAGGCGCGCAATCCGTCAGCGCCGTCGCGGCCCATGCCCGAGAGCACGGCGGCGGCGACGCGGGCGGCAGTGGGCTCGCCCGAGGCGAAGAGCCGGTCCACCGCCGGGGAGACGCCGTGCATCTTCGGCCCTTCGACGAGCCGGCAATGCAGCCCGGCCGAATCGACCTCGAGATGCAGCGGCCCGCCCGGCGCGATATAGACGACTCCGGCGCGAAGCGGCGCGCCGTCCGCCGCCTCCATCACCCGCGGCGCGGCGGCGACGTCAAGCCGCGCAGCCAAGAGCTTGGTGAAGCCCACCGGCATGTGCTGCACGATCAGGGTCGGCGGGCAGTCGGCCGGCCAGCCGCCGAGAATGGCGCTGAGCGCGTCCACCCCGCCCGTGGAGGCGCCCAGCATCACGATCCGGTCGGGCGCGAAGGGCATGGCGGCGGCGGCCGGCCGCGCCCCCGCGGGGGCCGGCCCGCGCAGCCGCGCGCGCGCCGCCTGCTTCACGATCCGCGGCAACGCAGCGAAGCTTTCCCCGTCATCGCCGTGGCCCGGCTTGCAGACGCATTCCACCGCGCCCTCGACCAGCGCCTCGATTGCGACGGCGGCCCCCTTCGCCGTGAGCGTGGAGACCATGACGACCGGCGTCGGGCGCAGCCGCATCAGCTTGCGGAGGAAGGATATGCCGTCCATCCCCGGCATCTCCACGTCCAGCGTCAGCACGTCGGGCGAAAGAGCCTTGATCGCCTCGCGCGCCTCGTAGGGATCCCCGGCCTCGCCGACGACCTCGATATCGGGATCGCGCAGCAGCGTCGCGGCGATCAGCCGGCGCATCGTGCGCGAATCGTCTACGATCAGAACCCTGGTCTTGCGCATCGCTCAGCCCCCGGTCTTCCGAGCCTCAGAACTCGTTCCAGTCCTCGTCCGGATCGGCGGCGAGGGCGGCGGAGCCTTCGGTCCGCAAGGCGCGGCGCGCCGGGGCGGGGCTCGCCTCGCGCCCGCCGCCGTCGCCGACGCCGAACTGGCCGATGATCTCCCCGAGCCGGTTCGAATCCTCGCGGAGCTCATGGCCGGCCGCCGTCATCTCCTCGACCATCGCGGCGTTCTGCTGCGTCACGCCGTCGAGCTGGTCCATCGCCGCCATGATCTCGCCGACGCCGGAGGATTGCTCGCGCAGCGCGCCCGCGATGGCGGCGACGAGCGCGTTGATCTCGCCCACCGTCGCGATGATCTCCTCCAGCGCGGAGCTGGTCTGCCCCACATATTTCGCGCCTTCCTCGACCTGGCGGGCGCTGGAGGAGATCAGCGTCTTGACCTCCTTCGCCGCGTCAGAGCAGCGCTGCGCCAGCGCGCGAACCTCGGAGGCGACGACGGCGAAGCCGCGGCCCGCCTCGCCCGCCCGAGCCGCCTCCACCCCGGCGTTGAGCGCGAGGAGGTTGGTCTGGAAGGCGATGTCGTCGATCACGCCGATGATCTGCGCGATCTTGCCGGAAGATTCCTCGATGTTCCGCATCGCGTCGAGCGAATGGCCCACGACCTCGCCGTTGTCGCGGGCGTTGGCGGCGGCGGCGGCGATGAAGTCGTCCGCCTTGGCGGCGTCCGCCGCCGCGGCGCGCACGCTGTCGGTGAGCTGCTTCAGCGCCGCGACCGTCTCCTCCTGCGCCGCGGCCTGGCTCTCGGTCCGGCGGGAAAGGTCCTCCGCCGCCTGGCTGATCTCGCCGGCGCCGGAGCGGATGCCGCCGGCCCCGGCCGCGATCTCGCGCAGAACGTCCGAAAAGCGCGCGCGCGTCGCGTTGAAGTCATGCCTGAGCTGCTCGTGTTCCTCGGGGAACGGCTGGTCGATCGGCAGCGAGAGGTCGCCGGCGGCGAGCCGGGCGAGGCCGCCCCGGAGCCCGGCGACGACGCGGGAGAGCGCCGAATCCGCCCGATCCAGCTCCTTGCGCGCCTCCTCGCGCTCCGTCTCCTCGCCCGTCGCGTCGCGGCCGATGAAGACGATCCGCGCCACGGCGCCTGATACGTCCGCGATCGGGCGCCATCCGCCGCGAAGATGCGCCGCCCCGCCGTCCTTTGTCTCGTGGCGGAACGCGCCGTCCACCGCGTCGCCCCGGAATAGATGCTCCCAGAGATCCCTGTAATCGAGCGATTCGCGCTCGGCGTCGTCGACGAGGAGCGAGTGGGGCTTGCCGACGATCTCCTCCAGCTCATAGCCCAGCGCCTCGAGGAAGAGCGGATTGGCCCGGACGAGCACGCCCGAAGGGTCGAACTCCGCCACCGCCTCGCGCGCCTCGATCGCGAGGATGAGCGCGCGGTCGCCGAAAGCCGCCTGCATCGCCCCGGTCATGTCCCGAAGCTCGACCGCAAAGCCCGCCCGCCCGTCCTCTTCCGGCGAGAGCGGGGCGGGGTTCAGCTCGACGACGATGCCGCCGAACGCCGCGTCCGCCGGCTCGCCCGCGGCGAAGAGCCCGGCCTGCTTGCCCTTCGTTCCGGGAAAGAAGTCCAGCTTAGCGCCGATCGGCTTCGCCGGGTCGAAATCGCGGGAAAGAGCCCGGAAAGCCTCCGCCCGCTCGGCGAAGAAGCGCAAAGCCGCCTCGTTCGCCTCCACGAGCCGCATCTCCGCGTCGAGCAGGACGAGCGCCGAACGGGTCCGGCGGAACGCCGCGGTCGCAGGGGCCGGCGCCGCGGCGGGCGGCGGGAGGAGTTCGGCCGGCGCCGCCGGGGCGGTCTCCGCCGCGGCTTTCTTGCCCGAGGGTGAGAGTCTGGCGAGGAGGTTCATGATCGACGTTCCGTTCCTGTGCTGGCGTTTCGTGCCGCTTTCCGGCCCCGGGTCGCTCCGGGGTCGGCGGGGGCGAAGTTCGGGCGCCCCGCGTTGTGCTTCTCTGCCCCCGACTCGCTGAAATCTTCCTTAAGCGGGGCGCGCCCGCTCACGCTTCGGCGGCGGCGAGGGCTCTTTCCGGGGCGGCTTCCGGCTCCGCCTCCTCCGCCGCGCCGCGCCCGTCCGCCGCATCCCTGTCGGCGTCGTCGATCGTCGCCGTGAGGTCCTGCGCCTGGAAGGAAAGGTCCTGCGCCGTCTCCAGCGCCGCCGCGGCGGCCGAGAGGTTCCGCTCCACCACCTCCGCGAGAGCCCGGATGGCGGAGTCGATCTGCTCGGCGCCGGTGGATTGCTCCCGCGTCCCGAGCGAGATCTCCTTCACGAGGCCGGATGTCTTCTCCACCTTCGGCGAAAGGTCGTCGAGCAGCGCCCCCGCCTCGCGGGAGAGGGTCACCGTCCGCGACGCGAGCTCGTTGATCTCCTCGGAGGCGGCGCGGCTCCGTTCCGCCAGCTTCCGGACCTCGGCGGCGACGACCGCGAAGCCGCGCCCGCTTTCCCCCGCCCGCGCCGCCTCGACCGCGGCGTTGAGCGCGAGGAGGTCGGTCTGCCGCGCGATCTCCCGCACGATGGAGATCCGCTCGGCGATCTGCGTCATGGCCCCGAGCGCCTCCCGCACCGTCGCGCCGGAGCGGTTCGCGGCTTCGGCCATCTCCCGCGCGATCCGGTCGGTCGCCTCGGAATTGTCCGCCATGAGCCGGAGGCTGGAGGACATTTCGGTGATCGCCGCGGAAGCCTCCTGCGCGGCGCTGGATTGCCGGACCGTGCCATCGTTGATCGCCTCCGCATTCTCCCGGAGGCTTTCGCTGACCCCGGCGACGGATTGCGCGCTCATCCGCGCGCGCCGGAGCACCGATTGCAGCCGCGTCTCCAGCGCCATGGAGCGCGCGAGATTCTCCCGGAAGACGACGAGCGCCGCCCCCATCTCGCCGATCTCGTCAGTTCGGTCCTCGAAGCCGGAGATCGGCGCGAGGTCTCCGGCCGCCAGCGCCCGCGTCCGCGCCGAGAGCGACCGGAGCGGCGCGACGACCGCGCGCCCGACCATCCGGACGGCGAGCGCCCCGATCACGACGCCGAGCGCGCCGACGAAGGCGAGGGCGATCTGCGCGGTCATGATCGCGGCGTTCACCTCTGCGCCCGCCTCCTCGATGCCGGCCACTGCGCCGTCGATCTCCATTTGGGCGCTTGCCGCGAGTCTCGCCATCGCCTCCTCGGCCTCCCGCGCCGCGCGCAGCGCGGCGTCCGCCGCCTCGATCTCCCGCAGGCGCATCGAGGCGACGCCGATCTCGGGGTCGGCCGAGGCGAGAATGCCGTCGATGGTCTCCGACAGCGGGCCGATATCCCCGCCCGCGTCGCGCGCGGCCCTCAGCGCGTTGCGGCCCAGCTCCAGCGGCTCGATGGCCGCGAGCGCCGCCGCGCGGTCCGCCGCGCCGCCCGCGCCGTACACCGCGGCGACCGTCTCATGGATGAAACTGTCGATCTCCAGGCGGTTCTGCATGAGCCTGAAAGGCCCGTCCATGAGCGCCTTCAGGGTCCCCTCGGTCGCGGCGATGGAGTCCTCCGTCCGGATCGTGAGCTCGAACACCTTGTCGTCCAGCAACGAGTCCACCGTCAGTTCGAGTTCACGCGCCGCGTCTAGCACCGCCCTCTGGACAAGCGAGCTGCTTCCCGCCGAGCGCACCTTCATCGCTTCCGCAATCAACGCCTCGCTCGGCGCGTCGAGGGTGCTCGCTGAAGAAGGGTCGAGCGTCCGCAGCTCCTCGAGCGCGGCCGCAAGCCGACCCTCGGCGCTCGTCGCCGAATCACCAAGTATGCTTTTGACGGACGGGTCGAACACCGTGCTCTGCCCGATGGCCGATCCGGCGAGGAGGTTCGCCGCCGCCCGCACGCGAAGGGCGTATTCGACCTTCCGCACGTCCGTCTCCACCAACTCGCGCACCGTCGTCGCGGCGTTGTCCGAGACGCCCTCGACCCCGAGGACCATCTCGAAATTCGCTTCGTCCACGATGGGATGCAGCTGCTCCTCCGCGCGCTCGGCGAGGGCGATGAGCCGCCCGATCGCCGCTTCCCGGTCGGCCTCGGCCGCAAAATCCGCGCGCTGCGCGGAGAGGAGCGCGTCCCCCTCGCGCCGCGCCGCCTCGGCGCTGGCGGCGAGGCCCTCGTCGATCTCGCCCGCGCGCGCCGCGAGTGTTTCGTCCAGCACCCGGAGCGCCGCGGCGAAGGCCTGCGCGCCGGTTTCCAGCGCCGCCTCGTCCCGCGCGCGGCGCATCGCCTTGAGCGCCAGGTCAAGGTCCGCCACAGCGGTCAGCGTATCCTTCGCGCCGACGAGGGCGCCGACCCGCTCCTCCCGCAGCCGCTCCACGGCGCCTGAAATCACGAGGAACGCCGCCATCGCGACGCCGGCGCAGACGAGGGTTAGCGCGACCGCGCCGCCGAGCCCGAGGTAGATCCTGCGGCCGACGCCGCCACCGG
Organism: Alphaproteobacteria bacterium; assembly: GCA_030429105.1. Classification (GTDB taxonomy): domain Bacteria; phylum Pseudomonadota; class Alphaproteobacteria; order Rhodobacterales; family Rhodobacteraceae; genus Pikeienuella. The sequence goes on from JAUIDE010000006.1 coordinate 14,140, forward strand.
TCTGCGTCTGCACTTCAGCATCCTGCGACATGATCTGTAACCTTTTATCGCGCACGGAAAATCGCCAAACCACGCAGCCGCGCGCGGGGCGCGGCTGCGGTTTTCTCTTCGGCTCAGGCGCCGGGGCCCTTCACCGGGGCGAAGGCGCCGGAGGCGTCGATCCGCGTGAGGAACACGGCGTCGAGGCCTTGGTTGTCGCCCGGGCCGAAGCTGAGCGTGACCCCGCCGAGATCATGCGCCGTCATCCCCTGCACCGCGGCGAGGAAGCCCGCGCGGGTCGGCTCCGCCCCGGCCGCGTCGAGGGCGGCGATGGCCATGAGCCCGGTCAGATAGCCTTCGAGCGAGACGAAATCCGGCTCCTGCCCCGGCGCATGGGCCGCGAGCGCGGCCTGGTACCGGGCGACGACCGGAACGCCCGCGTCCCAGGGCGAGGGCACGACCTGGCTGACGATCACCCCGTCCCCGTCCGGCCCGAGCTCCCCCGCGAGGGCCTTGGAGCCGACGAAGGAGATGTTGACGAAGGTCGGGTTGAATTTCAGCTTGCGGGAAAGCTTGATGAATTCCGCCATCGGCTTGTAGGGGCCGACCATCACCACCGCCTCGGGCTCCGCCTTGCGGATCTCGAGCAGGGCCGACTTCACCGCGACCGTGTTGCGGGTGAAGGTGCCTTCGGCGATCAGCGTCATCCCGCGCTTCGAGAGCGCGGCGTTGACGCCGTCGAGCCCGGCCCGGCCGAAGGAATCGTCCTGATAGAGGATCGCGATCTTCGTCAGCTTCTCCTGGTCGACGAGATGCGCGATCCAGGCCTCCGTCTCGGCGCCGTAGCTGGCGCGGAGGTTGACCACATTGCCGAACTCCGGATTGCGCAGGAAGCCGGCGCCGGTGAACGGCCCGACGAAGGGCACGCCCGCCGTGGTGGCGAGCGGCTGGGTCGCGGCGGAGGTGGGCGTGCCCACCGGCCCGATCAGGCCGAAGATCGAACCCGAGTTGAGCATCGCGCTCACCGCCGCCGCTGAGGCGTTCGGCTCGTAGCCGTCATCCGCCGTGACGAGCTCGAGGGTCCGGCCATGCACGCCGCCGGCTGCGTTCGCCTCCGCGAAGGCGATCTCGATGCCCGTCCGCACCCCGGTTCCGAGCGCGGCTGCGGGGCCTTCGAAGGCGGCGACCTGCCCGAACGTCACCTTGTCGGCTGAGACGCCGGGGTCGGCGAAGGCCGCGAAGGGCACGGCGAGGGCGAGGGCGGTACGCACGGCGATCTGTCGTAATGACATGTGGGTCTCCCATCCGTGTTGAACGTCGCTTTCTGAGCCTGTTCAGGTTTCCTCGGTGTTTACGCTCGACTGCTTCTTTTCGATCCGAAATATCGAAAAGCTCAGAAAAGTATGTCCGCCAGAGCGTCCTCGGCCGCTGCCGCGGCCTCGGTCGCCGGCTTCGGCGGCGGCGGGTCCCGTCGCCGCGCCACGCCGCCGCCGACGAGCGCGAGGTGCACCTCGCGCTCCCGCTCCATCGTGTAGAGGTCGAAAAGGTCCTCGAGCTGCGCCGCCGGCGGCGGCGAGGGCGGCGCGTCGGCGCGCATCTCCCGCGCGATCTCGCCGAGCCCGGAGGCCGCCGCCGTGACCTGGGCCAGCGCCTCCCGCGCGCCGCGGACCGCCGGCAGCAGCCGGCCCGAGGCCTCGGCCGCCTCGCCCCGCATCGTCTCGAACGCCGCCAGCGCCTCCTCCGCGTCCCGCAGCCGCTTCTCCGTCTCTTCGAGCGCGGCGGAGAAGGCGGACGAGGTCTCGACAATGGCCGCCCCCCGCTCCGGCGCCGCGGATTCGGAGAGCCGGCGCAGCGCCTCGCTGCACTCGCCGCCTCGCGCAGCGCATTCCTGCGCGCATTCCCGCACCGCGTCGGAGAGGACGCCGAGCGCCGCGCGCGAGGCGCCGCTGCGCGCGGTCAGCAGCATGGCGTTGATCGCGGAAAGGTTGATGCCGGCGGAGCTTCGCGTCAGCCCGGCGAACCGCTCCTTCGCCTCGGACAGAAGCGCGCGCACGCTCGCGCCCGATTCCGAGGCGATCCGGGCCGCGTCCGCCGCCGCCCCGCGCTGCGCGGCGATCTTCTGGAGGTCGGAGCGGCGGAAGCGGAGCGCCGCGCCGGCGGCGCCCTCGTCTTCCGCCGCGCCGAACACGTCCCGCACATGCACGCCCTCGGAGGCGAGGCGCGACATCGACCGGTCCGCGCCGGCGGCGGAGGCGCGCGCGTCGGCGGCGAGCGCGTCGAGCTGCGCGGCGACGAGAGCGCGCACCGCGCCCTCCCGCCCCTCGGCCCGGTCGATCATCGTCGTCACATGCTCGACCCGCTGCGCCAGCGAATCGGAGAACTGGATCGCGGCGACGAGCGAGGAGGTCTCCCGCGACACCGCCTCGGCGTAGGAGCGCGCTGCGCCGCCGAGCCCGCGCAGGAGTTTCGTCGCCTCGCTGCGGATCGCCTCGCGCCGCGCCTTGCCCGCCTCGATCGAGGCGCCGGCGGAGCGGAGCGCGCGGGCGGCCCGCCGCCCGGCCTCGTCCGCGTTCCCGAGCGCGGCGCCGACGCCCTCGATCGCACGCCCAAGATGCCCGCACTCGGAGGAGAGCGCGCTGATCAGCCGCCGAAGATCGACGACATAGACGTCGAGCCCGTTCGCCCCGAGCGAACCTGCCGTGACGACGGTGATGGAGGCGATGGCCCCGAGCTCCCGCACCTCCCGCACGATCTGGTCGAGCGAGGCGATGGCGAGTTCGAGATCGGCGAAGGCGGAGGCGCGGTCCGCCCCGCCGCCGGCGAGCGCGGCGCCGAGCGCGCGCGCGGCCGACGCGACAGGGCCGACCGGGTCTCCGTCGATCTCCTGCGCGGCGAGAAGGGACGAAAGCCGGTCGAGCTGCCGTCCGAGCGCGCCGAGCTCTCCATGCACATGCCGAAGCCTGTCAGCCGCCTCGGCGAAGGCCCCGACGCTGCGGTTCGCCTGCTCCGCGACATTGGCCCTCGCCGCGTCGAATTCCGTGCGCCTTGCCATCACGCCTCCCCTTGTTCGCAGGCGCAGGGATGGCCCCGAAGTCCTGACAAGCGGTGAAAGGCGGCGCCGCCGATGCTTCGAGTTTTAAGCGCCGGTGAACCGATCCTTCACCTCCTCCAAGCAGAAGGTCGCCCCATCGGACGACCGACAGGCGCGTGTCTGAACGCCACGCCCGACTGCGGATCAGGAAGCGAAGGAGAGGCGGCATGGGCCGGACCGTTCTGACGGTGGATGACAGCAAGGCGATTCGCGACATGGTCGCGTTCACGCTCGAACCCGAAGGCTACCGCGTGATCGGCGCGGAACACGGGGCCGACGGTCTGGAGAAGTTCCGGTCGGAAGCGGTCGATTTCGTGATCACGGACCTCAACATGCCGGTGATGAACGGCATCGACTTCATCAAGAATCTCAGGGCCGATCCGAAGGGCGCCGGGGTTCCGGTGGTGATGCTCACCACCGAGTCGAAGCCGGAGATGAAGGCGGAGGGCAAGGCCGCCGGCGCCACCGGCTGGATTTCCAAGCCTTTCGACGCGGCGATGCTCGTCGCCGTCGCCAAGAAGCTGGCGGGGTGATGCCATGAGCGCGATCAATCCCGTCATCGCCACCTTCATCACCGAGGCGCGCGAACAGCTCGAAGGGCTCGAGGCTCTGCTTCTCGATCTCGAATCGGACCCGGCGGCGGAGAAGGTGGACGCCGTCTTCCGTGCGCTTCACACCGTGAAGGGCTCGGGCTCGATGTTCGGCTTCACAGTGCTCGCCCGCTTCACCCACCACTTCGAGGACGCGTTCGACCGGGTGCGCGAAGGGCGCCTCTCCGTCACCCCCTCGCTCGTCGATCTCTCGCTGAAGGCGCGGGACCACATGACCGCGCTCCTCGAGCTCGGCGGCGACGGGCCGGAGGCGGAGGCGCTGGCCGCCGCGCCAGACGCGGCCGCTCTGCTCGCCGCCCTCGCGCGGCTTGTCGGCGGCGACCACGCAGAAGATGCCGAACCCGCCGCCCCGGAGGCGAAGGCGGAGCCGGCGGCGAAGCTGCGCCGCTGGACGATCCGCTTCCGCCCGGCGCCGGACGCGCTGAGGAACGGGATGCGGCCGGATCTGCTCCTGGCCGAGCTCGCCGCGCTCGGGACCGCGGAGATCGCGGTCGACACCGAGGCGCTGTCGCCTCTCGAAACGCTCGATCCGACGGTTTCCCAGCTCGCATGGACGGTCGGTCTCGAAACCGCGGAGCCGCGCTCCGCCATCGAGTCCGTGTTCGTCTTCGCGGACGACGCCGATCTCTCCATCGCCGAGGTCGCCGACGAGGCCCCGTCGCCGGAGACGCCCGCCGCGCCTGCGCCGCAGCAGCCGACGCAGGCCGCCGCCGCGCCCGCCGCGGCGGCTCCGGCCCCTCGCGAGGCCGGCGGCAAACGCCCCGCCGCCGCGAACGGCTCCGACCAGGTCCGCATCCCCGCGGCGCGGCTCGACGAGATCATGGACCGGCTCGGCGAGCTCGTGATCGCACAGGCCCGCCTCCGCCAGATCGCCGACCAGAGCGCGGAGCCCGAGCTCGCCGGCGTCGTAGAGGAGGTGGATCGCCTCGTCTCAAGCCTCCGCGATTCGACTCTCTCGATCCGGATGCTCCCGATCGAGACCGTCTTCGGCAAGTTCCGCCGCGTCGTCCGCGATCTCTCGTCCGAGCTCGGCAAGGATGTCGACCTCATCGTCGAGGGCGGCGAGACCGAGATCGACAAGACCGTGCTGGACAAGCTCTCCGAGCCGCTCGTCCACATGATCCGCAACAGCATGGACCACGGGATCGAGCAGGCCGAGCGCCGTCGCGCGGCGGGCAAGCCGGCGCAGGGCCGCCTCCTTCTTTCCGCCCGGCAGGAAGGTGGGGAAGTGCTGATCTCCATCGAGGATGACGGCGCCGGGCTCGATGCGGAGGCGATTCGCGCGAAGGCGCTGGAGCGGGGGCTCCTGACCGCCGATTCGACGCCGACCGAGGCGGAGCTGCACCAGCTCATCTTCGCCCCCGGTTTCTCTACCGCCAAGCAGCTCTCCTCCGTCTCCGGCCGCGGCGTTGGAATGGACGCCGTGCGGACGGCGGTGGACGCGCTCCGCGGCTCCATCGACGTCCTCTCGCGCGCCGGCTCCGGCACGCGGGTGACGCTGCGCCTCCCCGTGACCCTCGCCATCGTCGAGGGGCTTCTGATCCGGCTCGGTGAGGCCGCCTATGTGCTGCCGCTCTCCGTCGTCGAGGAATGCGTGGAGTTCGACCCGAAGGAGAGGAGCCACGAATCGGGCCGCTCCGTGCTCCTGATTCGGGAGCATCTGGTGCCCTTCCTCGACCTGGTGGACGCTTTCGGCGAGCCGCCTTCGGAGGAGACCCGCCGTCGCGTCGTCATCGCACGGGCGGACGGAAAGCGCATCGGCCTTGTGGTGGACGACATCCTCGGCCAGCACCAGACCGTCATCAAGACGCTCGGCCCGCTCCACCGCGAGGTCGAGGGCTTCGCCGGCGCCACCATCCTCGGGGACGGCTCCGTCGCCCTCATCATCGATGTCGCCGCCCTCTCCCGCCGCGCGCTCTCGTCGCGGCGCGACGCCGCCTGAGGACAAAGCCATGACCGAAGAAGCCAAAGCCGCCGCCTCCGGCCGCGAGACCCTGCTCGTGTTCCGCCTCGCCGGGGAGGCCTTCGCGCTCCCCGTGCTCTGCGTGCACGAGATCATCGACCCTATCCGCGTGACCCGCGTGCCGCACGCGCCCGCCTGGGCGCCCGGCCTCGTGAACGTCCGCGGCGCCGTCATCCCGCTGATCGACATGCGCCGCCGGCTCCGGATGCCGCCGGCCGAGGCCGGGGCGGAGGCGCGGATGATCGTGGTCGAGATCGACCTCGCCGGCGCGCCCGCCCGCCTCGCCCTTGGCGCGGACGCGGTGGAGGAGGTGCTGGAGGCGGACACGTCCGCGCTCCGACCGCTCCCCGAGCTCGGCGCCCGCTGGCCCGAAGCCTTCATCCGCGGCGTCGCGCCGCGCGGGGAGGGCGTCGTTGTCCTCCTCGATCCCGAACCGCTCTTCCGCTCCGACGCAGCGAAGGCCGCCTGAACGATCCCAAAGGGGAGACTATCATGACCATCCGCCTCAAGCTCTTCGCCGCCTTCGGCGCGATGATCCTCCTCATCGCCGCCTCCACGCTCTTCGGCCAGCTCGGCCTGACGCGGATGGAGGAGCAGGTCCGCGTCCTCACGGAGGAGACCGGCCGCTCCATGCGGCTCGCGCAGCAGATGCGGAGCGAAGCAATCGGCGTGCAGCTCGCCGCCCTGATTTACATCGATGACGCCATCGCCACGGATCATTCCGAGATGATCGACTCGGCGGTGCGGGACGCGGACGCGCGCATCGCCCGCATCGAGGAAAGCCGGGAAGCCCTGCGCGCGCTGGAGACTCCGGAGACGGCCAGCCATCTCGCGGCCTTCGACGCCGGCTGGGCCCGGTATCGGGAAGCTGAGGCCGGCGTGCGCGCCGCCGCGCTTGAACGCTCGAACCTGCGCGGCGAGACTATCGCGCTGGGCGAGGGGGCGGAGGCCTATGCGCGCCTCACCGAGGCGATGGACCGCGCGCTGGAGACGAGCCGCGATCAGATCGCCGCGACGGGCGGTGAAAACGCAGCGCTGGTCGAAACGGAACAAGCATTGGATATCGGCTTCGACGATGTGCGCGCCTTGCAAGACGCGTCGAAGACCATCCTCATCTCGACGAGCGAGGGTATCCCCGCCGCCGTCGCCGAAGCCCGCGGCCACATGGAGGCGGCGGAGCACAGGATCGCATCGGCCGAGGCCGCAGGCGTGGCCTCGCTCCGCGCCGAACTCGCCGCCCTGCGCGCGGCGTGGGACGCCTACAGCGCGCTCTCCACGGAGATGATCGGGAGCATGGAACGCGACAGCAAGGGCGAAGCCTATCGCCTCCTCGCCGATGCGGACCTTGTCTTCTACGAGGTCGCCGCGTCGCTCGATGCGCTGGTGGAGGCCGCCGCCGCGGCCTCCGCCGCAGCGCGGACCGAGGCGAAAGCGACACAGGAATCCTCCGTCGCCACCCTCCTCTCCGTCGCCGCCGCCGCGATCCTGATCGCGATGCTGGTCGGCTTCTTCCTCTCCCGCTCCATCTCCCGCGGCCTCGCCCGCGCCGTCTCGGTCGCGCGAGGAGTCGCCGCGGGCGACCTGACGATGGACGCCTCGACGAGCGCGAAGGACGAGGTGGGCGACCTCCTCCGCGCGATGGAGGAGATGCAGCTTTCGCTCCGCAAGCTGGCGACGAGCGCGGATGTCATCGCCCGCGGCGACCTCGAAACCGCGCTGAACCGCCGGTCGGATGCTGACACGCTCGGCGTCGCGCTCGAACTCATGCTCGCGAAGCTGCGCGAGGTGGTGACGAAAGCCTCGCAGAGCGCCAACGGCGTCGCCGAGGGTGCGCAGTCGGTCAGCGCCGCCGCCGAGCAGATGAGCCAGGGGGCGACCGAGCAGGCAGCAGCCGCGGTGCAGGCCTCCGCCAGCATGGAGGAGATGACGGCGACGATCCGCCAGACCGCCGACAACGCGGCCCAGACGGAAAAGATCGCCGGCCAGGCCTCCGGCGAGGCCGCCGAGACCGGCAAGGCGGTGGACGAAGCCGTCCTCGCCATGCGGACCATCGCGGAGAAGATCACCATCGTGCAGGAGATCGCGCGGCAGACGGACCTTCTGGCCCTCAACGCCGCGGTCGAGGCCGCGCGCGCCGGGCAGCACGGCCGCGGCTTCGCCGTCGTCGCCTCCGAGGTGCGGAAGCTCGCGGAACGCAGCCGAGAGGCCGCGGCGGAGATCGGGCAGCTTTCCGGCCGCACGCTCCAGGTGAGCGAGAGCGCGGGCGAGAAGCTGCGGGCCCTCGTCCCCTCCATCCGCCGCACGGCGGACCTCGTGCAGGAGATCAGCGCCGCGGCGCGGGAGCAGAACGCGGGGGCGGAGCAGATCAACGCCGCAATCCGCGAGCTCGACTCGGTGATCCAGCAGAACGCCGCCGCCTCCACCGAATCCGCCTCCATCGCGGAAAGCCTCGCCAATCAGTCCGCCGAACTCCGCTCCGCCCTCGGCTATTTCCGTCTCGGCGGGGAGAAGGCTGCGGCGAAGCCGGGGTCGAAACCCGGCGCGAAACCGGCCGCGTCGGAGCCCGTGAAACCCGCCGCGCCGGCCAAGGCCTCCCGCACGCCGAAACCGGCGGTCGTGAAGGCCGAACCTGCCGCCGCGCCCGCGGAAGCGGCCGAAGCCGCTCCCCGGCAAGTCGCGATGAAGGTCGCCGGCGGCCGCGGCGTCGTTCTGGATCTCGGGGACGACGCCTTCGAACGGTACTGAACGGCGCCCAGTTGAGCGCCAGATAGGACAATTGTAATGCGTAACCTGAAGATCAGGACCAAGCTCTCCCTCGCGTTCGGGACGGTCCTCGTTTTTCTCGCGGCCCTGGCCGTATTCTCGCTCGACCGGCTGTCCGCCTCAAAGGAGCGGCTGGAACTGCTGGTCGAGCGGGACGCCGAGGCGATCCTCCTCAGCGCGGAGTTGAAGGAGGCCTATGTCTCCGTCGGTCTGGCGCTGGGCGAGCATATTCTCGCCCCGAACGAAGCGGAGATGGCCGGGCGCGAGGAGGAGATCGAAGCCGCCCTCGCCGCCGCCGAACGGTTGACCGGGGCGCTTTCCGGCGTCGTCGCGACGGAGGAGACGAAGGCGCTTGTCGCGTCGGTCGAGAGACTCGATGCCGAGGTGCGGGAGGCTGTCGCGAAGGTTCTGGAAGCGTCGCGCATCCGGTCAGACGCAAGGGCTGCGGAGATCATTGACGGCGAGAGCCACGACGCCGCCGCCGCCTTCGAGGAAAGCCTCGCCGCCGCCCGCGCCGCCGCCGCCGCCCTCGCCGAGCCGCTGCCTGCGGAACGCCTCATGACGGAAGCGGAGCGCGCCTTCCTTCATGCCTTCATCGGTCTCCACGGTCTCCTCATCGCGCAGGATGATGCGTCTCTTGAGGCGGAGCGGAGAGATATGGTCGCGGCGCTCGACTCCGCCGCATCCGCGATCTCCGGGCTCGATCGCGCCTTTGGTGGAGCCGCCTTCGCAGAACGGCGTCGCCTCGATGAGTCCTTCGGCGCCGTCCGCTCGTCCTTCGAACGGGCCGCCGAGGTCGCGCTGCTCAACAGCGATTATCGCGCCCGCGCCGCGCAGCATGATGAAGCTGGCCCGCGTCTGGAATCGACCATTGCGGAACTGAGGACCCTGGTGCAGCTCAGCGCGGATGCGAAGCAGGAGGCGACGGAGGCGGCGGGTGCGGCTTTCGAGTCCAGCCGCCTGATGATCGCCTCCCTCGCCGGCCTCGCCATCCTCGCCGCCATCGCCGCCACGATCGCCGTCACCCGGATGATCGGCCGGGGGCTCGCCGCCGCAATCGGCGCGGCGCGCAACGTGGCCGCAGGCGATCTGACCGAGGACGTGAAGGCTACGTCGCGTGACGAGATCGGCGACCTGCTTACCGCCATCGGCGAGATGTCGGAGCGCGTCCGCGACGCGGTGACGAGGGCCGCGGCCAACGCGGACGGGCTCACCGGAAACGCCCAGGCCATGGCCGCGACTTCGGAGCAGCTGAGCCAGGGCGCGACGGAACAGGCCTCCGCCGCAGTCCAGGCATCGTCCAGCATGGAGGAGATGGCGGCGACGATCCGCCAGGCCTCCGAGAACGCGTCCGAGACGGAGCGCATCGCCGCCGCCGCCGCCACCGAAGCTGCGGAGACGGGGCGGTCGGTCGGCGAGGCGGTCAACGCTATGCGGACCATCGCGGAGAAGATCACCATCGTGCAGGAGATCGCCCGGCAGACGGACCTTCTCGCGCTCAACGCCGCGGTCGAGGCCGCGCGGGCCGGGCAGCACGGCCGCGGCTTCGCCGTCGTCGCCTCCGAGGTGCGGAAGCTCGCTGAACGCAGCCGCGAGGCCGCGGCGGAGATCGGGCAGCTTTCGGGCCGCACGCTCGAAGCGAGCCAGTCCGCCGGGGAGCGGCTCCAGGCGCTGGTGCCGAACATCCGCCGCACCGCCGATCTGGTGCAGGAGATCAGCGCCTCGGCGCGGGAGCAGGACGCGGGCGCGGAGCAGATCAACGCCGCCATCCGGGAGCTTGACGTGGTGATCCAGCAGAACGCCGCCGCCGCGACGGAATCGGCCTCCATCGCCGAAAACCTCGCGGAGCAGTCGGTCGATCTGCGCGCGGCCCTCGCCTATTTCCGCATCTCGAAGGAGAGCGCGGCTCTGGCTTCGAAGCCCGCAGCCGCGCCGGCCCTCGCGGTCCGGCTCGACGCCCCGTCCCGCCGGCCCGCTGCTCCGGAGCGGGCGCAATCGCCCGCCCGCCTGAGAGTCGCCGGAGGGGGCGGCGTCGCGCTCTCCCTCGGGGACGAGGCCTTCGAAAAATACTGAATGAACCGAAACGCTGCGACCTAGTCCAACACCCCAAGGAGCCCGTCATGCCCCTCTCCCTAGACGCCGCCGTGGAACGCGGCCCGGCCTTCGCCGAGGCCGCGGCCGCCGCCCATCTCGCCTTCGAGCTGTCCGGGCAGATCTTCGCCGTGGACGTGGTCGGCGTTCGCGAGATCCTCGACGTGCAGCCTGTCGCCGCGCTGCCGAACGCGCCGATGGAGCTTCTTGGCATGATCGACGTGCGCGGTCAGGGCGTCGCCGTGGTCGACCTCGCGGCGCGGCTTGGCCTCGGCCAGGGCGACCGGTCCGAGGCGCGCATCCTTGTCTTCGAGGTCGGGCCCGACGCCGCGCCCATCGCCGCCTTCGCGGACCGCGTTCTCGCCGTCACGGAAATCGCGGCGGGCGAGATCGAGCCCGCGCCGAAGACGACGACCGGCTGGAACGGCGCCGCGCTCCGCGGCGTCGTCCGGCTCGACGGGCGGATCGCGATGATCCTCGACATGGAGGCGCTGCTCGGCTCCGCCGCCTCCGACCCGTTCGCCTTCGAATGAAGCCCTTTGCAGACCCGCATGCGGGGATAGGCGTCGCGCCGCGGATCACCGCCGCGCAGGCGGCCGAGATCGTTTCCCGCCTCCGGGCGGCATCCGGCATCTCGATCGGGGCGGACAAGCACGCCTTCATCGAACTCCGCGTCGGCCGGCGGCTGCGCGAACTCGGCATCGCTGATTTCGGCGCCTACATGGTCCGCCTCTCCGGCCCGGAGGGCGCGGCGGAGCTGGCCGCGCTGATCGATTGCCTCGCCACGAACACCACGAGCTTCTTCCGTGAGGGGACGCATTACGACTGGCTGGAGACGGAGGGCGCGCCGGAGCGCGTCGCCGCCGGCGCCGGGCGCGAGCGCGACTTTGTCATCTGGAGCGCGGCGTGCTCGCTCGGCGCCGAACTCTGGAGCGCAGGCATGGTGCTGGAGAAGCTCTCCGCCGGCCCGCTCGGCCGGCTCCGCTACGCGCTCCACGGCACGGACGTCTCGACGACGGTGCTGGAACGCGCGAAGGCCGCGATCTTCTCGGAGGAGGAACTGACGGGCCTGCCCGAACCGATCCGCAAGCGCCATCTCCTCCGCTCGAAGGCGCCGGTCGGCGGCCGAACGCTCTACCGGATCGAGCCGGACCTGCGCCGCCGCGCCGCTTTCGCGTACGCCAACCTGATGAAGCCGGAAACGGCCCCGCGGATCGAGGCGGACGTCGCCTTCCTCCGCAACGTGCTGATCTATTTCGAGCCGGACGGCCAGCGCCGCGCCATCGAAGGCGTCGCCGCGCGGCTGAGACCCGGCGGATATCTTCTCCTCGGCCACGCGGAATCGCTGCCTAGCCCTATTCCGGGCCTCACCCAGCGCGGTCCCGCGATCTATCGAAAGGACTGATGATGAGCGACGCCAGCGGCCGCCGGCGGTGGCGGGTTCTGATCGTGGACGACAGCGCGGTGGTGCGGCAAACCCTCGCCGACCTCATCTCCTCCGATCCCGATCTCGAGGTGATGGGCATGGCCGGTGACCCGTTCATCGCTGCGGCCCGGATCCGGGAGGAGAAGCCGGACGTCATCACGCTCGACGTGGAGATGCCGCGGATGGACGGCGTGACCTTCCTCCGCAAGCTGATGGCCCAGCATCCGATCCCCGTCGTCGTCTGTTCCTCTCTCGTGGAGGCGAAGAGCGAGACGCTCTCCCAGGTGCTCGCGGCCGGCGCGGTGGAGGTGATCTGCAAGCCGCAGGTCGGCGTGAAGGCCTTCCTGGAGGAGAGCCGCACCCTCGTCTGCGACGCGGTGAAGGCCGCGGCGCAGGCCCGGCTCAGCCAGATGAAGCGCCGCGCGGCGCCCCCCGCCGGCGTCGAGGCGAAGCTCTCGGCCGACGCGATGCTGCCGCCGCCCGGCGTAAGCGCGATGGCGCGGACGACCGAATCCGTCATCGCCGTCGGCGCCTCGACGGGCGGAACGGAGGCGCTCCGCGTCTTCCTCCAGGCCATGCCGATCGACTGCCCGGCGATCCTCATCGTCCAGCACATGCCGGAAGGCTTCACCGCCGCCTTCGCCAAGCGGCTGGATCAGGAATGCGGCGTCTCCGTCAAGGAGGCGAAGGACGGGGACAGGATGCTCCGCGGCCACGCCCTCATCGCCCCCGGCAACAAGCACACGCTCCTGAAGCGGAGCGGCGCCGCCTACATGGTGGAGGTGCGGGACGGCCCCCTCGTCTCCCGTCACCGCCCCTCGGTGGACGTGATGTTCCGCTCCGTGGCGCAACATGCCGGCCGGAACGCCATCGGGATCATCATGACCGGCATGGGGGATGACGGAGCCAAGGGCCTGAAGGAGATGCGGGACGCGGGGGCCCGCACCCTGGGCCAGAACGAGGCGAGCTGCGTCGTCTACGGCATGCCCAAGGAGGCGATGAAGCACGGCGGGGTGGAGGAGGAAATGCCCCTCGAACGCCTCGCCCCGGCGGCGATCCGGCTGGCGTCTTCCGGGCGGTGAGCGGTCAGCGGCGTTCGAGCCGCGCCCGGAACCAGTCGACAAGCTCCGAAAACCCGATCTCGCCGGCGGCCACGGCCACGACGAGATCGTCCACCGGCTCGTCGTCCGGGATCGCGAGGCGCCAGCCGCTCCTGTCGATCAGTAGCTCGACAAGCAGCCACGCCGTCCGCTTGTTCCCGTCGACGAAGCCGTGATTGCCGACGACGCTGTGAAGTGTCGCAGCGGCCTTGTGCGCCAGCGGCTTGTGATAACCGGAATAGGGGCGGGCGAGCGCCGACTGGATCAGGTGAAGGCTGCTGACGCCGGGGCGACCGCCATACGCCAACGCTTTGTCATGCGCCGCAAGCGCATCGATCAGGGTTAACCGGTAATGGCGCCTAGCGATCCGCCAGCCGCTTCAGCGCGGCGCTCCGCCGTGACGAAGCCTCCTGAAGCGCGAGTTCAGAAGACGCACGCGCTTTCGATACGCCCTTCTCGGTGCGCACAGCGACCAGACGGTCGGTCGTCGCCTCCCTTACGACCCATCCGCCCTTCACTGGAGTCTCCACGCAGCGCTTCGCCATGGTCGCCTCGCAATCTTTGTGAAGGATATGCAGCCGGCGCTCGCCCTTCGCAAGCCGCAATCCTCGCCAATCCCTCAAACCCGCCCCTTGATCGCCCCCCAGGCCTCCTCCGCCGTATCCACGAACTCGAAAAGGTCGAGATCCTCCGGGGAGATCGTGCCCGCCTCCGCCAGCATCTCCCAGTTCACCAGCCGCTTCCAGAAATCGGAGCCGAAGAGCAGCACCGGCATCTTCTCCATCCGGTCCGTCTGGATCAGCGTCAGCGCCTCGAAAAGCTCGTCGAGCGTGCCATAGCCGCCGGGGAAGACGGTGATCGCCCGCGCGCGCATCAGGAAATGCATCTTCCGGATCGCGAAATAGTGGAAATTGAGCGAGAGCGAGGGGGTGACGTAAAGGTTCGGCGCCTGCTCGTGCGGCAGCACGATGTTGAGGCCGATGGAGCGCCCGCCCGCCTCCTCCGCGCCGAGATTGCCCGCCTCCATCACCCCCGGCCCCCCGCCGGTGCAGACGACAAGCTCCCGCCCGCCGCGGGCGAGGCTCTCCTTCGTCACCAGCCGGGCGAAGCTCCGCGCCTCCTCGTAATAGCGGGAAAGCTCGGCGAGCATCGGCGTCTTCGCCGAGGCCTTCTCGCCCGGCGGCGGAATCCGCGCGCCGCCGAACATCACCACCGTCGTCTCCACCCCCTCATTCGTGAGGATGCGCTCCGGCTTCTCCAGCTCCAGCTGCAGCCGCACGCCGCGGAGCGGGTCCGAACGCATGAAGTCCGGGTCCACATAGGGAAGCCGATAGGCCGGATGCGCCGTCTGCGGCGTCAGCGGAACGCGCGCGGTATGGTCGAGGTCCTCCTCCAGCGGGGTGAGGGCGGAATGGCGGTCGCGCGGGGTCATTTCGGCGTCGGGTCCTCTCGGCGCGGGCGGCTCGATTGCGCGGCCCGAAGCTTCACCGTATAGCCTCGCCCCGACCGAAAACAGAGTTGAGGACCGCCCCGATGACCCATTCCGCGCTCGAATCCGCCATCGAAGCCGCCTGGGAGGCGCGGGAGGGGATCAGCCCCGCCACGAAGGGCGAGACGCGCGAGGCGGTCGAGGCCGCGCTCGACCTGATGGAGACGGGCGCGCTCCGCGTCGCCGAACGCGAGGAAAGCGGCGCGTGGCGCGTGAACCAGTGGGCGAAGAAGGCCGTCCTCCTCTCCTTCCGCCTCAATGACATGGCCCCGATCTCCGGCGGCCCCGGCTGCTCGACCTGGTGGGACAAGGTGCCCTCCAAGTTCGACGGCTGGGGGGAGGCCGAATGGCGCGCCGCCGGCTTCCGCGCCGTGCCGAACTGCGTCGTCCGCCGTTCCGCCTATATCGCGAAGGGCGTCGTCCTCATGCCCTCCTTCGTCAATCTCGGCGCCCATGTCGGCGAGGGGACGATGGTGGACACATGGGCGACCGTCGGCTCCTGCGCGCAGATCGGCCGCAATGTGCACCTCTCCGGCGGCGTCGGCATCGGCGGCGTGCTGGAGCCGATGCAGGCTGGCCCGACCATCATCGAGGACGATTGCTTCATCGGCGCCCGCTCCGAAGTGGTCGAGGGCTGCATCGTGCGGGAGGGCTCCGTGCTCGGCATGGGCGTCTATATCGGCCAGAGCACGAAGATCGTGGACCGGGAGACGGGCGCGGTGATGTATGGCGAGGTGCCGGCGGGCTCCGTCGTCGTCTCGGGCTCCATGCCCTCGAAGAACGGTGTCAACCTCTACTGCGCCGTGATCGTGAAGCGGGTTGACGCGCAGACCCGCTCCAAGACCTCGATCAACGAACTCCTGCGGGACTGAGCGATGGGCTGGATCGGCGCCATCGTCATCGGCGGGCTCGCCGGCTGGATCGCGGAGAAGATCATGGGGGCGAACCATTCGCTCCTCCTGAACATCGTGCTCGGAATCGTCGGCTCGGTCGTGGCGAACTTCCTGCTGATCCAGCTGACCGGCGCGACCTTCGGCGGGTTCTTCGGGCGCCTCGGCGTCGGGATCGCCGGCGCCTGCCTCCTGATCGCCGCGGCGCGGCTCCTCCGCCGCGCCTGAAGCCTCAGCGGAAGGCGAGCGTCCCGTCATCGAGCCGGGCGGCGCCGATCGTCTCGCGCTCGTCCTCGTAGTCCTGGCTGAAGAGCCAGGGCTGCCGGTCCCCCTGTTTCGGAAAAAGGTCGATGCTCCGCTGGATGTATCCGGCGCTGAAATTCTCCGGCTCGATCAGGAGCCGCTTCTCCATCCCCTCCTCCCCCGGCCTGAGCCGCGGCTCCACCACCTCGCGCCCCTCCGCCTGCATGTGGGCGAGAAGCCGGCAGACGAAGCCCGCCACGAGATCGGCCCTGAGCGTCCAGCTCGCGCGGAGATAGCCGAAGATCCACGCGAGGTTCGGCAGCCCTTCGAACAGGATCCCCCGATGCGCGAATGCCTGCGAGAAGTCGAAGGGCGCGCCATCGACCGTGAAGGGAATGTCCCCCATCACGCTCATGCGGAGCCCCGTGGCGGTGACGATCACGTCCGCCGCCACGATCTCCCCGCTTTCCATCTCGATCCCCGTCTCCGTGAAGGTGCGGATCGCGCCGGTGACCATGGAGACGCGCCCGGCCCGGATCGCCGCGAAGAGGTCCCCGTCGGGGACGACAGCGAGCCGCTGCCGCCAGGGCCGGTAGGAGGGCGAAAAATGCGGGTCGACCGGCGCCGCGCCGCCGAGCAGCGCCGCCGCCGCGCCGATCAGCTCCGCCCGCACCGCCTCCGGCTCCTCCATGCAGCGGCGGGTGAAGGTCGTCTGGTCGTGGATCGCCTTCCGCCGCATGATCTCGTGGAACATCTGCGGCGGCAGGTCGAGCGGGCGGAGGAGCGCGGCGAGTTCGGTCTCGTTCGGCTTGGCGTAGAAATAGGTCGGCGAGCGCTGCACGATGGAGACATCCGCGCCCAGCGCCGCTAGCGCGGGCGCCAGCGTCGCCGCCGTCGCGCCCGAGCCGATAACCGCGAAGCGCCGCCCCGCTGCCTCCAGTCCCTCCTGCCAGCGTTGCGGATGCACGATCGGGCCGCGGAAGCGCCCGGCGCCGGGGAAGTCGGGCTCATGCCCCCGGTCATGGTCGTAATAGCCCTGGCACATCCAGAGGAACCGGCAGGAGAGCGCGCGCCCCGTCCCGCCTTCCTCGACCTCCAGCGTCCAGCGCCGCCCCGCCTCGCTCCAGGCGGCGGCGCGCACGGCGCAGCCGTAGCGGATGAGCGGCGCCAGTCCCTCCTCCTCCACCGCCTCTTCGAGATAGGCGAGAATCTCCTGCGCCGTAGCGTAGGGCCTGCCCATCCACGGCTTCCAGCCGAAGCCGAAAGTGGAGAGGTCGCTGTCCGACCGCGCGCCGGGATAGGCGTGGAGCCGCCATGTGCCGCCGAGCGCGTCGGCGCGTTCGAGCATCGCGAAGCGGAGCCCCGGCAGGAGCCGGCGGAGATGCCGCCCGGCGCTGATCCCGGATATCCCGGCGCCGACGATCAGCACGTCGAAATCCGGCGGCGTGGCGGCGTCGTCGCGGGGCATGGCTCCTCCTCGCGGCAGCCTAGCGCGGGCGATGGCGGGCGCAAGCGGCGCGCGTTCGCCGTTCTTGTCCCCGGCCTCGATCAGCGGCCTTCCAGTGGAAGGCCGCAGAGGCCGTCGCCCGGAGGCGCAAGCCGCAGGGCGAGGGGCGCCAAGCCGCCGCGTCGGTCGAAGATCGGACCGCGGACGCCGCGGTGGCCGCGGAAACGCGGCCGCCGGAGGGGCGGCGGCCGCGGGCAGATCAGCCGCGGGTCTGATCTGCCGGGCGCACCTGACGACGTTGTGCGAAAGACCGCGCTTGAAATCGGTGGAAGTCCTGCCTCCCTCACATCGTCAGCACGATCTTCCCGATATGGGTCGAGCCCTCCATCAGCCGGTGCGCCGCCGCCGCCTCCGCGAGCGGGAAGGACGCCGCCATCACTGGCTTCACCCTGCCGGAGGCGATCAGCGGCCAGGCCTTCTCCCGCAGGCTCTCGGCGATCGCCGCCTTCTCCGCCACGCTCCGCGGGCGGAGCGTCGAGCCGGTGATCGTCAGCCGCTTCACCATCACCTGCGCGAAGTTGAGCGAAACCTCCGGCCCCTGCAGAAACGCGATCTGCACGATCCGCCCGCTCTCCGCCGCGAGCTTCACGTTACGGGGGATGTAGTCGCCCCCCACCATGTCTAGGATCAGGTCCACGCCCTTGCCGCCCGTCGCCTCGCGCAACGCGGCGACGTAATCCGCCTCCCGGTAGTTCACCGCGATCTCCGCGCCGAGCGCGCGGCACGTCTCCGCCTTGTCCGCCCCGCCGACCGTGGTGAAGACGCGGGCGCCGAACGCCCTGGCGAGCTGGATCGCCGTCGTCCCGATCCCCGAAGAGCCGCCATGCACGAGGAACGTCTCCCCCGCCTTCAGCCGCCCCCGGTCGAAAACGTTGGTCCAGACGGTGAAGAAGGTCTCCGGCAGCGCCGCCGCCTCCTCCATCGAGAGCCCGGCGGGAACGGAAAGCGCATGATCCTCGTGGCAGGCGGCGTATTCCGCATAACCGCCGCCGTTGAGAAGCGCGCAGACCCTGTCGCCCACCTTCCAGCGCGTCACGGAGGCGCCGATGGCGACGACCTCGCCGGAAGCCTCCAGCCCCGGCAGGGGCGAGGCGCCGGGCGGCGGCGGGTAGGCGCCGGCGCGCTGCAGGCAATCGGGCCGGTTCACCCCGGCGGCCGCGACGCGGATCAGCACCTCGTCCGCCCCCGGCGCCGGAACCGGGCGCTCGCAGGGGGCCAGAACCTCCGGCCCGCCGGGCTTCGTGATCTCGACGGCGCGCATCGTCTCGGGCAGTGCGGTCATCCGGCTTTCCATCCCTTCGGCTTCGTGAGAGTCTTCGCGCCGTTATGGCCGCGAACGCGCGCCGGCGAAACCCGAAAGGGGAGGCGATGGAGGAGCCCGTCTCGATCACCCGCGCCGCCTTCCAGGCGGCGATCAACTATGAGGGCCTGAGCTCGGAGCAAAGGCGCGCCCGCCGGGCGGACTCGCGCGGAAGCTGGCTTCCGCCCGGCGTCATCGCCCCGAACTGGGTTACGGAGAAGAGCTTCTTCTACGATGTCGGCCGGCCCGGCTCCGGCGACCGGCATGTGGTCGGCAGGGGCTTCGAATTCGACGGCGCCTCCGTGCCTTTCCCGCTCACCCTTTTCGTCCCGCAGACCCATTCGCTCTACCTCGCCGCCGCCGCCCTGCATGACTGGCTCTACGCCGTCGAGCACGAGACGGTGGAGCGCGAACGGGCGGACGCGATCTTCCGCGAGGCGATGATCGTGCTCGGGCTCAACTGGTTCTGGGCCGGGCTGATGTGGCGCGCCGTCCGCGCCGGCGGCTGGGCGCCCTGGTATGCGCGAAAGCCGGGGACGCTGGCGTGGAAGGTGCTGCAACTCCCCTCGCCCCTGCGCTTGCCCCTCGTCTGGGCGATCACCGTTATCCGCGGCTTCTGGGGCGTCGTCGCCTATGACCTCTGGCATTGGGGCGCATTCCGGGAGGAGGCGGCGCGCATCCGCGCGCTCGACGCGCCGGAAGGGCCCTGACGGTCTTGCGCCCCGCGCCTGCCCGCGTCAGGTTCGCGCGAAAGAGAGAGGGAGGGACGCATGGCGAAGACGGCTCTGGTGACGGGCGCGGGCAGCGGGATCGGGCGGGCCTCCGCCCGGCTTCTGGCGCAGGCGGGCTGGCGCGTCGCGCTGGTCGGGCGCCGGCGGGACGCGCTGGAGGCGACGGCGGCGGAATGCGGCGCGGGCGCCCTCGTCCTCCCCTGCGACATCGCGAAGCCCGACGAAGTCGAGGCGATCTTCGTCGAGGTGGCGAAGGAATTCGGCCGGCTCGATCTTCTCTTCAACAATGCCGGCCGCGGCTCCCCGCCGAAGGACATCGACGAGACGAGCCTGGAGGACTGGTTCGGCGTGGTGGACGCCAATCTCCACGGCTCCTTCCTCTGCGCCCGCGCCGCCTTCGCGCTCATGCGCCGGCAGGCGCCGAAGGGCGGGCGGATCATCAACAACGGCTCGATCAGCGCCTATGCGCCCCGCCCCGGCTCCGTCCCCTACACGGTGACGAAGCACGCGATCACCGGCCTTACGAAAACGCTCTCGCTCGACGGGCGGAAGCACGACATCGCCGTGGGCCAGATCGACATCGGCAACGCGCTCACGGAAATGGCCCAGAAGATGACGGAGGGCGTGCCGCAGGCCGACGGGTCGATCCGGATCGAGGCGGTGATGGACCCGGAGCATGTGGCGCAATCCGTCCTCCACATGGCCTCGCTGCCGCTCGAATCGAACGTCCTCTTCATGACGGTGATGGCGACGAAGATGCCCTTCGTCGGCCGCGGTTAAGCCCGATGACTGGTCCCGGCCTTGAGCCGGGACCCCGACAGCGTGAGCGCCCTGTTTCACAGATTTCATAACAGAAACAGAGAGATAAACCCCCTGCACACCGTGTGCATCGCTCGCTTCGTCAGAACCTCTCCGCCCGCAGCACCTCGCAATCGGTGACGCAAATCACCCCGATATGCCGCTCCACCACGCGATAGGCGGCCTCCAGCAGCGCGTCGAGCCGCTCTTCCCGCACGATGCAGACGAATGCGTTCATGCCCCCCGCCCGCGTCACCTGCCCCTCCCGGCTCCAGGGGCCGGAGCGGCCCGAGCCGCCCTCGACGGGGAGGACGGTGAAACCCGTCACCCCCGCCTCCGTCAGCGCGGCGGCGAGGCGGCGGGCCATTATGGCCTCGATCACGATCTCCACCCGTTTCGCCTTGTGGCGGATCATCTCAGCCTCCCGCGAGGGCGACGGCGGCCGCAATATAGAGCGGGATGCCGACCGTCAGGTTGAAGGGGAACGTGACGCCGAGCGAGAGCGTCAGATAGACGGAGGGGTTCGCCTCCGGCAGCGCCACGCGCATCGCCGCCGGCACGGCGATGTAGGAGGCGGAGGCCGCCAGCGTCGTCATCAGCGCCGCCCCGCCCGGCGAGAGCCCGATGAGGAGCGCGGAGGCGAGCCCCGCCGCGCCGCCGATCAGCGGCATCAGGAGCCCGAAGCCGATCAGCGCCGGGCTCACCGGCCCGCCGCGCCGCATCTCCCTGAGGCCCCGCCCCGCGATCAGGCCCATGTCGAGCAGGAAGAGGCAGAGGACGCCCGTGAAAGGCGCGACGATGAAGCTCTCGATCTTCGCCAAACCCTCCGCCCCCGTCGCGACGCCGATGAGGAAGGAGCCGACGAGGAGCACGATGGAGCCGTTCAGCAGCACTTCCCGCAGCAACCCCTCCTCCTGCTCCGCCGCGCCGCCCTTCCGCGCCACGAGCCAGAGCGCGGAGAGGATCGCCGGCGCCTCCATCGCCGCCGCGACGGCGACCATCCAGCCCTCGTAGGCGATGCCCTGCGATTGCAGCGCCGCCGTCGCGGCGACGAAGGTGACGATGGAGATGGAGCCGTAATGCGCCGCCACCGCCGCGGCGTCGACGACCGAGAGGCGGGAGACGACGCGGAGAAGCGCGAAGGCGACGAGCGGTATGGCGAAGGAGAGGATCACGCCCGCGAGGAGGCCGAGCGCCAGCGTCCCCCCGAAGCCGCTCTCCGCCACCGCCGCGCCGCCCTTGAAGCCGATCGCGAAGAGCAGATAGATCGAAAGCGCCTTCGCTGCCGCCTCCGGCACCGAAAGGTCGGACCGCGCCAGCGCCGCGAGAAGGCCGAGCGCGAAGGAGAGGATCACCGGCGAGACGAGATTCGCCGCCGCGAGCGCGAACACGCTGTCCATGCTTCCCCCCTCTCCGGCCGCCTTCACCGCCTCTTGGGGCGCCCTGCGCGCGATGACAAGGGCGCGGGCGAGGGTCCGGCCGGGCACGGCCGTTGCGCTCCCCCCGCTTCCCCTCGCCCGCGCCCCTCCGCGCGCCGCTCGGGCGCGGGCCGGCCTCTTCGCCAGCGCCAGACGGTTCCGTCCGGCCGGAATCCGATCTAGCCTCCGCCCCGAAGGAGTGCGCAATGAACATCGTCATCCTCACCGGCGCCGGCATATCCGCCGAGAGCGGCCTCGGCACCTTCCGGGATGCGGGCGGGCTCTGGACGCGCTATCCGCTGGAGGACGTGGCGACGCCGGAGGGCTTCGCCCGCAACCCCGTCCTCGTCCATGACTTCTACAACGAGCGCCGCCGCCTCTGCCGGGAGGCGCGGCCCAATGCGGCGCATGAGGCGCTGGCCCGGCTGGACGCAGAATGGCGCGGCGGCCTCCTCCTCGTCACGCAGAACGTGGACGACCTCCATGAGCGGGCGGGCTCGCGCCGGCTCCTCCACATGCACGGCGAGCTCCTGAAGCGCCTCTGCGCCGCCTGCGGCGCGCGGGGCGAGGCGCCGGGCGATCTCTCGACGGCGAGCGAATGCCCCGATTGCGGCGCGCCCGCGCTCCGCCCGGACGTCGTCTGGTTCGGAGAGATTCCCTATCACATGGAGGAGATCGCCGCCGCGCTCGCCGACGCCGATCTCTTCGTCTCCATCGGAACCTCGGGCGAGGTCTATCCCGCCGCCGGCTTCGCGAGGGAGGCGGGTTTCGCCGGGGCGCGGACCCTGGAGCTCAACCTCGAAGCCTCGGGCGCCCGGTTCGACGAGGCCCGCGAGGGCCCCGCCACCATTCTCGTCCCCGCCTGGGTGGAGGAGCTTCTCTCCGCTCAGTCGTGAGAATGGCCGGAATGGCCGTGCGCCGGCTTCTCGCCCCGCTCGATCACCGGAACCTCGACGGTGAGCTCCGCCCCGCTCTCGAAGACGAGCGTGACGGGGATCGTCCCGCCCGCCTCCAGCGGCGTCTTCAGGCCCATGAACATGACATGATAGCCGCCAGGCTTCATCTCGATGGCGCCGCCCTCGGGCAGGTCGATCCCCTCGACCTCGCGCATCTTCATCACGCCATCCTCCATCCGGTGCTCATGGACCTCGACGCGTTCCGAGACGTCCGCGCGGGCGCCGACGAGCCGGTCCGCCGGGCCCTTGTTCTCGAGGCTGACATAGGCCCCGCCCGCCTGCGCGCCCGGCGCGGAGGCGTAGGCGAAGGGATAGACGGCGTGGATATGGCCTTCCTCGCCGTGCTTGTGCTCGCCATGCGCCGAAGCCGCGCCGGCGAGGGAGAGGAGCGCCGCGAAGGCGGCGGGAATCATGCGGTTCATCTGGTGGTCCTTTCGGTCTGATCGTGAGAGGGGGATCAGGCCGGAAGGGGTGGGCCGCGAGGCCGGGCGGAAAGAACGACGGGGCCGTGCGGCGGCGCGGCGGGCGCGGCCTCCGCCGCCGGCTCCGCCGAGACCCGGGGGCCGGGCAGGGCGGGCGCATCGGGCGGCGGCGCGGCCTTGGCGAGCGTGCAATGGTCGCACCGCTCCGCCTCCGGCGCCGCCGGCGCGCCCCGTTCGAAATCGTAGGCGACGAGCCCCTCGGCGCCGCAGATCACCTCCCCGCCCGCGGCGAGGCGCGGTCCGAGGCCGAGCGCGACGGCGAGAATCAGGAAGAGGCGAAGGAGGCGCATGGCCCGAAAATGCCGGCGGCGGCCTGCGCCTTCAAGCGCCGGGCCGCCGCAGGGGACAGGCGAGGCGATCAGGCGGAAGCCTGCGCCTTCGCGATTTCCTTCTTCACCTTCAGCGCGGCGGGCGAGAGATCCTCGTCCCGCGCCTTGGCGAGATAGGCGTCGAGCCCGCCGCGATGGTCGACCGAGCGGAGCGTCGAGGTCGCGATGCGGAAGCGGAAGCTCCGGCCCAGCGTCTCGCTGTCGAGGCTGACGGGCGAGAGGTTCGGCAGATAGCGCCGGCGGGTCTTGATGTTGGAATGGCTCACGCGGTTGCCCGAAAGGACACCCTTTCCGGAAAGCTCGCAACGACGGGACATCGGATCACCTCGGCATACGGACTGGGCCGCCGCGGAGGCGCCCTGATTGGAGTTGTGTCTTTTAGGCGCGAGTCGGGAGGGCGTCAAGCGCGGGGGCGTGCTGGACAGGCGGCCTTTCCCGCGCCACGCTCGCGGCGATTTAACGGGCCCCAACATGCAGACGATCTCCTACGCCTTTCACGCCTCTCTCTACTTCGTCAACATGGCGGCGTTCCTGATGTTCTTCGCCGACAAGCGCGCCTCGCTCCGCGGCGACTGGCGGACGAGCGAGGCGGCTTTGCTGGCGGTCGCGCTTGCGGGCGGCTCCCTCGGCGCGAAACTCGGCCAGCGCCTCCTCCGTCACAAGACCCGGAAGGAGCCGTTCCGGACCCGGCTCAACCGGGTCGTGGCGCTGCACGTCTTCACGCTGGTTCCGCTTTTCGCGCTCACGCTGCTTTGAGTTCAGGCCGCTGCGGCCCGGAGCGGCGCACGGGGCCGCGACCGGAGGATGAGCGCGAAGGCAACGGCGAGGTTCACGACGTTCCAGGCGACGCCATTCAGGAAGGCGAGCGTGTAGGAGCCGGTGAGGTCGTAGATCCAGCCCGAAACCCAGCCGCCGAGCGCCATGCCGACTATGGTCGACATGATGACGACGCCCACCCGCGCCCCCGCCTCCGCCGGCGGCAGGTATTCCCGCACGATGATCGCATAGGCCGGCACCAGCCCGCCCTGGCTCAGCCCGAAGACGAGCGAGACGACATAGAGCGAGGCCAGTCCGTCGAACGGGATGTAGAGCAGGAGCGCGAGGCATTGCAGCGCCGAGCCGACGATCAGCATCCGCACCCCGCCGATCGCGTCCGCCAGCACGCCCGAGGCGATGCGGGAGACCACACCGCCCATCAGCATGAGCGAAAGCATCTCCGCCCCCACCGCCGGACCGAAGCCGAGATCGACGCAATAGGCGACGATATGGACCTGCGGCATCGCCATCGCCATGCAGCAGCCGAGCCCGGCGAGGCAGAGAAGGAGCTGGAGCGAACGGGGCGAGAGCCCCGCGCTCATCGAATTCGCCGCCGCCTTCGCCCCGGCCGCCGCCATCGCCTCTTCCGGCGCGCGGCGGCGAAGGAGGAGCGCGAGCGGAACCACGGAGGCGGGCACGATGACCGCGAGCGCGAGGTAGAAGGCGCGCCATCCCTCCTCCGCCAGCAGCCCCGAGAGCGCCCAGGGCCAGAGCGCGCCGGCGATGTAGTTGCCCGAGGCGGCGACCGTCACCGCGATGCCGCGCCGCCGCATGAACCAGTGGCTCACATCCGCCATCAGCGGCCCGAACCCCGCCGCCGAGCCGAAGCCGATGGCGAAATGCAGCAGGGTGAAGACCGCGAGGGAGGGCGCCAGCGTCGAAAGCGCGAAGCCCGCCGAAAGCAGGCACGCCGCGCCGATCAGAGAGGGCACGACGCCGAGCCGGTCCACCATCCGCCCGACTAAAAGATTGCCGAGCGCGAAGCCCAGCATCGAGACCGCATAGGGAATGGAGGCCCCGCCCCGCCCGAGCCCGAACTCCGCCTGCGCCGCCGGCAGGATGGCGATGAAGGCCCAGATCCCGACGCTGGAGACCGAACCGATGGCGAGGGTGATTCCGAGGCGGCCCCAGGAATAACGGCTGTCAAGAACGGTGGGCGCGGTCATGGTGGAGAAAGCGGTAGCCGAGGGCGAGGGGATTGTCACGCGTCCCGCGCGTCCCGGCTCAGACCGCCTTCGCGACGATGAACCGCCCCCGCCCCGGCGCGCCGTGATCCTCGGTAGCGACGAGGGAGAACCCTGCCGCCTCGATGGCCGCCTCCACCTCCGCGACCGGCCGGAAGACCACCGCCGGCGCCTTGCCGAGCGCCTGCATGACGGGGACGATCAGGCGGATCAGCCGGAAGGAGAGCGGCTGGGGCGAGGGCAGGGCGGCGCTCTTCGAGATGAAGAGCCCGCCCGGCTTCAGCAGCGCGCGGACGCGCCGCGCCGCGGCGGGCAGGTCCTCCAGCAGATGCAGCAGGTTGAACGCCAGCACGGCGTCATAGGGCTCCCCGTCGAGCGCCGCGTCGGAGAGGCCGGCGCGCAGGAGCCGCACATTCTCCGCGCCCGCCTCCGCCGCCCGGCCTTCCGCAATGCGGATCATCTCGCCGGAGAGGTCGGTCGCCGTCAGCGAGGCGACGGACGGCGCGAGCCGCAGCGCGGTCGTTCCCGTGCCGCATCCGATCTCGAGCGCCCGGTCCCCGGGGCGGAGGCGCTCCGCCGTCCGCCGCAGCGTCAGCTCGTAGGTTTCGGGGTCGGAGACCTTGCGCGCGGCGTAGCGCTCCGCGATCCCGTCCCAGAATGTCGCGGCGTCCCGCATCGCTGCCTCCTTTCGCGGCGCCGCCGCCCGCGTCGCGGGGCGGGACCGCCCTTGCCGTCCGGCCCATATCATGCTTCCCCTCAGGAAAATCGAGGGGAAGCGCTATGGGCTATCGCGAGGCATATGAAGGCTGGAAGGCCGATCCGGAAGCTTTCTGGATGGAGGCCGCGAAGGCGGTGGAGTGGAGCCGCCCGCCCTCCCGCGCGCTCTTCCCCGAACGCGCGCCGCTCCACGAATGGTTCGTAGACGGGGAGATGAACACCTGCTTCAACGCGGTGGACCGTCACGTCGCCGCCGGGCGCGGCGACCAGGCGGCGATCGTCCATGAAAGCCCGATCACCGGCTCCTCCCGCACCGTCACCTACGCCGAGCTGCAGGACCTGACCGCCCGCCTCGCCGGCGCGCTTGCCCGGCGCGGCGTCGCGAAGGGGGACCGGGTGGTGATCTACATGCCGATGGTGGCGGAGGCGGCGGTGGCCATGCTCGCCTGCGCGCGGATCGGCGCCGTTCATTCCGTCGTCTTCGGCGGCTTCGCGGCGAACGAACTCGCCGTGCGGATCGACGATTGCAAGCCGAAGGCGGTGCTCGCCGCCTCCTGCGGGATCGAGCCGGGCCGGGTGGTGGACTACAAGCCCCTGCTCGACGGCGCGATCGACATCGCGAAGCACAAGCCCGACTTCTGCGTGATCTTCCAGCGCCCGGAAAAGCCCGCCGCGCTCGTCGAGGGGCGGGACGCGGAGTGGTTCGCCTTCCAGGAGGGCGCCGCGCCGGCCGCGCCCGTTCCCGTCGGCGGGGCCGAGCCGCTCTATGTGCTCTACACTTCGGGGACGACCGGGCAGCCCAAGGGCGTCGTGCGCCCCTCCGGCGGCCATGCGGTCGCGCTGCACTGGACCATGCGGAACCTCTACGGCGTCGGGGCGGGGGACGTGTTCTGGGCCGCGTCCGACGTCGGCTGGGTCGTCGGCCATTCATACATCGTCTATGGCCCGCTCCTCGCCGGCTGTACGTCCGTTCTCTTCGAGGGAAAGCCCGTCGGAACGCCGGACGCGGCGACCTTCTGGCGCGTCATCGCGAAGCACAAGGTGAAGAGCTTCTTCACCGCCCCCACCGCCTTCCGCGCCATCAAGCGGGAGGATCCTGCGGGCGCGCTCGTCGCCGGGCATGACCTATCCTCCCTCAAGGCGCTCTATCTCGCGGGCGAGCGGTCGGACACCGACACCGTGAACTGGGCCGCCCGCCTCCTCGGCGTCCCCGTCGTGGACCATTGGTGGCAGACGGAGACGGGCTGGGCGATCACCGGCGTCCCGCTGGGCCTTGAGCCGGGCTGCGAGATCAGGCTCGGCACGACCGGCCTCGCGATGCCCGGCTATGACGTGCGGATTCTTGACGAGGGCGGGCACGAAGTCCCGCCCGGCACGCTCGGGGCCGTGGCGGTGAAGCTCCCGCTCCCGCCCGGAACGCTGCCGACGCTCTGGAACGCCGAGGCGCGCTTCGTGAAGTCCTACCTCACCACCTTCCCCGGCTGGTACGAGACCGGCGACGCCGGGATGAAGGATGCGGAGGGCTATCTCCAGATCATGGCGCGGACGGACGACGTCATCAACGTCGCCGGCCACCGCCTCTCCACCGGGGCGATGGAGGAGGTGCTCTCGGATCATCCCGACATCGCGGAATGCGCCGTGGTCGGGATCGCGGACGAACTGAAGGGCCAGGCCCCGCTCGGCTTCCTCTGCCTCAACAAGGGCTGCAACCGGCCGCACGGGGAGATCACGTCCGAGGCGGTGAAGCTGGTGCGGGATCGGATCGGCCCCGTCGCCGCCTTCCGCCTCGCCGTGGTGGTGGACCGCCTGCCGAAGACGCGCTCGGGCAAGATCCTGCGCGGGATCATGGCGAAGATCGCTGACGGGGAGAGCTTCCGCCAGCCCGCGACGATCGACGACCCGGCGATCCTCGACGAGATCGCCGCCGCCCTTGCCGGCCTCGGCCTCCCGCCCGCGCGCCGATGAGCGCAGCCAGTTAATTTGCGATTTGCAAATAGCCGCTAAGAGGAGGCACGGTAGGGCAGGGACGGCGTATGCGGAGGGACCGGGGTCCATGAGCGTGGATACGGATAGCGGGCTGGAGAGGCTGAAGGGGATGTCGATCCTCCTCGCCGAGGACAACGTGACGAACCAGCTCGTTGCGACGCAGATGCTGCAGACCCTTGGCGCCGAGGTGGACATCGCCTCCGACGGCGCCATCGCGCTCGAACGGCTGAAGGAGCGTGTCTATGACGTGCTCCTCATCGACATCGAGATGCCCCGCGTCTCCGGCCTCGACGTGATCCGCGCGATTCGCGCCGATTCCGGGCCGCTCGCGGAGGCGCCGGTGATCGCGCTCACCGCCTACGCGATGCAGGAGCATCGGGAGAAGATCGCCAAGGTCGGCGCGGACGGGCTGATCGCGAAGCCGATCACCTCGATCCGGCAGTTCGGGCTCGACATCCTCACGCTGATGGACGGCCGGCGCTCCCGCGCTCCGAAACCGGCGGAAACCGCCGGCCTCATCGAGCGCACGATCTATGACAGCCTCGCCGCCTCCATCGGGGAGGAGGTGATGGGCGAGCTTCTCTCCCGCGTGGAGGCCGACCTCGCCTCCGTCCGCGCCCGGATCGACATGGCGGCGGAAGAGGGCGACGTGGACGAGATGCGCGGCGCCAGCCACATCCTCGTCAGCGTCGCCGGCGCCGTCGGCGCCGTCCGGCTCCAGCGCCATGCGGAAAAGCTGAACCGCCTCGCCAACGATCAGGACATGGAGGGCGCCGCCGCGCTCGCCGCCGAGGCGCTGCCGGAGCTCGACGGAGTGATGCGCTTCGTCGCCGCGGAGCGAAAGGCCAAGACCGCGTGAGCGAGGCCCCGCGAGCGCCGATCCTTCTGGTCGAGGACACGCGCTCGCTCGCCCTCGTCTATGAGGGCGTGCTGAAGCGGGAGGGCTACGCCGTCGAATGCGCCTATCTGGCGGAGGAGGCGCGGGCCCGCCATCTCGGCGCGGCTGCGCGCCTTGTGCTCCTTGATCTCATGCTGCCCGACGGGGACGGGCTCGACCTTCTGACGGAGATGCGGGCGGCGGACCCGGCGGGAAAGATCATCGTCATCACCGCCAACGGCTCGATCAACCGCGCAGTGGAGGCGATGAAGCGCGGCGCGTTCGACTTCCTCGTGAAGCCGTTCGACGAGCGGCGCCTCCTCTCCGCCGTCTCCAACGCGATGGAGGAGATCGGCGCGCCCGAGCCCTCGGCCCGCGCCCGCGGCGACGTGGAGGGCGGCGTCTTCCACGGCTTCATCGGCCGATCCCCCGCGATGCGGGAAGTCTATCGCCTGATCGGGGAGATCGGGCGCTCTACCGCCACCGTCTTCATCACCGGGGAGAGCGGCGCGGGCAAGGAGGTCGCCGCGCAGGCGATCCATGCCGAATCGGGCCGTGCGAAGGGCCCGTTCATCGCCCTGAACTGCGGCGCGATACCGCGCGACCTCCTCGAATCGGAGGTCTTCGGCCATCTCCGCGGCTCGTTCACCGGAGCCATCGCGGACAAGCCGGGCGCCGCCGCGGCAGCCGACGGCGGCACGCTCTTTCTTGACGAGATCTGCGAGATGGACCTCGCGCTCCAGACCAAGCTCCTCCGCTTCCTCCAGACCTCGACCGTCACGCCCGTCGGCGCCACGACGCCGCGGAAGGTGGACGCGCGGATCATCTGCGCGACGAACCGGGACCCGATGGCGGAAGTCCGCGCCGGCCGGTTCCGGGAGGATCTCTTCTATCGCCTCCATGTCGTGCCGATCCACCTGCCCCCGCTCCGCGACCGCGGGGAGGACGTGATCGAGGCGGCCGAGGCGTTCCTCCGCCGCTATGCGCGGGAGGAGGGCAAGCGCTTCGCCCGCCTCTCTCCCGCGATGAAGGACGCGCTCCGCGCAATGCCGTGGCCTGGCAACGTCCGCCAGCTCCAGAACGTGATCTGGAATGTCGTGCTGCTCCATGACGCGGAGGAGGCGACGCCGGAGATGCTCCCCCCCGGCCTCGCCGGCCCCGTCTCCCCGCCGCCCGCGCCTGGCCCGGCCGCCGCCGCGCCGCTGGATTTCTCGGCCCGGATCGAAAGCCTCGTCGGCGCGACGATGGCGGAGGTGGAGCGCGAATTCATCGAGGCGACGGTCGCCGCGCACGGCGGCTCCGTCCCCAAGGCCGCCCGCGTGCTCGACCTCAGCCCCTCCACGATCTACCGCAAGCGGGAGAGCTGGACGAAAGGGTGAGCGGGCGGCGGTTGACGCGCGCGATACGATTGTATATACATCTTGTTCAGAGCGGCGACGACTTCAATGACCGCTCCCGCAATACCTGCGAAGAAAGCGAAAGCACGGGAACATCATGAATACAAAGGATAAAAATAAAGATGTCTCGGCTCTTCGAAGAATTCGAATGGGATGATGAAAAGCGCCTCAAGAACCTCGCCAAGCACGGCATCGCCTTCGAAGACGCGATCCTCGTCTTCGAAAATCCTCTGCTCGAATTCGCCAGTCCGCGCGAAGGCGAGGAACGCTTCGTCGCGATAGGCCCGCTCGGCGGCGTCTTCATCGCGGTTATCTTCACGATGCGGGGCGAGACCAGAAGGATCATTTCGGTCAGGAGGGCGAGACGTGGCGAAATCGAGAAGTATCACGAAGCTTACGCTCTCTGAGGCGAGGAAGCTAAAGGGCGTGACGGATTGGGAGGCGCTGCGCGCCCTGCCCATCCCTGAGGACTCCGAAGCCGAGAACGACGACGAGGACGAGGTCTTCGACTGGGCGAACGCCGAAATCGTCCACCCCGTTCCGAAGGAACTCGTCTCCATCCGGCTCGACAAGGATGTGCTCGATCATTTCCGCGCCGGCGGCAAGGGCTACCAGACCCGCATCAACGCGGTCCTCAAGGCTTACGTAAAGGCGCAGCGTTAGGCGCTGCATCGGCTCTTGCGGCGCCGCAGCGAATGGTGTTGTGTTTTCGCAATCACAACGCCCCAAGGGCGCGCCGACAGGGAAGCGTATGACGGATCAGCGAGAGGCGGCTTCGCCGCCGGTGCTCGACGTTCGCAATCTGGAGACCGTGTTCCGCGTGCGGGACGGTCAGGTCCACGCAGTCAACGGCGTCAGCTTCTCGGTGCGCGAGGGGGAGCTTCTCGGCGTCGTCGGCGAGTCCGGCTCCGGCAAGTCCGTCACCATGATGTCCCTGATGGGCCTCCTGCCCTCACCGCCCGCCATGGTCACCGGCGGCGAGGTGCTTTTCGAGGGGCGGGACGTCCTGAAGATGACGAAGCAGGAGATGCGCGCCCTCCGCGGCGGCGACATCGGCTTCGTCTTTCAGGACCCGATGACCTCGCTCAACCCGGTCTTCACCGTCGGCTTCCAGATCATGGAGCCGCTCCGCGTCCATCTCGGCCTCTCGAAGGCGCGGGCGCGGGAGCGGGCGGCGGAGCTTCTGGCGCTGGTCGGCATCCCCTCGCCCGGGGCGCGGCTGGACGATTATCCGCACCAGTTCTCCGGCGGCATGCGCCAGCGCGTGATGATCGCCATCGCCCTCGCCTGCGACCCCAAGGTGCTGATCGCGGACGAGCCGACCACCGCGCTCGACGTGACGATCCAGGCCCAGATCCTCGACCTCGTGCAGAAGCTCCGCACCGAGCTCGGCATGGCCGTGATCTGGATCACCCACGATCTCGGCGTCGTCGCCGGCATAGCGGACCGGGTGATGGTGATGTATGGCGGCCAGGTCGCCGAGCAGGCGCCGGTGGCGGAGCTCTTCGCCCGGCCGCAGCATCCCTACACCCGCGCCCTGATGCAGACCCTCCCCGATCTCGGCGGCGCGAGGAAGGAGCGGCTGCTGACCATCGCCGGGCAGCCGCCGATACTCCGCGCCCCGCCCTCCTCCTGTCCCTTCGCGCCGCGCTGCGCCCATGTCCACGCGAAGTGCCGGGAGGCGAACCCGCCCGTCCTCGATCGCGGCGCCCGCCATGAGGTCGCCTGCTGGTGGACCCCGCCGCAGGAGGGCCGCGATGCCGCTTGACGCAGCGAAGACGGAGACGCTGGTCAGCGTCCGCGGGCTCTCGATGCATTTCCCGATCTACGCCGGCATCTTCCGCCGGCAGGTCGGAGTCATCAAGGCGGTGGATGACGTGAGCTTCGACATCGGCCGGGGCGAGACGCTCGGCGTCGTCGGCGAATCGGGCTGCGGCAAGTCCACGACCGGCCGCGCCGTGATCCGGCTCTACAAGCCCACCGCAGGATCGATCTTCATCGACGGCAAGGACATCTCGAAGACGGAGGGTGACGCGCTCCGCCGCCTCCGCCCCTCGATGCAGATGATCTTCCAGGACCCTCAGGCCTGCCTCAACCCGCGCATGACCGTCGGCTCCATCATCGCCGAGCCGCTGGACGAACACCGGCGGGACATGAGCCGCGCGGAGCGGCAGGAAAAGGTCCGCGCCCTGCTCGACCAGGTCGGCATGAACCCCGATTTCGCGAACCGCTATCCGCACGAATTCTCAGGTGGGCAGCGGCAGCGCATCGGCATCGCCCGCGCGCTGGCGCTCGACCCGAAATTCATCGTCTGCGACGAGCCCATCGCCGCGCTGGACGTCTCGATCCAGGCCCAGGTCGTCAACCTGCTGGAGGATTTGCAGGATCGGCTGGGCCTGACCTATCTCTTCATCAGCCATGACCTTTCCATGGTCCGCCACATCGCGGACCGGGTGGCGGTGATGTATCTCGGGAAGCTGGTGGAGCTCGCGAGCCGCGACGCGCTCTACGAGAGTCCGCGTCATCCCTACACGAAGGCGCTGCTCTCCGCCGTGCCGACGGTGGAGAAGCGGAGCGTCGAGCGCATCATCCTCCAGGGCGACGTGCCCTCGCCCGCCAACCCGCCCTCGGGCTGCGTCTTCCGCACCCGCTGCCCGATGGCCGAGGCGCGCTGCGCGGCCGAGGTCCCCGCCTTCCGGAAACTGGCGGACGGGCGCGGCGTCGCCTGCCATTTCGCAGCATGAAGGCGGGAATTCGCCCTTCCGCCGCGCGGAGCATCCGCTATCGTCGCGGCAGGGCCGCCCGCGCAGGCGGCGCCGACATCATCACAAGGTCAACAGACAGGGAGCCTGAACAATGACCGGACTGAAACATCTACTCGCCGCGAGCACGGCGCTGGCGTTCTGCGCCGGCCCCGCCCTCGCCGAGCGGGGCGCCGACGGCGAACTGAAGATCATCTACTGGCAGGCGCCGTCCACGATGAACCCGTTCCTTTCGGGCGGGACGA
This sequence comes from Alphaproteobacteria bacterium, assembly GCA_030429105.1. Lineage (GTDB taxonomy): Bacteria > Pseudomonadota > Alphaproteobacteria > Rhodobacterales > Rhodobacteraceae > Pikeienuella. The sequence goes on from JAUIDE010000006.1 coordinate 47,291, forward strand.
AGGAGGTCGAGGCGGCGTCGATGGTGATCGAGCCGCTCGCCCGCTACTCGAACACCGGCGAGATCATCCCGGCGCTGGCCGCAGAGATCCCGACGCTGGAGAACGGCGGCATTTCCGAGGACCTGAAGTCGATCACCTGGAAGCTGAAGACGGACGTCCTCTGGTCGGACGGCACGCCTTTCACCGCGGCGGACGCGATCTTCACCTGGCAGTATTGCACCAACCCCGAGGGCGGCTGCGCGCAGGGCGCATATTTCGACGGCGTCGCCAATATGGAGGCCCTCGATCCCCACACGCTGAAGATCACCTTCACCGAGGCGAAGCCGTTCCCCTACACCGCCCTCGTCGGCTCCGAGAGCCCGATCATCCAGGCCGCGCAGTTCGCGGAGTGCACCGGCTCCCGGGCTCCGGAATGCACCGAGCAGAACTTCAACCCGATCGGCACCGGCCCGTTCCGGGTCGTCGAATTCCGCGCCAACGACGTGATCACGCTCGAGGCGAACCCGAATTATCGCGACCCGGCGAAGCCCGCCTTCGCGACCGTGACCTTCAAGGGCGGCGGCGACGCCGAGTCCGCGGCGCGCTCCGTCCTCCAGACGGGCGAGTTCGACTACGCCTGGAACCTCCAGATCAGCCCGGAAGTGCTGAACGAGATGGAGGCGGCGGGCCAGGGCAAGGTCGTCGTCGCCTTCGCAACGTCGGTCGAGCGCATCCTCGTCAACTTCACCAACCCCGACCCGGCGCTCGGGCCGGACGAGCGGTCCGTCTGGAAGGAGGACGGTTCGAACGCGCATCCGATCCTCTCGGACATCCGGGTCCGCAAGGCGCTCTCCCGCGCCATCGACCCCGTGATCCTCACGGAGATCGGCTACGGCAAGACGGGGCGGCCGACCTGCAACGTGCTGCCCGGGCCGGATATCTACGTCTCCACCGCCAACGAGGCATGCAAAACGCAGGACCTCGAGGAGGCCAAGGCGCTTCTTGACGAGGCCGGCTGGGTCCCCGGCCCGGACGGCGTGCGCGTGAAGGACGGCAAGCGCCTCTCCTTCCTCTACCAGACCTCCACGAACGCCGTTCGCCAGGAATTCCAGGCGATCATCAAGGAATGGTGGAGCGAGATCGGCGTCGAGACGGAGCTGCGGAACATCTCCGCCAGCGTCTTCTTCGGCGGCGACCCGAACTCGCCCGACACGTTCCAGAAGTTCTACGCCGACATCGAGATGTACACGAACAACTTCTCGGGCGTCGATCCGGAGGCCTACATGGCCCAGTGGACCTGCGAGAAGGCGCCGCGTCCCGCGACGCAGTGGCAGGGCGAGAACATCAACCGGTTCTGCAGCGCGGAATACGATGCGCTCGCGGCGGAATTCTCCCGCACCGCCGGCCTCGAGGCGCGCGCCGAGATCGCCAAGAAGATGAACGACATCCTCATGCAGGAATACGTCATCATCCCGCTCATCCACCGCGGCGGCACCTCGGCGCATGCGAACTCGCTGGGCGGCGTCCTGATCAACGACTGGGACAGCGAACTCTGGAACATCGCGGACTGGCACCGCGTGAAGTGACGCGCTGAACGCGGGGGCGGCCTTCCGGGGCCGCCCCCTTTTTCCCACGGGATCGCACGGGACCATCGATGCTCCGATACGCCGCAAGACGCCTCCTGATCTCGATCCCGACATTGCTCGCGATCAGCTTCATCGTCTTCGCGCTGCTCGATCTCGCGCCCTCGGATCCGACGGCGAACCTGCCGCTCACCATTCCGCCCGAGGTGCGGGAGAAGATCCGTCTCTCCCTCGGCCTCGGCGAGCCCTTCATCATCCGCTATTTCAAATGGCTGGAGCAGTTCCTCATCAACGAGCCGCTCGCCGTCCTCGAGCAGATGACCGGCCTGACGATCGGGGACAGCGAGAACCGCCTCCGCGTCCTCTCCTGGGCCACCCGCTCCCCCGTCACCGACCTCATCGTGGAGCGCCTGCCGCAGACGCTCTGGGTCGTCGGCATGTCCTATGTCGTCGCCGTGGTGATCGCCGTGCCGCTCGGCGTCATCTCCGCCTACCGGCAATATTCGCTGTTCGACCAGATCGGCACCTTCATCTCGATGCTCGGCTTCTCGATCCCGACCTTCTTCACCGGGCTCCTGCTGATCGTGATCTTCTCCGTCTGGCTCGGCTGGCTGCCATCGATCTACGACACCACTCATGTCGTTGAGGACTGGGACAGTTTCTGGTTCCAGGTGAAGCAGATGGCCATGCCCACCATGGTCCTCGCCCTCGCCAACGCCAGCCAGATCAGCCGCTTCATGCGCGCCTCGATGCTCGATAACCTGACGCAGGACTATGTCCGCACCGCCCGCGCCAAGGGCGTGCGGGAGCGGACTGTGGTGCTCCTCCACGTCCTCCGCAACTCGCTCATCCCAGTCGTGACCGTGATCGCCCTCGGCGTGCCGACGATCTTCGGCGGCGCCATCGTGACGGAGCAGATCTTCCGCGTGAACGGCATCGGCGCGCTGCTCATCACCGGCATAGAGTCGAATGACATCCCGCTCGTCCAGACGCTGACCTTCATCTTCGCGATCCTGATCGTCGTCTTCAACCTGATCGCCGATCTCCTCTACGGCGTGCTCGACCCGAGGATTCGCTATGACTGACGCGACAGCCTCGGCGCCCGTCGCCGCCGCGCCGGCGCATCGCTCGCTCTGGGCCGATGTCTGGCGCCAGTTCCGCGCGCATCGCGGCGCGATGATCGGCGCGGGCGTCTTCGGCTTCATCCTCCTCGCCGTGATCTTCGGCCCGATGCTCTGGACCATCGACCCCGGCGAGACCAATCTCCGCGCCCGCAACCAGCCGATGAGCTGGGCGCATCCCTTCGGCACGGACAATGTGGGGCGGGACATGCTGGCCCAGGTGCTGGCCGGCGGGCGCGTCTCGCTCGCTGTCGGCATCACCGCCATGGCCGTCTCCATGCTGATCGGCGCGGCGATCGGCGTCCTCGCCGGCTATTTCCGTCGGCTCGACGGGCCGCTGATGCGGCTTACCGAGCTGTTCCTCGCCCTCCCGATCCTCCCGCTCCTCCTCGTCGCCATCCTCCTCTTCCGCGACACGCTCCGCGCCAATTTCGGGCCGGAGGCCGGCGTCTTCCTCCTCATCGTCCTCATCATCGGCATCACGAGCTGGATGCAGACGGCGCGCATCGTGCGCGGCGAGGTGCAGACGCTGAAGGAGCGGGAATTCGTCCTCGCCGCGCAAAGCATCGGCACGAAGGAAGGCCGCGTCATCACGCGGCACATCCTCCCCAACGTGCTCTCGCCCATCATGGTCTCCGCGACCATCGGCATCGCCGCGGCGATCATCACGGAATCCACGCTCTCCTTCCTAGGCCTCGGCTTCCCCCCCGATTTCCCGACCTGGGGGCGGCTCCTCTTCGACGGCAAGGATTTCATGACGCGGTCGCCCGGCCGCGTGATCTGGCCGGGGCTGTTCATCAGCCTGACGGTGCTCTCCGTGAACTTCATCGGAGACGGGCTCCGCGACGCGATGGACCCGCGGATTCGCGGGCGGTAGGAGGCGCGCATGCACGACCATCACCATCACCACGATCATGCCGAGGAAGAGGGCCGCCGCTGGCATGACATGGGCGGCCTCCCGCCCGCCGACCCGTCCATCGACCCGGCGCAGCACGATTACGCCCTCTGGGAAAAGCGGGTGGACGCGCTGATGGTGCTCGCCACCTCAAAGGGCCTCTTTACCGTGGACGGCCTCCGCCGCGTTCTGGAGGACATGGGCCCGGAGGCGTTCGAGACGCAGAGCTATTACGAGCGCTGGATCCAGGCTGTCACGCAGAACCTGATGGAGGCCGGCGCCTTCACCCCTGGCGAGCTTGGCGCGAAGATGGCTGAGGTCGAGGCGCGCGGCGAGACCTACGGCGAGTGCTCGCTCGGGCGCTGAACCCCGTCATATTTCACCGCCACGAGATACAGCCCCTGCGGCGGCGCGACCGGCCCACAGGCTGACCTGTCCCGCGCTTCAAGCGCGGCGGCCACATCGTTCGGCGCCCATGCGCCGGCCCCGACCCGTTCCAGCGTGCCGACGAAGCTCCGCACCTGATTGTGGAGGAAGCTCCGCGCCCGCGCGACGATGTGGATCTCCTCCCCCACGCGGCTCACCCGCAGCTCGTCCACCGTCTTGACCGGGCTCTTCGCCTGGCAGAGCGCGGCGCGGAAGGTGGTAAAGTCATGCCGCCCGACCAGCGCCTGCGCCGCCCTGTGCATCGCCTCCGCGTCGAGCGGCTGGCGCAGATGCCAGACGCGCCCGCGGTCGAGCGCGGGCGGCGCGCGGCGGTTGAGGATGCGATAGAGATATTCCCGCTCCGTCGCGTCGAACCGCGCATGGAACTCCGCCCCCGCCGCCTCCGCCCTGAGGATGGACACGGGCGCGGGGCGGAGGTGGTGGTTCAGCGCCTCCATGAGCCGGAACGGCTCCCAATCCCGCGAGAGATCGAGATGCGCGACCTGCCCTAGCGCATGGACGCCCGCATCGGTGCGCCCCGCGCCCTGCACATGCGCCGCCTCCCCGGTGAGCCGGAGAACCGCGTCCTCCAGCGCCTGTTGCGCGGAGGGCCGGTCCGCCTGCCGCTGCCAGCCGGAGAAAGGGGAGCCGTCATATTCGAGGGTCAGGCGGTATCGCGGCATGGGCGGGGGATAGCGCGGAGCGCGGATCGGGGAAAGGGGCGGCGGGGAAAGGCGAAGGGGCGCGCGATCCCTCGCGCGCCCCACCCGTCCCTCGCGATCGGCCTCAGTGCAGCTTGGCCGAAACGTCCTTGATCGCCTGCGCGAGATAGGCTTCCGCCGCCTCGCCCGTCATCTTGCCGGCGATGACCTTGCCGGCCGCCTCGATTGCGACGGCGACGGCGCGGTCCTTCACCTCACGGATCGCAGCGGCCTCGGCCGAGGCGATCTGCTCGTCGGCCTTCTTCAGCCGCCGGGCGATGGAGGCTTCGAGCTCGGCGCGGCCCTGTTCGGCGGCGCGGGCCGCCTCGGCGCGGGCGCGGGTCACGATCTCCTGCGCCAGCTCCTCGACCTCCTTCTGCTTACGCTCGTAGGAGGCGAGGAGCGCCTGCGCCTCCTCACGGAGCCGCCGCGCCTCGTCCAGTTCCTTCGCGATCTTGTCGGCCCGCGCGTCGAGCATCGCGGCGACCTTGCCGGGCACCTTGAGATAGACGATCAGCGCGATGAAGAGGAGGCTGGAGAGGCCGACCACCAGGTCGCTGTTTCCGAAGAAGCTCATCATCGCCTCACCTCCCGAGGAGTTCGGAGACGGCGGCGCGCGCCGCCTTGTCGTCGCCCATGCCGGGCGCGACCGCCTCGATAACGGCGCCGGCCGTGTCCGCCGCGACCTCGCTGACGGCCTCCGCCGCGCTCTCGCCGATCTCTGCGATCCGCTTCTCGCCCTCTGCGGCGCGGGCGGCGATCTCGGCGTCCGCCTTCGTCACTGCGGCGGCGTAGTCGGCCTGCACGGCGTCCTTCGCCCCCTGCGCGATCTCCTGCGCCTTGGCGCGAGCGTCGGCCAGCGCCTTCTCGTAGGCGGCCTCCGCCTCCTCCGCCTGCCGGCGGAAGGTCGCGGCGCGGTCGAGATCGTCCTCGATCTTCTCGGAACGCTCCTCCAGCCCCGCGGCGATGCGCGGGAGGATCACGTTCTTCATCAGGAGAAAGAGCACGACGAGCGAGACGACGAGCCAGAAGATCTGGCTCCCCCAGCTCTCGAAATTGAGCTGCGGCATGCCGCCCTTCTTCTCGCCCTCGGTCGCCGCAAGGGCGGGGGCGGCGAGAAATGCGGCGCCGCTGGCCATGACGGCCGAAATGCGCATGTGGACCATCCGGCCCTCCCGATCGTTTGGGCCGCGCGCCCCGTCGGCGCGCAGCCCTGTCGCCTTGGAAATGTCCGCCGTCAGACGGCGAACATCAGCAGCAGCGCGATCAGGAAGCCGAAGATGCCGAGCGCCTCGGCGAAGGCGATGCCGAGGAACATGGTCGCCGTCTGGCCCGCGGCCGCGGCGGGGTTGCGCAGCGCGCCGGCGAGGTAGTTGCCGACGACGTTCCCCACGCCGATGCCGGCGCCGGCCATCGCGGTGCAGGCCAGGCCCGCGCCGATATACTTGCCCAGGAGGGCCGCAGCTTCAGCTTCCATCTTTCGTCTCCTTGAATGGATGGATTGGGATGCGCCCGCTCAGTGGTGCGAGTGGAGCGCGTCGTTGAGATAGATGCAGGTGAGGATCGAGAAGATGTAGGCCTGCACCACGGATACGAGGAGTTCGAGCGCCGTCATCCCCATCATGCCGACGATGGGCAGCACTACGAGCGGGCCGAGCCCGGCGGCGACGATCATCGCCGCCAGCCCCGCGAAGACCTTCAGCACCGCATGGCCCGCCATCATGTTGCCGGCGAGACGGATCGAGTGGCTGAGCGGCCGCACGAAGAAGGAGATGACCTCGATCACGGCGAGCACGGGGCGGAGCGCGGGCGGCGCGCTCGTCACCCAGAACATGCCGAAGAAGCCGATCCCCTGCCGCATCACGCCGATGACGATGACCGAACAGAAGACGGCGAGCGCGAGCACGCCCGTCACCGCCACATGGCTCGTCGTCGTGAACGAACCCGGGATCATGCCGAGCAGGTTCGAGAATAGGATGAACATGAAGAGCGTGAAGATGTAGGGGAAGAACTTCACCCCCTCATGGCCCAGCACGTCCGTGCACATCTGGCGGATGAAGCCGTAGAGGATCTCCGCCACCGAGGTCATCCGGGTCGGCACGAGGTTTCGCCCGCGCCCGCCGAGGAGCAGGAGCGTGGCGACGGCGGCGACGGCGAGCGCCATCCAGAGCGTCGAGTTGGTGATCGTGAAGAGGCCAAGCTCGTCTCCGAAGAGCGGCTTGATCTCGAACTGGTGCATGGGGTCGATGACAACCTTGCCGTCAGGTCCCGTCGCCATGATCTTCCCTTCTCTTCTCCGGCGCGCTGTGCGCCGGATGGTCCTTCTCGTAGTCCCGCGCCGAGCCCAGCATCACGCGGACGCCGGCGGCGAAACCGAACATCGTCATGACGATCAGGAAGAGGGGCAGGGTGCCGAAAAGGCTGTCCATCCCCCATCCGAGCCCCGCGCCGACGAGAATGCCGGTCACCAGGTCGATCGTCATGCGCCAGCCGAACCCGGCGGCGGAAAACTTGCCCTTCGGCGCGGGCGGCGGCGGTTTCCGCGCCTCGCGCGCCGCCTCGATCCGCGCGGCGAGGGATTTGAGGGGGTCATCCGGGGGTCGCGTCGTCACGTCGCGCCGCCTCCGCTCGCCTCTGGGGCCTCTCCTCGCCGGGGCGGACATTAGGCCGGCCGGGTGCGCTGCGTCAATGCCGCATGCGGATTTGGCGAAAAGCCTCAAGTATATGAAATCAATATGCAATACCTTGCCTGCGACAGGCCGGCGCAGGGGCGGCGCAGAATCGCCCTTGCGGCGGCGCGAACAAACCATACCATACGGTATTGCACGAACGGAGCCGGAGGAACACGAATGGCGCGCCTCGGGCGGGAGGACTGGCTGGCGCTCGGGCGCTTGGCGCTGGAGGAGGAGGGGCCTCCGGGCCTGACGGTCGAGTCGCTGACCCGCCGGGCGGCCCGCACCCGCGGCTCCTTCTACCACCACTTCGAGAGCCAGGGCGCCTTCCTCCGCGCGCTGGCGGAGGAATGGGCCGCGTCGGGGGGCGAGGGGCTGGCGGCGGAGCGCGGCCTCAGGCCTATCCCCGAGGCGGCGGAGGCCGTCGCCGCCGCCGACGCCGCCCGCCTCGCCCGGTTCCGCGCCGCGCTCCCCGCGCCGGGCCCGGAGGCCGGGGCCTATGCCGAAATCGCCCTCGCCCTCCGCCTCGGCGCCGTGCTCATGCCCGCGATGAATGAGGCGCGGCTCGCCGAACTTCAGGCCCTCCTCGCCGCGATGGTCGAGGCGCACTGGCACGAATGAGCCGCCCTAAAGCGGCAGCGCCGTCGAGTATTTCAGCTCCTTGAGCGAGAAGGAGCTGGAAGCCGACGCGACGGAGGGATGCGCGAGCAGCCGCTCCATCAGGAACGCCTCATACTCCGCCACGCCCGCCACGCGGATCTTCAGTAGGTAGTCCCGCCCGCCCGCGGTCGAATGGCATTCCATCACCTCCTCCGCCGCGGCGACGAAGCGCTCGAACGTCGCCCGCTTCTCCCCCGCATGATCGCGCAGCGTCACGTCCGCGAAGACGCAGAGCCCCCGACCGGCCTTCGCCGGGTCGAGGAGCGCGACCCGGGCGCGGATCAACCCCGCCTCCTCCAGCGCCTTCACCCGCCGCCAGGCCGAGGCGGGGGAGAGCCCGGCCGCCTCCGCCAGCCGCTCCAGCGTCGCCCCCGATTCGGCCTGCAGCCGGCGCAGGAGCGCGCGGTCGGCCGGCGAGAGGGGGATTTCTTCGCTCATTTTAGCCTACTCGAAAGGATTTCGCGCAGCATGCCTCAAGTGCGATCGGTTTGAAAAGAATTTCCGCCGCTTTCGCGGCACTCTCCCCGAAAGCCAGAGGAGAGACGCCATGCCAGCCGAACCCGCCCGCATCCGCCGCGAGACCGGCCCCGTCGCCGCCGATTTCACCATCGACCAGCGCTGGAGCGCCTATTCCCCCGAGGAGCACGCGCGGTGGGACGCGCTGACGGCCCGCATGATGCGCCTCCTCCCCGGCCGCGCCTCCGCCGCCTTCCTGAAGGCGACGGAGAGCCTCTCCCTCTCCGAAGGCGGCATCCCCGATCTCGAGCGCCTGTCGGACCGGCTTGAGGCGCGGACGGGCTGGCGCGTCGTCGGCGTGCCGGGCCTCGTGCCGGACGAGGTGTTCTTCGACCATCTCGCCAACCGCCGCTTCCCCGCCGGCTGCTTCATCCGCGACGAGGACGAGATGGATTACATCGAAGAGCCCGACATCTTCCATGACGTCTTCGGCCATGTCCCGCTCCTCGCCGATCCGGCCTACGCCGCCTTCATCAAGGCCTATGGCGAGGGCGGCCTCCGCGCCCTGAAGATCGGGCGGCTGACCGAACTCGCCCGGCTCTACTGGCACACGATCGAATTCGGCCTCGTGCGCGAGGCGGAGGGGCTTCGCATCTTCGGCGCCGGGATCATGTCCTCCCCGTCCGAAACGGTCTTCGCGCTGGAGGACGCTTCGCCGAACCGGATCGAGTTCGACCTCGAACGCGTCATGCGCACCGAGTACCGGATCGACGATCGGCAGCAGACCTATTTCGTGATCGAGAGCTTCGAGGCCCTTCTCGAAGCCGCGATGGCGGATTTCGGCCCGCTATACGCCCGGCTGGCGGATGGCGCCGCCTTCCGCCCCGGCGAGATCGCGGCGGGGGACAGGGTGGTCCATCGAGGCACGATGGCGGCCTTCGGCGCGAAGGCGGCCTGAACTTCCTCACGAAGTCGTGAGCGCCCGCGCCTCGCCCGCCCCGGGCGGGGCGCCAGCTATTGCGGCATGACCAGATTCGCCCCGCCGCTTCTCGCGCTCGCCCTCGCCGCCTGTTCCGGCGCGCCCGGCGTCAGCGTCGCGCCGGACGGAGCGATCAGCCGAAACACCTGCAACACGCTGGACTGGCGCGCGGTGGGCTTCAACCACGGCTATCGCGGGCTCGATCCGGAGGCGTCCTTCACGATGATGGAGAACCGCTGCGCCGGGCACGGCTTCCATGCGGACCGGGACGGGTATTTCGAGGGCCACGCCGCCGGAACGGCGCGGGCCGGCGGCTGAGGGCAAAGAAAAACGCCGCCCCGGAGGGGCGGCGCTCTTTCGGCGAAAGCCGAATTCAGCCGGAGATCGAGCTGACGGCGGTCTTGCCGCTGCGCTTGTCGATCTCGGTCTCGAACGTGACCTTCTGGCCTTCCTTGAGCGAGCGCATGCCCGCGCGCTCCAGCGCGGTGGCGTGGACGAACACGTCCTTGCCGCCGTCATCCGGCTGGATGAAGCCGTAGCCCTTGGTCTCGTTGTAGAATTTCACGGTTCCGGTCGTCATTGGGTCGTCCTCTAGTCGCGCCTGCCGCGGGATTGCGGCTTTGCGGCGCAGTCCGATCTAGGAAACCCAACTCCTCCCGCGGGTCGAAACCCGTGCGTCATCGTCAGATAGTCCAGCCATCGTCTGGACTCTCCTTATCCGAAACCGGGCCGGAAAACAAGGCGATCACCGGAGCTTCGGCGGCCCCGCCAGCGGCGCGGGCGGTTGCGGGGCCGCCGGCTCGAAGCCGAAGCCGACCCGCCGCGCCGCCTCCAGCCGCCGGTCCCCCTCGTCCAGCACGGCGATGGCGAAGGCCGCCCGCTCCCCGCCGGCGAAGCGCGCCGTCTCCGCCAGCGCCGCCACCGCCGCGCGTTCCGCCGCCGGCTCCGCCAGCCGGAGGCAGAGCAGCAATCCCTCCCCCTCCGCCCCGCAGAGCCAGGCCTCCGCCAGCGCCGGCCCGAGCCCGGCGAGCCGCGCGTCTATCCGCGCGAGAAGGTCGGGCTCCGCCCCGAACGGCTTCGTCAGCGTCACGCCGTCGCCCCGCGCCGCCTCGATCGGCTGGCGCAGCGCCTCCGCCGCCCATGCGAGGGCGGAGAGCGGCAGCACCGTGGCCGAGGGCGCATCGCCGAGATTGAGGCCGAGCTGCGCGCCGGCGCCCGCGCACATCTCCGCCAGCGCCCGCCCCGAAAGCGTCAGATGCGCAGCCTCGTCCCCCATGAAGGAAGCGAGCCGCGCCTCCGTGTCGAAGGCGAGCGCCGTCTCCGCTCCCTCCACGGGGAAAGTGAGCGGCCGCGGCGCTTCGTCTGAGAGCGTCGCCGGGTCGATGGCGAGGAAGAGCTCCGTCGCCGCGAAGATCTCCCAGAACCGCGCCGTCTCCGCATCGCCCCCCGCCTCGGAGGCCGCCCAGGCCCGGTCCAGAACCGTCTCCGTCACGATCTCGCCTCCATCCATTCCGCCGCGTCGCGCCAGACCCGCTCCCGCTGGAGATCGCGGAAGAGGAGATGCCACCCCTCCGGATAGAGGATCAGCGCCTTCTCCCCCCCGAGCGCCTCATGGAGCGCGAGCACGGCGTCCCGCTCCGCCACCTCGTCCCGCTCTCCGTAAAGCGTGAGCGAGTCGAGCGAAAGGCGCGGCGCCGCCGCCACTGCCCGGTCCATGAGCCGCACGAGGCCGAAAAGCTCCCGGCTCGAAGGCCGCCCGAGATAGAGCGGGTCGCGCCCGAGCGCGATCAGCGCCGCGTCGTTGTCCGAGGCGCGGATCGTGACGATCCCCTCGCCCGTCCAGCGCGTCTCGGGGAAAAGGAGCGCGCCCGCCCAGGCCGCGGCTCGCCACGGGAGCGGCAGCATCGCCCCGCCCTGCGCCGCCGGCGCGGCGAGGATCAGCCCGTCCGTCCCCCCGCCCTCCGCCAGCCCCGCCAGCGCCACGGCCCCGCCCATCGAATGCCCGACGACGAAAAGCGGCAGGCCCGGATGACGCGCCCGGAGCGCCGCCGCGACGGCCCTGAAATCCGCGATCAGCGCCTCCGCTCCTGGCCAGCGCCCGCGGCTCGCGTTCCGCCCGAATCCGCGCTGGTCATAGGCGTAGACGAGAAAGCCCCGCCCGGCCCAGAATTCCGCCGGGCCCGCGAAGGTCGAGGGCCCGTAATCCCCGAACCCGTGCACGGCGAGGACGACCGCCCGCGGCGCCCCCGCCGGCTCCCAGACCGACAGCGCGAGCCGCTCGCCCCCAGCCCCCGCCACGGCTCCCGCTTCCACCGCCGCGGGCGCGAGCGGCGGCGCCTCGCCGAGCGGCCCGCCCGCGCAGCCGGCGAGGAGGAGGAGCGCGGCGAACGCGGCCCTCACAGCCACGCCGCGATCCGCGCCCGCAACGCCGGCAGCGCCTCCGCCTCGAACCACGGGTTGCGCTTCAGCCAGCCCGTGTTCCGCCAGGAAGGATGGGGCAGGGGGAACGCCGCCTCCCCGAACTCCCGCCAAGCCGCGACAGTCTCCGTCATCCCCCGCCGCGCGCCGAGGGCCCAGCCCTGCGCATGAAGCCCCACGAGCAGCGTGAGCCGCAGCTGCGGCATCAGCGCCAGCGCCTTCTCCCGCCAGAGTTCGGCGCAGAGCTTCGGCGGCGGCAGGTCCGCCCCCTTCGCGTCATAGCCCGGAAAGCAGAACGCCATGGGCAGGATCGCGATGCGCGCCCGGTCATAGAACGTCTCCCGGTCCACCCCAATCCACTCCCGCAGCCGGTCGCCCGACCGGTCGTCGAAGGGCAGTCCGGATTCGTGCACCCGCAGCCCCGGCGCCTGCCCCGCGATCAGGATGCGCGCCGTATCGGAAAGCCGGGTCACGGGCCGCGGCGCATGCCGCGTTTCCGTCGCCGCGAAGCGCTCGGCGCAGGCGCGGCATCCGGCGATCTCGGCTTCGAGGGAGAGGAGGGCGCTCATCGCTGCGGAGGATGCGCGGGGGCGCCCGCCTGTCAAGCAGGGGTCAGGAACAGGAGGCCGCCGCCCGCTCCTTCCAGTCCGGATGCCAGCGGGAGAGGGGCGGGCGGTTCTCCGCGACGTCCCCCGCCGCCCAGAGGATGCGCTTGCGGTCCATCTCCTCCGTCGTCTCGTCGTCCGGGCAGAGGATGTAGAAATCGCCCGCCGCGAGCCCCGCCAGCATCCGGTCGACGACCTGCTCCGGCAGCCATGCGCCCGGCCGGTGCGCCATGTCCCCCGTCGTCGTCCAGCCCGGGATCAGGAGATGGGCGGAGACGCGCGGGCCGTCCCGGCCCCTCAACTCATGCTCCAATCCCTCCGTCCAGCTCTTCAGCGCGGCCTTCGCGGCGTTGTAGATCGGGTGGCCCGGCGGGTTGGTGATCCCCTGCTTGGAGCCTGTGTTGACGATCGCGCCGCCCGCCTCCGCCATGTCGGGCAGGAAGATGCGGCAGGCCTCCGCCACCGCCCAGAAATTCACCTCGAAGGCGGCCCGCCAGTCCTCCGGCGCCGCGTCGAAGCCCCGCCCGGTACGGGATGCGGCGTTGTTCATCAGGAGCGCCGGCGCCCCCAATGCGGGCAAGAGCGCTTCCCGCATCGCCGCCGCCGCGCCTGGGCGGGAAAGATCGACCTCGATCTTGAGCCCCCCGGCCTCCTTCGCCGCCGAGTCGAGCTTCTCGCCCGGCAGGTCCGCGAGCGCCACACGCATGCCACGGGCGGCGAGGGCGAGGGCCGCGGCGCGGCCGATGCCGCTCGCGGCGCCGGTGATCAGCGCGACGGCGCCGGGTTTCACGGGGTCGGGCATGGGAACCTCTCAGATCAAGAGCGAATAGGCGCCTTCATGGCGGAGGAGCCTCACCTTCGTCTCCGCCCCGCCTGGCGCGGAAAAACCGCCGAGCCCGTTCGCCCCCGTCACCCGGTGGCATGGAATGACGACCGGGATCGGATTGGCCCCGCAGGCCTGCCCCACCGCCTGCGCCGGGGCGGAGACGAGCGCGGCGATCTCGCCATAGGTCCGCGTCTCCCCGAACGGAATCGCCCGCATCGCCGCCATGACGGCCTGCTGCAGCGGCCCGCCCGCAGGCGCGAGCGGCAGGTCGAAATCGCGGAGCCGCCCCTCCCCATAGGCGCGAAGCTGCGCCTCCGCCTCGTCCAGCAGGGGAGAAGCGTCCGCCCCTTCCCCGCCGAAGCGAAGCGAGACGATGGCGCCCCCCGCCTCGGTCAGGGTCAGGCGCCCGAACGGCGTTTCGGCGGCGCGGCTGAGCATGGGGCGATGATGGCGGCTTTCCGCCGGGGCGCAAGGGCGAAGGCGCCCACCGCCTTTCCGTCGGGCGAACCAGTGCGAACCACAGGTTCTTATGTCTATTTCAAATCAGATACATAACCGCCCTGCACGCCGTGTGCGCACGCCGCCCTCAGGCCGCCTCCAGCCCGATGAACCCGCCCGATTGCCGCGCCCAGAACCGGGCGTAGAGCCCGCCCGCGGCGACGAGCTCCGCATGGGTCCCCGCCTCCGCCACGCGGCCCGCATCCAGCACCACGATCCGGTCCATCCGCGCGATGGTGGAGAGGCGGTGGGCGATGGCGATCACCGTCTTGCCCTCCATCAGGCCGATCAGGCTCTCCTCGATGGCCGCCTCGACCTCCGAATCGAGCGCCGATGTCGCCTCGTCCAGAACGAGGATCGGCGCGTCCTTGAGCACGACGCGGGCGAGGGCGATGCGCTGCCGCTGCCCGCCGGAGAGCTTCACGCCCCGCTCGCCCACCATCGCGTCGAGCCCGCTGCGCCCTTCCGGGTCCCGGAGGTCGGGGATGAACTCCGCCGCCGCGACCTTCCGCGCCGCCGCCATGATCTCCTCGTCCGTCGCGTCCGGCTTGCCATAGGCGATGTTGTCCCGCACCGAGCGGTGGAGCAGCGAAGTGTCCTGCGTCACCATGCCGATGGCGGCGCGGAGGCTCTCCTGCGTCACCTCAGCCACATCCTGCCCGTCGATCTCGATCCGCCCCGCCTCCCGGTCGTGGAAGCGGAGGAGGAGGTTGACGAGGGTGGACTTCCCCGCCCCCGACCGCCCGACGAGCCCGATCCGCTCCCCCGGCGCGATGGAAAGGTCCACCCCGGCGAGGGCGGAGCGCGCCCCGCCGCCATATCCGTGCCGCACACCCGAAAAGCGGATCGCCCCGCCCGAGACCTTCAGCGCCGGCGCGCCCGGCCGGTCGTTCAGCGTGATCGGCGCGGCGATGGTCTCCATCCCCTCCGCGATCACCCCGAGATTCTGGAAGAGGGAGGAGAGCGCCCACATGATCCAGCCGGTCATCGCGTTGAGCCGCATCACCAGCGCCGTCGCCGCCGCCACCGCGCCCACCCCCGCCTCGCCGGTGGACCAGAGGAAGATCGCCCAGCCGACGACGCCGACCATCAGCAGCCCGTTGATGATGACGAGCCCGAAATCCATCCCCGTCACCAGCCGCATCTCGTCCGCGAAGGTCCTCCGCCCGCGCTCGATCGCCTCCCTGGCGTAGGCCTCCTCCCGCGCGCCGTGGGAGAAGAGCTTCACCGTCTGGATGTTGGAATAGGAATCGACGATCCGCCCGGTGATGGCCGAGCGCGCATCCGAAAACGCCTGGCTCGCCCGCCCGATCCGCGGCGTCAGCCAGGCGAGCAGCGCGATATAGGCCGCCGCCCAGAGGATGAGCGGCAGCATCAGCCGCGCGTCGACATCCCCGAGCAGGATCAGCGCGCCGATCAGATAGATCGCGGCGTAGACCAGCGCGTCGAAGATCTGGAACGTCGCCTCCCCCATCGAGGGCGCCGTCTGCATGACGCGGGAAGCGACGCGCCCCGCGAAATCCGCCTGGAAGAAGCCGACCGACTGCCGCAGCATCCGCCGGTGCGCCCGCCAGCGCATCAGCGTCCCGATATTCGGCATCACCGCCTGATTGAGCAGCGCGACGTCGATGAACTGGATCGCCGGGCGCACGAACAGGATGAGGAGCGCGACGAACGCCAGCTCCATCCCGTGCGCCGCGAAAAAGGCCGAGGGCTCTGAGGCGGCGAGCAGGTCCACCACCCGCCCGGCGTACCAGATCAGCGCGATCTCCATCAGCGTCACCGCCGCGGTGAACGCCGCCGTGAAGCCGAGCACCGCCCGGAACGGCCTGAGGTGATGGAGGATGAACGGCCAGAGCTTCGCCGGCGGCGGCGCCGAGGGGTCGTGCGGCCCGTAGGGGTCCACGAGGTTTTCGAACAGGCGGAACATCCGGCGCTCCCTCGCGGCGCGGCGGGGCCGCCGCTTGCCCGGCGAGATAAGGCGCCGGGCGGCGGCGGGCAAGGCGGGCGGTGGCTTGACGGAGATGTAATAAGATAACATAACACTGACGAAACAGGAGCCCCCGCATGACCGCGCATGACCCTCGCCTGCCCGTCACCGTCCTTTCCGGCTTCCTCGGCGCCGGGAAGACGACGCTCCTGAACACGATCCTCAATAACCGGGAAGGGCGGCGCGTCGCCGTCATCGTCAACGACATGGCGGAGGTGAACATCGACGCCGATCTCGTCCGCGCCGGCGGGGCGGAGCTCTCCGCGCGGGAGGAAAAGCTCGTCGAGATGACCAACGGCTGCATCTGCTGCACCCTGCGGGAGGACCTCTTGAAGGAGGTGCGCCGCCTCGCCGCCGAAGGTCGGTTCGACGCGCTCCTGATCGAATCCACCGGCATCTCCGAGCCCCTCCCCGTCGCCGCCACGTTCGAGTTCCGGGACGAGGCGGGCGAAAGCCTCTCCGACGTCGCACGGCTCGACGCGATGGTGACGGTGGTGGACGCCGCGAACCTCCTCGCCGATTATTCGAGCCATGACTTCCTTTCGGACCGGGGCGAAACGGCCGGGGAGGGGGACGAACGGCGCCTCGTCGACCTCCTCGTCGAGCAGATAGAGTTCGCCGACGTCGTGATCCTCAACAAGGTGAGCGACGCCGGGCCGGAGCGGGCCGATGCGGCGCGGAAGATCATCCGCGCGCTGAACCCGGACGCGCGCCTGATCGAGACGGATTACGCCGCCGTCCCGCCCGCCGCCGTGCTCGACACCGGGCTCTTCGACTTCGAGAAGGCGCATGAGCATCCGCTCTGGGCGAAGGAGCTCTACGGCTTCGCGGATCATGTGCCGGAGACGGAGGAATACGGCATCGCCTCCTTCGTCTATCGCGCCCGCGCGCCCTTCGACCCGGTGAAGGTCCACGCCGCGCTGAACGGGGAGCTTCCCGGCGTGATCCGCGCGAAGGGGCATTTCTGGCTCGCCACGCGGCCGGACTGGGTGGCGGAGTTCAGCCTCGCCGGCGCGCTCTCGACCGTCCGCCCCCTCGGCACATGGTGGGCCGCCGTGCCGGAGGCGCGCTGGCCGCAGGACCGGAACGGGATCGCCTATATGCGCCGCCACTGGGCCGAGCCCTGGGGCGACCGGCGGCAGGAGCTCGTCTTCATCGGGGCGGGGATGGACGAGGCCACGCTCCGCGCGAAGCTCGACGCCTGCCTCGTCCCCGCGGAACGGTTCACGCCGAAGGCGTGGGCCGAAATGGCGGATCCGTTCCCGGTCTGGCGGCGCGCGGAGGCGGCGTGAACGCGCCCGCCCCGCTCCGCGGCCTCGCCGCCCATGTCGTAGCCGGGGACCGGCCCGAAATCCTCGCCCGCATAGGCGAGCCCGGCGTCGCCGCCGCGATCTGGCGGCGGGCGGAGGACCCGGCCTTCGCGGCATGGGTCGATTCCATCCCGCCCGAGCGCCTGCCCCGGCTCAGGACGGAGACGCCTCCGCAGGGCGCCGCCGCCACGCTCGGCGCCGCCCTCGCCGCAGCCGGGACGCCCGAGGGCGAGCACGGCGCGCACATGATCGACGACTGCGCCGCCCTCGCGCGCCGCTTCGCAGGGATCATGGGGGCGAAGCGCCTCCGTCTCCGCCTCGACGTGGTGCAGGATGACGGCTGCCGCCGCTTCCATCTGGACAATGTCCCTGCCCGCCTCCTGCTGACGCTCCGCGGGCGTGGGACGGAATACGGCGCGCTCTCCGAAGCGGGGGACCCGGACCCCGTCTTCCGCCTCCCCGCCCGCGCCGCCGCGATCTTCCGCGGCGCCCGCTGGCCGGGGCCGGAGGCGACCGGCCTCGTCCACCGCTCGCCCCCGATCCGGTCGGGGGAGACGCGGCTCCTCCTCGTCGTCGACATCGCCTGAGACGGCCGTGCGCGCGGGGAATCTCGGCGCCGCCGGCCTGAAGCCCCGCCTGAGGGCGCAGGACCCGATGGCGGCCTACGACCGTCTGCCGCCGCCGCTCCGCCGCTGGCTGAGCAAGGCGGCGCTGCCCTGGAGCCCCGCCTCCGCCGCCCGCGCCTTCGCCCGCGCGTTGCGGGAGGAGGGCGGGGAGGCCGCCGCGCTCGCGCGCCTCGACCGGATCGAGCGGGCGACCCTCGCCCGCGCCGCCCTCACGCCGCCTTCTTCTGCAGCCGCGCCGTCACCTCCGCCGGGTCGATCGCCTTCCGCGGCGCGGCCGAGCCCGGCGCGAGGTCGTATTTGAAGAGCTGGAAGTCCTTCCGGTAGACATCGTGCATGATGAAGGTGGAGAGGTCGTCGAAATAGGCCTCCACCGGATGCGCCCGCTTCGGTCCGTGCCCCTCGCTCTCGTTGAAGCGCGGCATCGCGTCGATGTCGAGCGGATGGGAGAGCGGCGCGCGCTCCAGCACCGCCTTCATCCCCTCGTTGAACTTCTCGGTGGAGAAGATCATGTCCACCGAGCAGCCTTGCCGGATCGACCAGCCGAGATGGCTCGCCATCGGGATCCAGTGGATATCCGCCTGCATCGGCTTCCGGAACCGCACCGTGTCCCGCACGAAGAGGAGGAACCGGCGGAAGGAGGCGATCTGGTCGAAGTCCCCCTCGACCTCGACGCCATAGCGCTTTTCCAGCAGCGGCGTGAGATTGCCGCGATAGCGCCGCCCGTTCCGCTGCAACCCGCAGATCTTGTCGAAGAAGGCGGAGAGGATGCGGGTATAGGGGTTCCTCACGCAGGTGAAGGCGAAGGCCGTCCGCCCCTCCACCACCTCGCGAATGCGCTCCTGGCTCGCCTCCTGATCCCATTTCAGGAGCCCGGTCTGGGCGTCATGGATGTCGCCGTCGAAATAGGCGCCGTTGTCGCCGTAATGCAGGATCTGGCCAATGGTCGAGCAGGCGCATTTCGGCATGACGCGATAGGCGAGCCGCCCGCTCGTCGAGACCCACATTCCCGGAAACTGCGCCATCGCCCGCCTGTTCTCCCGCCAGAGGCGAGCAATAGACCGCGCCGGGGCGCCGCGCAATCTTACGAGGAAAGGTGAACTCGGGTGTTCGAACCCGTACGGAAGCCCTGATGTCGCGCGCCGTCGTCAGGAGGCGGCTGATCCGCCCGCGGTCGTCGCCCCCCGACGACCGCGAGTCCGCGCTCGCCGCGACGACCAGGGACAGATCTTCGACCGACGCGGCGGCTTGGCGCCCATCGCCCTACGGCCTTCGCCTTCGGGCGAGGGCCTCTGCGGGCTTCCCCCGGAAGCCCGCTGAACGAGGCCCGGCGCATCAATCGCGAGCGCGCGGCGGCTCTGATCGTTCAAGGCAATCGCGTGCGCCTCCGGCTTCCGCCCGGCCCCGCGCCCGCTATAAGGGCGGGATGGACGTGAAGATCGCCTTCCTCCTTCTCTGCCACCGCGACGCCGAAGGCGTCGCCGCGCAGGCCCGCGCGCTTCTCGCGGCGGGGGATGCGGTGGCCATCCATTTCGACCGGAACGGGGAGCCGGCCGAGTTCGCCAAGCTCCGCGAGGCGTTCGCCGCGGAGCCCAACGTCGCCTTCGCGAAGCGCGTCGCCTGCGGCTGGGGCGAGTTCTCGCTCTGCCAGGCGACGCTGAACCTGATCGGGGCGGCGCGCTCCGCCTTCTCCGGCGTCACGCATTACTACCTCCTGAGCGGCGATTGCCTGCCCACGAAGCCCGCCGCCCATCTCCGCGCCGCCCTCGCCGGCCATGACCGCGACTATATCGAGATCAACGACTTCCTCGAAGGCGACTGGATCAAGACCGGCCTGAAGGAGGAGCGGCTGATCTACCGCCACTGGTTCAACGAGCGGAAGCAGAAGCGGCTTTTCTACGCCGCGATGGCGCTGCAGAAGCGGCTCGGCCTCGCGCGCCGCCCGCCGGAGGGCCTCCGTGTCAAGATCGGCTCGCAATGGTGGCTGCTCCGCGCCCGCACCGTTGAGCGGATGCTGGCCTTCCTCGAAAAGCGGCCCGAGGTGAAGCGCTTCTTCCGCACCACCTGGATCCCGGACGAGACGATGTTCCAGACCATCGCCTTCCACTCCGCGCCGGTGGAGGAGATCGCCTCGCACCCGCCGACGACCCTCATCTTCTCCGATTACGGCATGCCCGTCGTCTTCCACCGGGACCATGAGGCGCGGCTGATCGCTGAGCCGCGCTTCTTCGCGCGGAAGATCACGAGCTTCGACCCGGCCTTCCGCCAGTCCCTCCTCGACCTCTACGCCGCCGGCGACTGCGCCGCGCCGGGGCCGGAGCGGATCGGCGCGCAATATTCCTATCTCGCCGGGCGCGGCCGCATCGGCCGGCGGCAGGGGGAGCGGTTCTGGAGCCGCGGCGCGACGCTGGACGACGGCAAGGAAGTGCTGCTGATCGCCGCGAAGAAATGGCATGTCGGTCGCCATGCGGCGGAGGCGGCGGGCCGGGCCGGCGGCTTCCCGGCGCTCGGCTACGTCTTTGACGAGGAGGGGCGCCTCCCTTTCGATCTCGGCGGGCTGGAGACGGGGAAGGACAAGCGCGGCCGTCACCGCCGCGCCTTCCTCGGCTTGATGTTCGACGCGCTCGGCGTCTCCCGCCTCGCCCTCTGCATAGACCCGTCGCGGGACGATGTGGCGCGGGATTTCGCCGCCACCGAATGCCGCCTGCGCATCCTCTGCATCGAGACGCCCTTCACGCCCGGCGAATATGAGGACCATGCCCGCCGCATCGGCCTGCTCGGCGCGGGGGAGGGGGGCGCGGCCCTCGTCTCCGCGCTCGACGCCGAATTCGCCGAGGAGGCGACCCGCCTCCGCGCCGCCGCGCCCGGCGCCGCCATCCGCGCCGCCCCCGGCATGGGGCGGGAGGAGATCGCGATCGCCGTCGCCCGCTTCCTTCGCGCCGGCCCCGAGGCTACGGAGGCGATGACGCGAGAGATCGAACCCTTCCTGACCGGAGAGAGCCATGCCCTACGCCTATGACGACCAGAACGTGTTCGCGAAGATCCTCCGCGGCGAGATTCCGAACCGCACCGTGCTGGAAACCGAACACAGCCTCGCCTTCGAGGACATCGCGCCCCAGGCGCCGGTCCATGTCCTTGTCATCCCGAAGGGGCCGTATGTGAACTACGACCATTTCGCCGCCGAGGCCTCGGACGCCGAGATCGTGGACTACACCCGCGCCATCGACGCCGTGGCGAAGAAGGTCGGCGTCACGCCGGGCGCGGGCGGCGGCGGCTATCGGCTCATCGCCAATTCCGGAGAGGCCGGCGTGCAGGAAGTGCCGCATCTCCACGTCCACATCCTCGGCGGCCGCCCGCTCGGCCGGATGCTTCAGCGCGCCTGAGCGGGGAAGAGCGCCGCCCGGATCGCATCCAGCCCGTCGGTGAGCGCCGCCGGCCCCGGCTGGAGGACCAGCGGCGACTTGATCTCGACGATCCGCCCCGCCTTCACCGCCGGGATCGCCGCCCAGCCCGGCCGCGCGGCGATCTTCTCGGGCCTGACCTTCTTCCCGCACCATGATGCGAGGATCACCTCCGGCGCCGCCGCGATCACCGCCTCCGGGCTCACGATCCGGTCCTTCGCCGCCGCCTCGCGGGAGAGGGCGGCGAAGCAATCCTCCCCGCCCGCCGCGGCGATCAGCTCCGAAACCCAGCCCACGCCTGAAATCAGCGGCTCGTCCCATTCCTCGAACCAGACCCGCGGCCGCGCCGCGCGCGCCTCCGCCCGCGCCGCCTCAAGCCGAGCCTCCAGCGACCGCGCCAGCGCCTCCGCCTTCGCAGGCTCCCCGATCAGCGCGCCGAGCGTGCGGATCATGGCGAAAATCCCCGCAAGGTCGCGCTGGTTGAAAGCGTGGACGGCGAGCCCCGCCCGCATCAGCGCCGCAGTCACGTCCGCCTGAATGTCGGAGAAGGTGACCACCAGATCGGGCTCCAAAGCCACGATCTTCGGAATGTCCGCCGAGACGAAGGCGGAGACGCGCGGCTTCTCCCGCCGCACACGCGCGGGCCGCACCGCATAGCCCGAAACGCCGACGATCCGCCGCTCCTCCCCGAGGAGATAGAGCGTCTCCACCGTCTCCTCCGTCAGGCAGACGATCCGTTCAGGGGGAAACCTGCGCATGTCCGAACGCCTCCATCCAGTCCTTCGCGCCCGCCGCGACCGCGGCGAAGACGGCGCGGCCGAGCGCGCGGCCGGTCTCCGTATGGAGCCCGCAATGGTCCTCTTCGCCGATCGGCGCGGCGACGGCGATGCAGTCCGTCCCCGTGCCCGTCGCCGGCCCCTCGGCGACCATCCGACCCGATTCCATCACCGCCCGCGTCCGCGCCGCGGCGGCGAGCGAAAGCGCCTCGACCAGCCCCGCCTCCGAAAGCCCCGCCTCGAGCACGACCGCGATGTTGATCGTCCCCCAGCCGCGCGGCGCCGCCGGCCCGGCGCCCTCCCCGATCCGCTCCGCATTGCCGAGCCCGACGGTGGCGAGCGCGAAGGCCCCGCCCTCCCGCGCCTCCCGCGCCGCATCGAGCCGGCGGGAGGTGAGCATGGCGACCGCATCCGCCATCCCCTCCGCCGCAAGCGCGCCTGCAAGCCAGCCCTTCGCGTCGAAGTGCTCCGTCAGATCCGCATCCCGCACTTCCCGCCAGACGATCCGGCGCGCGCGCACGAAGCCCGGCCGGTGCGGCGCGAAGGAGAGGACGCGCATCTCTTCGTGCAGCGTCAGCGTCATCCAGGGCCGCGCGAGCGCGATCACCTGAGCGCCTCCAGCGGCTGCAGCACCGGGCCTGAATCCGTCTCCGCGAAATAGGCCGTCACGCCGAACACCTCCGCCAGCAGCGCGGGCGTCAGCACCGCCCCCGGCGCCCCGTCCGCCGCGATCCGCCCGCCGGAAAGCACCACGACCCGCGTGCAGAACCGCGCCGCGAGCCCGAGATCGTGGAGCGCGACGAGCGCCCCGCGCC
Source organism: Alphaproteobacteria bacterium (assembly GCA_030429105.1). Classification (GTDB taxonomy): domain Bacteria; phylum Pseudomonadota; class Alphaproteobacteria; order Rhodobacterales; family Rhodobacteraceae; genus Pikeienuella. Next base: position 70,025 of record JAUIDE010000006.1, read on the forward strand.
CTTCCGCCGCCAATCCCGCAAAGACGCGCATCGCCTCGATCTGGTGCGCCGGGTCGAGCCCGGCCGCCGGTTCGTCCGCCAGCAGAAGCGGCGCCTCCGCCGCTAGCGCCCGCGCCAGCAGCGCCCGCGCCTGCTCCCCGCCGGAAAGCCGGGTCGCCGGGCGCCGGCGGAGCGCGATGAGGTCCATCCGCGTCAGCGCCCGCTCCACCGCCGCCGGTCCCTCCGCATCCCTCTCGCCATGCGGCAGCCGCCCGAGCGCGACCAGCGCCTCCACCGAAAGCCCCCAGGCGATCTCCCGCGCCTGCGGCAGATAGGCGGCGGCCCGCGCCCGCTCCGCCGGCCGCAGGGCGGCGAGTGAGGAGCGCCCTATGAGGTTTTCGAGCCCGAGCGCGGCGCGCAAGAGTGTCGACTTCCCCGCTCCGTTCGGCCCGAGCAGCCCGACGCATTCGCCGCCCGCAATCGAGAGCGAGACGCCCGAGAGCGCCGCCGCTCCGCCGCGCTGCACCGTCACCTCGCTGAGAGTCAGCAGCGTCACGCCACCGCTCCCCTTTGCCGCCAGACGAGATGGAGAAAGAAGGGCGCGCCCACCAGCGCCATCATCACGCCGAGCTTCAGGTCCCGCTCCGGCGCCACGATCCGCACCGCGACATCCGCGGCGAGCGTCAGCGCCGCCCCCGCCAGCGCCGCCGCGGGCAGCAGCGCGCCCGGCCGCGACCCGACCAACGGCCGCACGAGATGCGGCGCCACCAGCCCGACGAAGCCGACCGCCCCCGCCACCGCCGTCGCCGCGCCCACGAGCGAGGCGACGCCGAGCACCAGCATCGTCCTCAGCCGCGCCAGCCGCACCCCGAGCGAGGCCGCCGCATCCTCCCCCAGGGTCAGCGCGTCGAGCCCGCGCCGAAGCGGGAGGAGGAACGCGACGCCGAGCGCCATGAAGGGCGCCGCGACCGCGACATGGGCGAAGGAGCGGTCCGCGAGCGAGCCCATCATCCAGAATACGATCTCCGACGCCGCAAAAGGATTGGGCGAGAGATTGAGCACGAGCGAGACGAGCGCGGCGGCGAGCGCGCTGATCGCGACGCCCGCGAGAATGAGCGTCAACGCCCCGCCCCGCGCTCCCGCAAGGAGAAGGATCAAGAGCACCGCGCAGAGCGCCCCCGCCAAGGCCGCCGCCGGCAGCGCCAGCGGAAAGGCGAGCGCGAATCCCGTCTGGAGCGAGATCACCGCGCCTAGCGCCGCCCCGCCCGAAACGCCCACAAGCCCCGGCTCCGCCAGCGGGTTCCGGAGATACCCTTGCAAGGCCGCGCCCGAGAGCCCGAGGCTCGCCCCCACCATCGCGCCGAGTAGCGCGCGCGGCAGCCTGATCTCCCGCATCACCAGCGTCAGCGGCCCCTCGCCCCCGAAGAGGAAGGCGCGGAGCGAGGCGAGTGGCCCCGCCTCCGCCGGGCCCACCAGAAGCGAGGCGAGAAAGAGCGCGACAAGCGCCGCGCCGAGCCCGAAGGCCGCAACCCGGCTCACCGCCGCGCGACCTCTTCGCCGCGAAGGCTTCGCCGCGCCTCGATCATGGCGGAGACGGCGCGGAGCGCGGCCGGCGCGCCGCAGACCCAGTCCCGGTCCTCCACCGCGCCGCGTCGGAAATGCCGGAGCGCGGGATGCGAGGTGAGCGCCTCGCCCTCCGAGGCGCCCGGATAGCGCGCGCCGGAAAGGACGAGATCGGGCGAAGCCATCGCCAGCGATTCGAGCGGGATCCGCCCGCCCGCCGAAAGCCCCAGCTCCGCCGCCACGTTGGCGAGCCCGGCCGCGGCGAGAATGTCCCCCGCCAGCGTCTCCGGCCCGAGGCTCCAGCCGTTCGCATGCCAGAGCGCGGCGCGCGGGTCCGCGCCCGCCCGCCGCCCCTTGAGCCCTGCGAGCCGCGCCTCGAACGCCGCCGCCTCCCGCTCCGCCGCCGCCTCCCGCCCGAGCGCGGCGCCCACGGCGCGGATCGCCCCCGGCACGTCGTCGAGCCGCGTCACAAGCGGGAACCGCTCCACCCGCACGCCCATCCGCCGCAGCATGGAGACCGTCGTCTCCGGCGTGAACGCCCCGGCCAGCACGAGGTCCGGCCGCAGTAGCCAGACCTCCTCCGCCCGCCCGTAATTCGCCGGGAAGACCCGCGCCTCCTCCAGCATCGCCGAGCTCAGCGGATCATGCGCGATATGCGAGACGGAAAGGAGCTGCCCCGGCGCCGCCAGCAGCATCGCGAGCTGGTCCGTGCAGAGATTGACGGAAATCACCCGTTCAGGCGCAGCCGCCGCCGGCGCCGCAAGCGCCAGAAGCGCGAGAAGGGCCGCCCGCGCCCGCCTCAAAACCGCGCCCTCAGTCCGAGAAAGGCGACGCGCCCCTCCGCATCGAACCCGTCCACCTCCTGATACTCCTCGTCGAAGAGGTTGGAGACGCGGCCATAGACCTCCACCTGCTCCGTCACCGCATAGGAGAGGGAGAGGTTCACCACCGTCCTGTCCTCGAAGGCGATCTGGCTCCCGGCGACGAAGGGCGCCGTGAAATCGAAATCGTTGAGCCCGGCGACATGGTTGATGCCGACCGCGATCAGCGCCCGGTCCTCCGCGAACCGATAAGAGGCTTCGAGCCCGAGATCGTGCCGCGGCCTCCGCACCTCCACATCCCCGTTCGGCTCCTCCGCATCCAGGAATGTGTAGGTCAGCCCGAGCGTCAATCCCCCCGCCGGCTCCACCCGCCCGGCGATCTCCACGCCCCGCCGCTTGCTCGTCCCCGCCTGGTTGACGGAGGTGGAGAGGAAGGTGACCGGGTCGAACTGGCTGACGATCTCGTCCTTCAGCCGATCCTGAAAATACGTCACGTCCACCGCCGCACGCCCGCCCCAGAAGGTCTGCTCCACGCCGACATCCCAGCCGAAGCTCGTCTCCGGCTTCAGATTCGGGTTGCCGACGAAGGAGCCGGGGAAGAACCCGAACTGGTCGATCAGCGTCGGGTTCTGTGCTCCCGTGCCGATCGACCCATGCAGCCGCGTCGTCTGGTTCGGCAGGAGCCAGGAGGCCGAGGCGCTCCAGGTCGTCCGGTCCCGGAAGTCGTCGTTGAGGTCGTGCCGGAGGCCGAGCTGCACGTCCACCGCGTCGAGGAAGCGCCCGCGATATTCGGCGGCCCCGCTCCACTGCTCCCGCGTCTGGAGGATGAGTTGCGACGGGTCGAAGACGAGCGCGGGGTCGGTGTTGCGGAACGCCTCGCGCTCGTAATCCACCGCCGCGGTGATCGTGTGGTCCGCCGCGTCCACATTCGCCGCGTCGAGCGCGAAGGTTGTCTGGAACCGCGCCTGCCGGCGGGAGCCCTTGGTCTCGTTCGTCTTCGCGCCCGTATCGAACTGCTCGTCCCTGACTTCCGTATAGCCGAGCGTCAGCCGGTGCCGCGCCCGCCCGCCGAAGGTCTCGCCCTCGCCGAAGACGGAGCCGTAGATCTCCTTCCGCTCGCCTTCGAGGTCAGCGTCCGTCAGCAGCCCGGCGCGGTTCGGGGCGGCGAAGTTGAACTGGTCGAATTCGGATGTCCGGTTGATATAGCGGAGCGTCCCGCCGAAGCGCAGGTTCTCCGTCGCGTCGAAATCGCCGGCGAGGCTCAGCGTCAGGTTCTCGTCCCCGTCATCCTCGCCGCCCGGCGTGCCGGAAACGTCGAAGCCCCCCGTCTCCCGCCGCGCGACGGAGAGGGCAAGCCCCGCCCGCTCGCCCCGCCAACGCCCCGCGACGTCGCCGCCCCAGGAGCCGTCCGTGCCGACCTCCGCCGAGCCCGAGGTCGTGAAGCCCGGCGCCTTCGCCCGCTTCGTGACGATGGAGATCACGCCGCCGATCGCGTTCGCGCCGAAGAGCGCGGATTGCGGCCCGCGCAGCACCTCGATCCGCTCGATATCGGAGGCAAGGAGGCCGCTGAAATCGAAGGTCAGATTGTCGGGGGAGGCCGCCTTCACCCCGTCGATGAAGACCTGCGTATGCGTGTTCTCCGCGCCCCGGATGCGGATCGTCGTCACCCCGCCCGGCGCGCCCGTCCGGCTGACGGCGATCCCCGGCAGCGCGCGGAGCGCGTCCGCCGCATAGACGATCCCCTTCGCCTCGATCTCCTCCGCCGTGACGACGGAGAGCGAGCGGCCGAGCGCGGCGGCCGGCAGCGGCGTAAGCCCGCCGGTGACGACGATGTCATCGAGCCGGAGCGAGAGCGCCTCCTGCTCCTCGGCATGGGCGGGCATAACGGCGAAAGCCGCGACGAACATGGCGATGCGTTTCATTCATGACCCTCCGATCCGCGGCATGGCCGCGAGACTTGCGATGTCTTCGGAGGGCTTCGCCCGCCGCAGACGGTGAACGTCACCGCTACGGACTAGCCGCAGTCCCTGGCGCGCCCCGCGCCCGGACAGGGTGATCGTTCCGGCAGGTCTCCTGACTCGCGGGTCATCGCTTGGCCGGGTCTTCCCGGGGCAGGACGCCCCAGTGACATATGCCGACCGCGCTCTCCGCTTACAGTTGCGGGGGCAGTTCCGGCCTTGGGGCGAGCCCCGCACCGGATTCCCTTTTACCCGGCGGCGCGAACCGCCGGACCAGAACGAGAGGAGCGTAGGCCAGTCGGCCATCGGCGACAAGGCGGAACCCGACAGGCGCGCGTGCGAACGCGACGGGGAGCGGGTCACGGCCTGTCGCTCCGAATTCACGCCGGATGCACGGCCAAGAGCGGCTCAAGTCACAGGAGGCTCACAGCCAAGGTAAAGATTGGCGACCGGGGAGAGACAAACCATGAGCAATGGAGAGTCCGATGGCTCAGCAATGCCCGATCCCGAATCAACAACGCCCGCTGATCGACTGCCGAGACGATTGCGTCACCCGCTTCTTCGAGCATGAGGAGAGCTATTTCGCGGAGAACGGCTTCTTCTGCGTCGTCACGCGCAAATATCGCTGGGACACCTGCGAGGTCGGCCTCGGCATCGGTCGGCACGCCTTCTCGATCACGCTCCTGCCCGGCGAAGAGGTTGAGCTGGAGGAGGTGCGGAAGGACAGGTTCTCCCGCGCCCTGCATGACCAGCGCAGCGTCGCCGCCGAACTCGAACTGACAGTCGAGGAGACTGTTCGGGACGAGGTCTCGGTGAAGGACGAATACTTCTTCGAGCATGTCGGGGAGAACAACTTCAAGCTCTTCGGCCAGAAGCGGAAGGGCCAGCGCACCTACCGCGATGCGGTGACGCGGCTGGAGGAGACGCTTAGGCAGACGGTCACGAAATCCGCCGCCCGCGTCTCCGCCAAGAACGAGATCGCCATCGACGTGAAGGCCGAGGCCGAAAACGTCTACCGCTCCGTCCGGAAGGTGAGGAACCCGAACCCGTGCCAGCCGGTCACCTACAATTTCTACCAGCTCACCAAGCGCCTCACCCGACGGCTCACCCTTGTCGAGGTCGTCCACAAATGCTCGCCGCCGGCGGGGGACGAGGTTCCGCGCCCCGGCCTGACGACCTTCCGCAGTCCGGTCGCCCGGCCCTCCCCCGCCCGGCTCGATGTCGTCGCCCCGCCGCCGGCGCATTCGCTGACCGCGGCGCCCCCGCCGGCGATGCGGGAGGGATGCGCCGCGCCGGCGCCCGCGGAGACGGTGGTGCGCGGCGAGTTCGCGGCGCCCGCCGCTCTGGAGCGGAGCCGCAGGGCGGTGATCGAGGACATCCGCGCCGAACAGGGCGAGGAGGCCGCGCGGCGCGCCGACGCCGCGCTGGCGGAGATCGACGATCTCGCCGATCCCGGCGGCGGCGGCCTGATCTTCGAGGAGGAGATCTGCATCGCGACGACGGGCTTCCATGTTGAGGGCCTCGTCTCCCCCTGCGCCGTCTGCGAGGACACGGAGCTGAAGAAGAAGGAGCTGGAGGTCGAGCGCTGCAAGCTCGAACTCGAGAAGCTCAAATGCGAGATCGAGCTCTGCCGGCTGGAGGCCGACCGCGAACCGGACTACGGCGGCGACGCCGGCAAGGGCCGCAAGAAGCCGGCGCCGAAGGGCCGCCCGAAGCCCGGCCTCGGCTGAGCGAAGGCCCTGCCCCGGCCCGTTGCGCGCCGGGGCGGGGCGCGCCATGCTCCGGTTCGTCGCCCGTCGCGGCGCGCCGAGACCGGAGGGCGTTCATGGCCGAAACCGCTGTTCCCGCCTTCTGCACGCAATGCCGCTCCCGCTGCGGCTGCACCGCCTTCGTGGAGGAAGGCCGCCTCCTGCGGATCGAGCCGGACCCGACCCATCCGAGCGGGGAGAAGCTCTGCCCGAAGGGCCGCGCCGCGCCGGAACTCGTCCATCATCCGGACCGTCTGACGCATCCCCTCCGCCGCGTCTCGCCGAAGGGCGCCGCGGAGCCGCGCTTCGAGCCCGTTTCGTGGGACGAGGCGCTGGACGCTGTCGCCGCCGCGATGGCTGCCGTGCGGGACCGGTACGGGCCCGAACAGGTCGCCTTTGGCGTGACGACGCCGAGCGGCAGCCACATGTCGGACGGCATCGCCTGGGTCGAGCGCTTCATCCGCGCCTTCGGCTCCCCGAACACGATCTATGCGACCGAAATCTGCAACTGGAGCAAGGACCATTCCTCCTGCCTGACCTACGGGTGGGACACCGGCACGCCCGACTTCGCGCGCTGCGACCTCGCCGTGCTCTGGGGCTGGAACCCGGCCGCGACATGGCTCGCCCGGTCCGGCGAGGTGCAGAAGGCGATGCGCCGCGGCGCCCGGCTCTTCGTCGTCGATCCGCGCCCGACGCTCTTCGCCCGCCGCGCCGATGTCTGGCTCCGCGTGAGGCCGGGGACGGATCAGGCCCTCGCGCTCGGCCTCGCCCATCTCCTGATCGCTTCGGGCCGGTTCGACGAAGCCTTCGCCCGCCGCTGGACGAACGCGGCCTTCCTCGTCCGCGTAGATGACGGGCGCCTCCTGCGCGAGTCCAACCTTCGAGAAGGCGGCGATCCCGAAACGCTCCTCGCCGCCGGTCCCGGCGGTGCCCTCCTCCGCTACCATTCGGGCCGCGGCGAATGGCTCGACGATCCGGAAGCCGCCGATCTCCGCCACGAGGGCGTCATCGAAACCGCGGGAGTCCCCGTCCCCGTCCGCACCGCCTTCACGATCTTCGCCGAGGCCGCCGCCGCCTGGCCCCCCGCCCGCGTTGCGGAGGTCACGGGCGTCTCCGAAGCCGATCTCGCCCGCGCAGCCGACCTCATCGCCGAGAGCCCGCGCATCGCCTATGGCGTCTGGAACGGCGTCGGCCAGAGCGAGACGGCGACGCAGACGGACCGGGCCATCTCCATCCTCTATTCGCTGACCGGCTCCTATGGCGACGCGGGCGGCAACGTCCCCGGCGCCGCGGCCCCCTTCGCCGACATTTCCGGGCAGGACCTGCTGGGCGACGCGCAGCGGGCGAAGGCGCTCGGCATCGCGGAGCGGCCTCTCGGCCCCGGCCGCTTCGGCTGGGTCACGGCGCGGGACGTCTGGCGCGCCGCGGCGGAAGGCGCGCCCTATCCGGTGCGGATGCTCGTCTCCTTCGGCGGCAATCTCCTCGCTTCCCAGCCCGACCTCGCCCTGGCCCGCCGCGCCCTCGCGGCGCTGGAGATGCATGTCCATGTCGACTTCTTCCTGAACGAGACGGCGCGGGAGGCCGATTACGTCCTCCCCGCCGCGACCTCGTGGGAGCGGGAGGGGCTCCGCGCCGGGTTCGACGTGAGCCTCGAAGGGCTCCGCCGCGTCCAGCTCCGCCCCGCCGCGATCCCGCCCGTGGGCGAGGCGCGGAGCGACGTGGACGTCGCGCTGGCGCTCGCCGCCCGGCTCGGTCTGGAAGAAAAGATGTTCGGCTGCGACGCCGACGCCGGCCACGCCCACCACCTCGCCCCGGCGGGAATCGGCCTCGAAGCGCTCCGCGCCGAACCCGCGGGCGTCGACCTTCCCGGCCCCGTTCCGCTCCGCCCCTACGCCTCGGCCGGCTTCCCGACGCCGACGCGGCGGATCGAGATCTATTCCGAAACCCTCCTCGCCCACGGCCAGCCGCCCGTCCCCGCCCTCGCCGCCGCGCCGGGCGAAGCGGAGGACGCGGATTTCCCCCTCCGGCTCGGCGGCGCCAAGACCGTCGCCTATTGCCATTCCCAAGGCCGGAACCTCCCATCCCTCCGCCGCCTCGCGCCCGACCCGGTGCTGGAGATGGCGCCGGAGACGGCCGCCTCCCGCGGGCTCGCCGAGGGCGACTGGGCGGAGGTGCGGACGCGGGCGGGCCGCTTCCTCGCCCGCGCGCGGATCGTGGAGGGGCTGGAGCCCGGCGCCGTCTTCGCGCAGCACGGATGGGCCGTCCCCGTCGGCGCGCCGGGCGCGGGCGCCGCCCCCCTCGCCGCCAGCCTCAACGCCGCCGCGCCGACCGACCGGGCCGACCCGGTGAGCGGCTCGCTGCCGCTCCGGGCGATGCGGTGCGAGATCGCGCGGGCGGGCTAAAGCGGTTTTCGTTATGGCTGACTCAGTCAGAACGAAAACCAAGACTGGCGAGCGTCTCGAGTTGTTGCGTTTTCCATCCGGACCGGTGATCCGGTCCGGATGGAAAACGCTCTAAGCCCCGGTCAGACCGAGACGGCGGAGAGGAGCTTCTCCCGGTCCACCTCCGCCTTCGCGCCCTGCATTGTCACCGCCCCACGCGTGACGGCGTAGAACCGGTCCGCAAGCCTGTAGGCGAAGTCGAAATACTGTTCGACGAGGACGATCGCCATCTTCCCCTCGTCCCGCAGCAAGGCGATCACCCGGCCGATCTGCTGGATGATGTTGGGCTGGATGCCCTCCGTCGGCTCGTCCAGCAGCAGGAGCTTCGGCCGCGTGATGAGCGCGCGGGCGATGGCGAGCTGCTGCTGCTGCCCGCCCGAGAGGTCGCCGCCGCGCCGGTTCCGCATTTCTTTCAGCACAGGGAAAAGCTCGAACATCGCCTCCGGCACCCGCCGCTCCGCCTTAGGCAGGCAGCCGAAGCCGGTTTCGAGATTCTCCTGAACCGTCAGCAGCGGAAAGATCATCCGCCCCTGCGGCACATAGCCGACGCCCTTCTTCGCCCGCGCCTGCGGCGAGAGCCGCGAGATGTCCTCCCCGTCGAGGAACACGGCGCCGCCGGTCTTGCGGTGGGAGCCTGCGATGGCCTTCAGCAGGCTCGTCTTCCCCGCGCCGTTCACCCCCATGACGCAGGTGACGCGCCCCGTCTCCGCCGCCACGTCGAGCCCGTGGAGGATCTGCGCGCCGCCGTAATGGAGCGTCAGCCCTTCAGTCCTCAGCATCGCTCAGCGCCCGAGATAGACATCGATCACCTCCTGGTTCCGCGTCACATGGTCGAGCGACCCCTCGGCCAGAACCCGCCCCTCATGCAGCACCGTCACCTTGCAATCGAGCCTTCGGACGAACTCCATGTCATGCTCGACGACGACGACGGCCCGCGTCTTCGCCGCCTGCACCAGAAGGTCCGTCGTATGCTCCCGTTCCGCCGGCGTCATGCCTGCGGCGGGCTCGTCGACGAGGAGGAGCCGCGGCTCCTGCGCCAGCAGCATCCCGATCTCCAGCCATTGCTTCTGCCCGTGGGAGAGCTCCGCCGCGAGCCTCCCGAGCTGGTCCGCGAGACCGATCTCGGCGGCGAGCGCCTCGACCCGCGCCTTGTCCTCCGCGCTCCGGCGGTAGAAGAGCACGCCGAAGGGGGAGCGGTTCTTGCGGAGCGCGAGGAGGAGGTTGTCGAACACCGACTGGTCCTCGAACACCGTCGGCCGCTGGAACTTCCGCCCCACCCCCGCGCGCGCGATCTCCGCCTCCGACATGCGGAGGAGCGAGCGGGACTCCTCGCCCCAGAGTACGCGGCCCGTATCGGGCTTCGTCTTGCCGGTCACGATGTCCATGAAGGTCGTCTTCCCCGCCCCGTTCGGCCCGATCACCGCGCGGAGCTCCGCCGGCCCGATCTCGAAGGAAAGGTCGTTGATCGCCCGGAACCCGTCGAAGGTGACGGTGACGCCGGAAACCTCCAGCAGCGCGCTCATTTCGCGCCCCGGATGAAGATCCGCTCCACCAGCCCCGCCAGACCGTTCGGCGCGAAGAGCGTGACGGCGACGAAGCCGAAGCCGAGGAGGACAAGCCACCAGTCCGTCCACTCGACCGTATAGAAGCCGAGCGGAACGGCCGGCACCTGCCCCGAGGTGAACCAGGACGAGACGAGCGAGACGGCGGCGGCGCCGAGCACCGCGCCCCAGAGCCGCCCTCGCCCGCCGATGGCGACCCAGACGGCGAGATAGATCGAGGCGATGGGCGCGATCTCCGCCGGGTTCACGATCCCCGCTTGCGGATAGTAGAGCGCGCCCGCGATGCCCGCGATCATCGCCGTGAGCGTGAAGACGAAAAGCTTGTAGCCCTCGACCGAATAGCCGAGGAACCGCACCCGCGCCTCGTCGTCCCGGATCGCGCGGATCACCGAGCCGAACTTGCCCGAGACGACCCAGGCCGCGAGGAGATAGAAGCCCCCGAGCGCGAAGGCCGAGGCCCAGAGGAACCAGAGCGAGAGCGTCGCCTGCGGAACCTCCGCGAGGCCGGGAATGTTCTGGAGCCCCGAAAGCCCGTTATTGCCGCGGAGCCCGCTGTCGTTCTGGAAGAGCCAGAGCGAGAGCGCGAGCGTCATCGCCTGCGTCAGGATCGAGAGATAGACGCCCGCGACCCGGCTCCGGAAGGCGAGCCAGCCGAAGACCAGTGCGATGAGGCCGGGCAGGAGCAGGATCAGCATGAGCTGCAGGGGCAGCGAATGCGCGAAACTCCAGACCCAGGGCAATTCCGAACCGCCGACCACGCCGAATATCTGCGCCGCGATCCCGTCCGAAAGCTCCTGCGGCGTCATCGGCAGCGCGGCGCCGGCATTGGCGGAAAGGACGATCTCCTCCGTCCGCGCATACATCAGCCACATGCCGATCATGTATCCGCCGAGCCCGAAGAAGGCGAAATGCCCGAGGCTGAGGATGCCGCAATAGCCCCAGACAAGGTCCATCGCCACGGCGACGAGGCAGAGGCATAGCGTCTTGCCCAGCGTCTTGACGAAGGAGGTGGAGATCACCCCCGCCCCCGCGCCCTCCGCGAGGATCGTCACGAGGATGGTGAAGAGCGCCAGCGCCGCCAGGAAGACGAGCACCGAAGGATTGCGCGCGATGAAAGATCTTTGCATCTCAATCCCCCGCCGCGCGGCCCTTGAGGGCGATGATGCCCTTCGGCCGGAACTGGATGAAGAGGATGATGAAGAGGATCATGTAGGTCTGTGCCGCCAGCGTGTTCGAGGGGTTGAACCACTCGATCCCCTTCTGGAGGAAGCCGATCAGCGTCGCCCCCGCCAGCGCGCCGAAGATGTTGCCGACCCCGCCGACGACGACCGTCATGAAGCTCTGCACGATATAGCCCTGCCCGAGCTCCGACGTGACCTGCGCGAAGAGCCCGATGGCGACGCCGGCGACCCCGGCGATGCCGGAGCCGAGGCCGAAGGTCAGCATGTTGATCCGGTCCGGGTCGATCCCCATCGAGGCCGCCATCCCCGGGTTCTGCGTCACCGCCCGGACTTCGAGGCCGAGCCGGGTGCGGTTCAGCACGAAGACGAGCAGGGCGAGGAAGACGAGCGCCATCACGAAGATCGCGATGCGGATATAGCTGATCGCCACGATGTCGTTGAAGACGAGCGCGCCGTCGAGCCAGCCCGGCGCGGTCAGCGGGCGGGCCTGCGTGCCGAACACGTTCTTGGCGAGCTGTTGCAGCGCGATGGAGATGCCGAAGGTGGCGAGCAGCGTCTCCAGCGGGCGGTGATAGAGCCAGCGGATCACCAGCCGCTCCATCGCCACCCCCGCGCCGAAAGTCACCGCGAAGGCGAGCGGCAGCGCGACGAGGATCGAAATCGTGTAGTCCGGCACGAAGAGCTGCACGACATAGCCGGTATAAGCCCCCATCATGATGAACTCGCCATGCGCCATGTTGATCACGCGCATGACGCCGAAAGTGATGGCGAGGCCGATGGCGGCGAGGAAATAGATCGAAGCGAGGGAAAGCGCGTCGAGCGTCAAGTCCGCCGCCTGCATCGCCCCGACGCGGAAGGTGATCGAGGCCAGCGCCGCCTCCGCCGCTTCGGTGATTGCGGGGGAGGGTTCCGCATAGCGCTCGAAGAACACATGGTCGTCGAGGATCGCCCGCGCCTCCGCGTCCGTCACCGTCGGCTGCGCCCTGCCCGCGGCGGCGAGCGCGGCGTAGGCCCTCTCCCGCGCCGCATCCGAGCCGAGATCGCGGACAGGCACGCCGCCCGCGGCGCCGCCCTCGATATTCGCCTCGAGCGCCGCGCGGATATCCGCCTTCGTCACCCGCGCGGGCGCGAGCCCGGCCTCGACGAGCAGCGCCCAGGCCTCCTCCTCCGAGAGGTCGTCCCCCGGCTCCAGGATCCGGGCGATGTTCGCGCCCTCCGGCGCCGAAACCGCCGCCCCGCGCGTCGTCGCCACGAGCGGGGCGAGCGCAGCCCGCGCGTCGAGCCCCGTATCGCCCTCGAAGAAGCCGATCGCTTCGATCCGCGCCGCCTCGTCCCGGTCGAAGCTGATGGTGAGCGCGCGTTCGAGCCGCTCCATGTCCCTCCGGAGCGCCGGGTCCGTCTCCGCCGCCACGGCGTCGCGGAGCGGTTCGAGATGCCCCGCCTCCGGGCTGCGCGAAAGGGCGGCGAGCGCCGTGCGCCTGTCCTCCGGGTCCGGGTCGAGCAGGCGGAAGGCGACGAGCGCCGCGCCTATCAGCCCGCGCACCCCGCCGGAGGGGCGAAGCTGCGTCATCTCCGCCTTCGCGGCGAAGCCGGCGTCCGCGCCTGTGTCGATGTCCCGCAGCCGGAAGCCGTCGCCCTCCGGCGCGGCGAAGAAAAAGAGCCCGTCCGCCGCGCGCTGGTAAAGCTCCCGCGCCTGCCAGACCTCCAGAACCTCCCGCGCCTGGTCGAGCCCGCTCGCCTTCAGCGCGTTGATCGCCGGCTCGACCCCGCGGCGCGAGCCGGAGGCGACCGCCTCGCGATGCTGCTGGAGGATCGCCTGAACGCCGCCCTCCTGCGCCGCCAAAGGCGCGGGCGCGAGCCAGAGGCCCGCGCAGAACGCGAGAAGGCTGATGAGGATGCGCATGGACCTGCCCGGTTCTTCGGTTCTTGTCGTTGAAAGGCGGAGGGGCGCGGGGCCCCTCCGCCGTCAGCCCTCAGTAGTTGGACTGGATCTGCACGCAGGTCTTCGTCTCGGTGTTGTACATGCCGCAGCCGAGATCCTTCCAGTCGGAGATCAGGACGGCCGATTCCGGCAGGAAGTCGGTCCAGGCGTCGCCCGGCACCGGCTCGGTCTGGCTGATGATGTCGAACTGCCCGTCGGCCCGGATCTCGCCGATCAGCACCGGCTTGGAGAGATGGTGGTTCACCAGCATCTCCGCCTCGCCGCCCGTGAGGTTCGGGAATTTCTGCCCGTACATGGCGGAGCGGACGGCGTCCACGTCGGTCGTCCCGGCGGCCGTCACGGCGTTCACCCACATGTTGAAGCCGATGTAATGCGCCTCCATCGGGTCGTTAGTCACCCGGTTCTCGCCGGCGAAGGCCTTCCAGGCCTTGATGAACTCGGCGTTCGCCGGCGTGTCGGCGGACTGGAAGTAGTTCCAGGCCGCGAGATGGCCGACGAGGTTCGACGTGTCGAGGCCGGAAAGCTCCTCCTCGCCCACGGAGAATGCCACGACCGGGATGTCGTCGGCGGAGACGCCGGCCGCGGCCAGCTCCTTGTAGAAGCCGATATTCGCGTCGCCGTTGATCGTGGAGATGACGCCGACCTTCTTCCCGTCCGCGCCGAGCGCGACGACGTCGGCGACGATCTTGGACCAGTCGGAATGGCCGAAGGGCGTGTAGTTCACGAAGATGTCGCTCTCCGCGATGCCCTTGTCCTTGAGGTACTGCTCAAGGATGCGGTTGGTCGTGCGGGGATAGACATAGTCCGTCCCGAGCAGGGCGAACTTCTCGACCCCGAGCTCCTCGAGGAAGTAGTCCGTCGCCGGAATCGCCTGCTGGTTCGGCGCCGCGCCGGTGTAGAACACGTTCTTCGAGCTTTCCTCGCCCTCGTACTGCACCGGATAGAAGAGCAGTCCGTTCAGCTCCTCGATAACCGGCAGAACCGACTTGCGGCTCACCGAGGTCCAGTTGCCGAAGATCACGTCCACATTGTGAACGGTCAGAAGCTCGCGCGCCTTCTCGGCGAAGAGCGGCCAGTCCGAGGCCGGGTCGACGACGACCGCCTCGAGCTGCTGGCCGAGGAGGCCGCCCTTGGCGTTCTGCTGCTCGATGAGCATCAGCATCGTGTCCTTGAGCGTGGTCTCGGAAATCGCCATGGTGCCGGAGAGCGAATGCAGCACGCCGACCTTTATCTGCGCCGCCGCAGGCGATGCGATCAGCGCGGCCAGCGCCGCCGTGGTGAGAAGCCGTTTCATCATTCCCTATGTCCCTGTCAGGTTCGGCGCGCTTCATGGTGCGGCGCCACATTTCTGACCATTTAGACGGTTTGTGTTGCTGTCTATCGCTAAATTTGCGATATGGTGATGCAGTAATCGCATCACAGGGAGCCGGGCCTTGCGCCAGATGAAAATCCTTTCCGCCATCGCCCTCATCGCGCGCGAGGGGTCGATCCGCAAGGCGGCGGAATATCTCACGATTTCGCCATCGGCGCTGAACCGCCAGCTCCTCTCGCTGGAGGAGGAGCTGGGGACCCAGCTTTTCGAGCGGAGCGCGAGCGGCGTGCGGCTCTCCACCGCAGGGGAGATCTATCACCGCCATTTCCTTGACCAGATCGCCGGCTTCCGCCGGGCGCGGGAGACGGTGGCGGCGATGGAGGGATTGCGAATCGGGCGCGTGCGGCTGCTCGTCTCGGCCGATCTCGCGGCGGGCTTCGCCCCGGCGGAGATTGCCCGCTTTCGGGAGGCTCATCCCGGCGTCGCCGTCGCCGTCACCCGCGTCGCGCATGACGGCTTCGCCGCGCCGCTCGCCGCGGGGGAGGCTGACCTCGCCCTCATCGTCCAGCCGGTCTTCCAGGACGGGGCGGAGACGCTGGCGGCGGCGGAAGCGCCGCTCGTCGGCGTCGTTCCGGCGCCGGATGATCCCGCGCCGCTCCGCGCCGAGGATTTCCTCGACCATGACCTGATCCTGCCGCCGGAAGGCACGGGCCTTCGTCAGCTGATCGACCTCTTCTTCAAGCAGCGCCGGCTGGACGTGCGCCCCCTCCTCGAAGTGGAGGACCCGACGCCGCCCGTCCGCGCCGCGCGCCCGACGCTCCAGGTGCGGCTGAAGGCGGATGTCTCGCCGGACTGGGCGGAGCGCGCGGGCGCGGCGCTCCGCCCGCTCGCCGGCGCGCCCCGCGCCCGCATCGCGCTGGCGCGGGCGGAGGGGCGGAACCTGCCGGTCGCCGCCTCCCGCCTCGCCGCGCAGCTCGCCACGCGGCTCCCCGGCCTCGAATGAGCCGCTTTCAGGTTTCGGGTTCGGCTTCGGGCTCCGGCCGCGGCGCCGGGCTCGGCGCGCCCTCGATCCGGGCGAGCGCGGCGGCGGCTTCGATCACGGGGCCGAGCGACGTTGCGTCCAGAAGCTGCGCGGCGATCTGGAAGGCGAACCGCTCCGCCTCCTCCGCCCCGATCCGCCCCGCGCCGGAAAGCCGGGAAAGGGCGTAGCCCGCCCCCGCCGCCGCCCCGCGTTCGTCCGTCAGCGCCCAGTCCAGCACGGCCCGCCCGCGCGCCTGTGAAAGCCGCGCGCGGAGCGTGAAAATCCGCCCCGAGGCGAGCACCCGCGAAGCCTCCGCATGGCCCGAAAGCCGGCGGACGACCGCGCCCGCGAGGTGGTTCGAGCCATGCACCGTCGCCCCCGCCACAGGCTCCACGAAGAGCCCGACGCCGGGCGCGAGGACGGCGCCGAAAGTCTGCCGCTCCGTCCTCAGAGCTGGAACCGGCGCCCGCGGGTCCGCCTCCGTCCGCAGGCCCTCCGGCCCCGCGAAGGTGATCTCGCCGCCCGAAGCCGGCAGCGCCAGCAGGATAAGAAGCGCCGCCGCCCTCACCGGAGCGGCAGGTCGAGCGGCAGGGCGGAAAGCGGCTCCGCCCCCGCCTCGGTCACGAGCGAGGTGCGCCCCAGCGTCATCGCCGCGCCCGTCCGGCTGTCCATCAGGATCATGTGGAGGAAGAAGACCATGCCGGGCGCCATCTCCGTCTCCGCATTCTCGTAGAACATGAAGGGCTCCATCCAGGAGGGGGAGAACCGCGCCGCGAGCGCATAGCCGCAGGCGTTTAGCCGCGCCGCGCCGAAGCCCGCCCGGTCCAGCGCCCCGGCATGGGCGGCGAAGACCTCGCCCATCGCCCGCCCCGGCCGCAGCGCCGCCTCGCAGGCGAGCAGCGCCTCCTCCGCCGCGCCGTGCATGGAGAGATGCTCGGGCCGCGGCTCGCCCACGATCACGGTCCGCATGAGCGCCGCATGATAATGTCGCCAGACCCCCGCCCATTCGAGCGTGAGCTGGTCCCGCCCGTCGAGCCTCCGCCGCCCGGCGAAATAGCGGCAGAGGAGCGCGCCCTCGCCGGAGCCGATGATGAACTCGTTCCCGGCGTAATCCCCGCCCAGGGCGAAGACCTCGCCCTGCATCGCGGCGAGGATCGCCGCCTCGTCCGCCCCGGGCCGGATCAGCGGCAGCGCCTTCAGGTAGCAGGCGTCCCCGATCTCCGCCGCCCGCCGCGTCATCGCGATCTCGGCCGGCGATTGCGTGAGCCGGAGCCGCGGCGCGATGTCGGAGGCCTCGGCCAGCCCCGGAAAGCGCGCCGCCATCGCCGCGCCCCAGCGCGCCGTCAGCCCGTGCGTGTCCGTCTCGATCCCGAGCCGCTTGCCCGTCAGCCCGCGCGCGGCGAGTAGATCGGCAAGGTCCGCCGTCGGGTCCGCCCCCGCCGCGTCCTTCCAGATCCGCACATCCTCCACCGTGGAGGTGAGCCGCGCCTGCCGCAGATCGGCGGAGCGGGTCAGGAGCGCCTCGCCCTCATGGTCGATGACGAGGCACTGGAAGAAGCAGTAGCCGAACGTGTCGTAGCCCGTCGCCCAATACTGGCTCTCTGGCGCGAAGAGCAGCATGGCGTCGAGCCCCCGCGCCGCCATCTCGGCGCGCAGCCGCGCCCGGCGGGCCGCGTATTCCTCGGGCGCGAAGTGGAGCATGTCAGGCCTCCGGCAGGGCGATGGCGGCGAGGAGGCGGCCGTAATCCGGCTCGCCCCGGTGGACGGAGCGGCGATAGGAATAGAACCGGCCGGAATCGGAATAGGTGCAGTGCCGGGTCCATTCGGCATGCCCGATACCGGCGGTGCGCAGGCGGTGCAGCCCGTAGGCGGGCAGGTCGAACTGATAGCGGCCGCCATTGCCGTTGGCAAAGAAACGGAGATTGCCGGCGTCTTCCGCCATGAACTCGTCCAGGAATTCGGGGCCTACCTCATAGGCGGCCTGGCTGATCGTCGGGCCGATCGCCGCGCGGATGT
>JAUIDE010000119.1 GCA_030429105.1 Alphaproteobacteria bacterium
TCCCTCATCCGGAAGGTTGAATCAGCACTCGCGCCGCCACGCAAACTCTATCGACAGTTAATGGGGCCAAGGCCTAGGCCGAGGCGACGCTCGGCGCCGGCAGGTTGAATGCGGGCAGCGCCGGAATCGGGGACAAGCACGACCGGTGGGTCGTGAACCTCGAGATTGTCCGGCGTCAGCTTCGTTCAGTACCGCGCGTAGGATCAAGCACTCCGGAATCATCCGTGTTCGGCGCGGCCAGTCCAAAACGCCGAGGCAGGAGTTCATATGGGCGTGCACGTGGAGGCTGCCGTCCGTTCGTCGATGCTCTCGTGCATGAGATCGCCCTCGGACCAGAGCGGTGCGATGGTGGCGGCGGCGAGGCGAAACGGCGGCTGGCCGAGACCCTGACGCTCTTAAGGACCCCTTCCGGCTACGGGCGGCAATCGCCCTCGCTCGCCGTGGCGAACAAGCAGCAGGGACTCGTGGCGCGCTACATAGCCGAGCTTCGCCTCACACCAGCGGCGCGGGTGCGAGTGCCGATGAAGGACAGCCGGTCGGCCGATGGCGAGGACGCGACCGATCGGACCGAATAGGATGATCGACGGCGTCTGAGCTCTGCGGTCCGGCTCAGCGCTGTAACTCCCAAGCCATTCATCAAACTACACTTCTCAGCGCCTTCCGAGGTACAAAACTGCGTAACGAACGTTACGCAGGTTTGCACGGGGGAGGAGATGGCGGGACCAGGTGCGGCGGCGTTGGCGACGGAACGCTTCGTCGGCTGTGAGCGGGTCTCCACCGCCCGGCAGGGGGCGAGCGGGCTTGGGCTGGCGGCGCAGAGTTCAGCCATTCAAGGCTACTCCAGAAGCCGGGGCGCGGAGGTCGCGGCGATCTTCACCGAGGTCGAGAGCGGGCGGAAGGCGGACCGGCCTGAACTCGCCCGTGCGATCCAGCACGCCCGGCTCACCGGCCCCACGCTCCTGATCGCCCGGCTCTCCCGCAACGCAGCCTTCCTGCTCACTCTCCGTGACGGCGACGTGCGCTTCGTCGCCTGCGACATGCCGGCGGCGAACGATCTCACCGTCGGGATCATAGCGCTGGTCGCCGAGGCCGAACGCGACCTCATCACCCTGCGCACCCGCGAGGCGCTGGCCGCCGCGAAGGCCCGCCAGGTCAAGCTCGGGAACCCGAACGGAGCCGCAGCTCTCCGGCGGGCCGGCAAGGGCGGGGCTCCGCTGCGCATGGCCGTCTCCCGCAACGCCGACGCCTTCGCTCGGGACCTCGCGCCGGTGCTGGCCGAAATCAGGGCCGCGGGAGCCAACACCCTCCGGGGGATCGCCGCGGCGCTCAACCAGCGGGGCGGGCTGACACGGCGCGGCGGATCCTAGGGCGTCTCCAGCGTCAGGAACCTCATCGCGAGGGTGGACGGGGCCAGCGAGTCAGGCGCCGCATCATGACGGCATGTCGCGCGTTGTGCCCCCATGTTGATCACCGCCGCATGTCCGTTGCCGATCTGGCTCCGTTTGGGACCACCTGCTAGCGTCGCTCCATGACCGAGGGCTGGCGGCACATCCAGATCGACGATCATGGCGCGGTGGTGATCCTGCGCCCCGTCTCGGACACGGCGCGCAATTGGCTTGAGTAGAATGTCGGCGAGCCCGGCGAGCCCGGCGAGGGCGGCGTCTGGCGCTGTGAACCGCTTATGGCGCAGGAAATTCTGCAAACGGCGGCGAGGGTGCGCAAAATACATGGGATCAGGCTGCAGGCAGTCTGTAGACCCGTCCCCTCGTCTCATCCCTTTCGGAGGTGACCACCAGCCCCAGCTTCTTCTTGAGCGCGACGGACATCGCGCCACGGACTGGGTGCGACTGCCACCCGGTCGCCGCGACGATCTCCGCGATGGTGGCCCCGCCCTCTTCGCGCAGCATGGCGATAAGCGTCGTCTGCTTCGTCCCCTCGCGGGTCTTGGGCGGACGGGGCGTCTTCGTGGCGTCGTGGGCGGCCTCCGCGGCTCCGGACTGGTCCCACGTCAGTTGCGCCCGTCTCCCCGCCCTGTGGCGCGCTATGTGCCTCTCCAGCCGTCTCTGCTGGGCTGTCGCCATCAACCGGCGCGCCATCAATACCATGATACGTCTTCGCCCCAACTGTGGCGAGTCCGGCCCCGGTGATCTACAGCAGAACGGCGCGCCTGACCTGCTCGTTGCGCCAGATGCGGTTCAGCGCTGCGACGGCCTTGGTGGTCGCCTCGACGATCCGCTGGCGACAAGGCAGTGGGAGAGCAGCGCGCTGACCACCTTCATCGCCGCGCCCCCTCTGAGCGAGCCGGGAAGCGGGAGGGGGTTGCGGTCGGGTCGCGCGGCGGCGTTGGAGAGGATCGGGAGCTGGGTGTCGGAAAGCTTGGTCGTGGGGTGCTTCCTTCGCATCGGGCCGGGCGGAATGCCGGGCCTGCTACGAGGTCGAGCCCCCGATGCGGCGGGCCGGGGCGAATTGATTCGCATCTCAAGCGCAACGTTCGCTTGTGGGTGGCGGCTTATCAACTCGATAAGCGCGTGAACTGAAACCATTATTGAAACGCGGCGTAACTGCCATCTCGATCCTGAAATCACAACCCGCTCGCCAGCCACGCCCTATGGAGCCGCCCTTCTCGCCCGCACGGCGGACGAGGTCGAGACGCTGCCAGACAGAGGGACGCGCTCGCCGAGATGATCGCCGACTTCGGCGTCATGCAGGAGCAGGCGCGCGCGTGCGGCGAGTGAGCGCGCATGCTCATCCGCCTCGCGCTCGGCCTTGCGACTGAACCATCGCCGAGGAGGCCTCTTGCGTCCGGCTGGTCACTCCGGGGCCGCGTTGATGGTGGCGAAGGCCGTGGCGGCGATGACCAGCCCGGCCAGCGCCATCTCCGCCTCGACCGACCGGCGGAGCGCGCTTGCGGCCCCGGCCTCGCCGCGGGCGAGGGCGGGCGTCAGGCGCAGCCTGTTGACCGCCGCGAGGGCGAGGAGCGCGGCGACAAGCGCCAGCTTTAGCGCCAGAGCGCGGCCCCACGCCGTCGCCAGCGCGGCCCCGACCGAGCCGCCAAGGAGGACGAGGAGCCCGGCCCCGGCGGCGATCAGCGCTGGAACGGCGAGGAGCGCGGTTCGCCCGAAGGCGGCGGCGAGGGCGGCGGCCTCCGCCTCCGGGCGGCGCAGCGCGGCGCGCCTGAGCGGCGCGAAGGCGCCGATCCAGTAGGCGGCGCAGGCGATGTGGAGCGCGACGAGCGGTCCGAGCAAGAGCCGCTGCTCCCGCAGCGAATGGCCGACAAGCGCGAACGAGGCGCAGACCGCGAGGGCGGCGAGCGCCGCAGGCAGCGGCCGCGCCGCCAGCATCGCCGCTGCAAGCAGCCCGAGACCGACCGCCCGGACAAGCGCCGCGTCCCCGAAGGCGCTCGCGCCCACCGCTCCGAGAAGCATCGGGTCGGCGGCCAACGCCGCATCCCCGCCCGCGAGCCACAGCGCCTCCGCCGCGAAGCGGAGGCCGACGAAGGCGAGCCCGATGAGGGACGCAAGGACGGCGAGCCGCCGGGCGGCCCTGCGCCCCTCATCTCCCATCGCGCCGCCATGCGCCGCGAGGAAGAGCGCCGTTCCCGCCGCCAGCACCCCGGCGCCGTATTCGAGCGCCTTCGCCGCGAGGCGCAGCGCGTCGAGCGCGCCGGGGTCGATCACCGGAGCCTCGCAGACGGCGGCTTCACTTCACGGTGAAGGACCATCCACCCTCCATCATGTGTCCGTCGGTCGAGATGCCCTTCCAGTCCACCCGGTAGGAGCCGGGGGCGAGCGGCTCCGGCGTCGCCCGGAATTCGAGGACGGGGGCCATCCGGTCCGTCCGCGCGAGGGCGCGGGGCGCGCCGTCCGGCCCTTTAAGCGTGATCGCCGTGATGCGCATCGCGCCGTCGAAGGTCATGCCGATGATCTCGGGCGAGCCCTCGACGACGGCGTTCTCGGCGGGGACGACGATCTCCTTCTCCGAATGGGCGAGGGCCGCGGAGGCGGCGAGGGCGAAGGCGAGGGCGGCAAGTCGGATCATTCGCGTGTCTCCTGACTGGCGCCGCGGCGGGCGGGCCGCCGCGGCGAGGCTTCAGAACATCATCCGCACGCCGGCGACGGCGAAAAGCTCATCCCGCCGGCCGCCCGCGGCAAGGGCGCGGTCTCCCGTCTCCCCGAGCCGCAATTCGTAGTGGACGCCGAGATAGGGCGACAGCGCCCGGTCCACGAGATCGTAGCTGAGCCGGGCGCCGATCTCGACTGTCGGCGCGAAGGCCCCTTGCGCCCGACGCGCGTCGTCGGCGAGCGGCAGGTCGATCTCGACGGAGGGGACGAGGATCAGCCGGTTGGTGATGAGCGCCTCGTATTCCGCCTCGAACCGGAAGACGGGATGCTCCGAAAGGAAGAGGTCGGCGTCGACCTCGAGCCATTGCGGCGCGAGGCCGTGGAGGCCGACCACAGCCCATGCCCGCTCCGGCCCGCCCTCGGGCGTGTCGAGGCGAACGCCGACGACGGCGTCCCAGAAGTCCGAGACGGGAGTCTGGAGCCGCAACTGCGTCTCCGCCGTCTCGAACGCGTCCTCCTCCAGCCCGTATTCCGCCTCGGAACGGAGCGTCAGGCGCAACTCGTCCCCGCCGATGAAGGCGTCGAGATCCCAGGCGAGGACGTCCTCCCCGTTCTGGATGCGGAATTCCGCCTGTTCGACCTGGAGTCCCCAGACCAGCTCCTCCGCCGCGGCGGGCGCGGCGGCGGCGAGGAGGGCGAGCGCCGCCAGCCCCGCCCTACCCGCCATGATGCGCCATCCCGCCAGGCGCCGCCGGCGCCGCGCCGGCCGTCGCCGGATCGTGATCCGCCTCGACGATGATCTGCCGCATCATCCCGGCCCGCATGTGGTGGGCCAGATGACAATGGAGGAGCCAGAGCCCCGGCTCGTCCGCCTCCACCTCGATCGTCGCGGAGGCGCCGGGCGCGACGGCGACGACGTGCTTGGCCGGCATGTCCGGCCCCGAGCCGTTGTCGAGCAGGGACCAGAGCCCGTGGATGTGCATCGGATGCGCCATCATCGTCTCGTTGACGAAAGTGATCCGCACCCGCTCCCCGAGCTTCAGGCGCATCGGCTCCGAATCCTCGTACTTCACGCCGTCGAGGGACCAGACATAGCGCTCCATGTTTCCGGTGAGCCGCACCGTGATCTCCAGGTCCGCCGCCCGGAATTCGTAGCGCGGCGTCAGCGCGACGAGATCGGCGTAGGAGAGGAAGCGCCCGCCGTTCCAGGCGACGGGGGTGAGCCCGCTGCCGAAGGCGTAGAACGGATCGAAGGGCGGCGGCTCGCCGCCAGCGCCCATGTTTCCGTGCCCCGAATGGTCGCCATGCGCCATCCCCATGTCGGCCATGGCGAGGCGGGGCGGCTCGCGGAGCGGGGGCATCGGCTCCGCCATCCCCTCCCGCGGGGCGAGGGTGCCGCGCGCCATCGCGGAGCGGGCGACGGACTCCGCGAGGATAGAATAGGCCCGGTCCTCTGTCGGCGTCACCAGCACGTCGAAGCTCTCGCCGACGAAGATGCGGAGCTCGTCCGCCTCCACCGGCTGCACGTCGTTCCCGTCCGCCTGCACGACCTTCATGGTGAGGCCGGGGATCCGCACGTCCCAGAAGGTCATGGCGGAGGCGTTGACGAAGCGGAGCCGCAACGTCTCGCCGGGGCGGAAAAGGCCGGTCCAGTTCTCCTCCGGGCTCATGCCGTTGAGGAGCGGGGTGAAGCCCTGCACGTCCTCGATGTCGGTCGGCATCATCCGCATCTCGCCCCAGTCCGCCCGGTCCTTCAGCGCGGCGGCGGGGCCGTGCTCCCGCGCGTCGGACAGAAGGTCCCCGAGCGTGCGCTGCTGGCGGTTGTAGTAGTCGGGCGACATCTTGAGGTTGCGGAACTGCCGGTCGGCCCCGTGCGGATGCTGGTCGTTCAGCAGGATCACATAGTCCCGGTCATAGGCGTAGGGTTCGGGCTCCTTCGGCGCGACGACGATGGCGCCATAGGCCCCGTCCGCCTCCTGCCCGTGGACATGGCTGTGATACCAGTAGGTGCCCGCCTGCCGCATCGGGAAGCGATAGGTGAAGGTCTCCCCGGGCGCGACGCCGTGGAAGCCGTGACCGATCACGCCATCCATGTCGTAGGGCAGGATCAGGCCGTGCCAATGGATCGAGGTCGGGTGATCGAGGTTGTTCGTCACCCGGATCGCCGCCTCCTCGCCCTCCGTGAAGCGGAGCACGGGCCCGGGGCTCATGCCGTTATAGCCGATCCCCGCCTTGTCGAGCCCGCCGGCGCGGATGGTCACCCGGTCCACTCTCAGATCGATCTCGCCCGCCGCCGCTCCGCTGGCGGCGAGGACGAGCGCAAAGCTCAATGATCTCATGTTGCTTCCTCCGAAACGCTGCAGGACGCGCCACGACCATCGCGGCGCGCTCGTCAGGTTTCGGCAGGTTTCGGAGGCGGGGGCTGGAATCCGGGGCGGAGCCCCTCGAAACGCCCTTGCGACAAGGCTTCCGGCGCCTCGGCGATCCGCCGCACCGTCTCCGCCGCCGGGAGCGGGAAGGAGGCGAAGAATCCGGAGCAGGACAGGATCGATCCGCAACCGGCGTGATCCTCCGCCTCGCCGCCATTATCCGCCGGTGCGCCCTCATGCGCATGCCCGTGATGGCCATGCGCCGCGCCGACCGTCGCATGAAGCCCGGTCGCATGGGACGCGCCATGGGACACGCCCGCGTTGGCCGTGACCGTCGAAGCGACAATCCATATAGCAGCTAGGAGGACAGCGGCGAGTGTGCGCATGCTGCGACGGTAGCGCTGCGCGGCTTCTGGATCAACCGCGGTCGCCCTGCAGGCTGGTTGACCGCAAAGATCAGGAGAACCGCGCCCGTCGCCGCCTGAAGCGCGGCGGCCATCCAATGGTCCGCACCGCCGGCTTCACCGGATTCCCGCGACGAGGCTTCGCCCATGTCGATCCCGGGGAATGTAGCGAGCGCTTCGTCTCCCGCGCTGCTCCCAGATAGCGTGACCGGTGCGTTCGAAGCGCCGTGAGAAGGCCGCGCGGACACAGGGCTTGGCCAGGCCTTTTCTTTCGGAGAAGGTTCATGCGACATTGCAGCCGCAAGTCTGATGGGCGTACATCAAGACTGGATCGAGAAGCTTCCCGCGGGAGAACGCCCCTGAGCAAGCCCACCGTTCACGACATAGCGAAGGCGGCGGGCGTCAGCCTCGCGACGGTGGATCGCGTGCTCAACGCCCGGCCGGGCGTGCGGGAGGAGACCATCACGAAGGTGCAGGAGGCGGTCGGCCGGCTCGGCTATGTGCGGGACACCTACGCCGCGAATCTCGCTCGCCAGCGGCAATACCGCTTCGTTTTCGTGCTGCCGGAAGGGCCGAGCCAGTTCGCGATCGCCCTCGAAGCGGCGCTCCAGGAGGCCTTCAGCTCCCATTTCGCGGACCGGACGGTTTTGAAGATCGTCCGCATACCCGCCCATGACCCGCACGCGATCGTGCAGATATTGCAGGGACTTCAGCACCTCCCGCTCGACGGCGTCGCGCTTATGGCGCCGGAGACGCCCCAGGTGCGCGATGCGGTCTCCCGGCTCAAGGAGTCCGGCCTTGCGGTCGTCGCGCTGGCGTCTGACCTCCCGAACACGAAGCGCGACTATTTCATCGGGATCAACAGCATCGCCGCCGGCCGCACCGCCGGCCTGCTGATGGGGCGGTTCGCGCGAACCGGGGGCGAGATCCTTGTCGCCACGAACTCCATGCGCTCCCGCGACAGCCTGGAGCGGCGGCTGGGGTTCGAAGCCGTGATATCAGGCGAATTCAAGGGACTGAAGGTTCTTCCCTCGGTCGAATCCTTCGACAATCCGACGCGGATGGAGGAGATCGTCCGTGAGGTCACCGCAACGAGGCGGCGGCTGGTCGGCGTCTACTCGATGGGCTCCGGCAACGCGGCGATTTTGCGCGCGCTTCGGCGGAGCGGGCGGATCGACGATCTTGTCGTCATCGCGCATGAGCTGACGCCCGCGACGAGGCGCGCGCTGGAGGAGAACGAGATCGCCGCGCTGATCGCGCAGAATGTCGGCCATCTCGCCCGGAGCGCGCTGCGTGTCCTGCGCAACCTGTGCGACGACCGCCCGATCTTCGAGGCGCAGGAGCGTGTGCGGATAGAAATCATCCTGCGCGAGAACCTGCCCTGACGACAGGGCGGAAACGGCGTCCGCCCGAATCGGGGCGGCGGGAAACCGGCCGCCCGGCGCGCCAAGCGCCGCGACGCCGACAAGTGGCCGGCCTTAAGCGACTGACGTGGAACGGAGACGCGCCCAAGGCGTCAGGCCGCGACTTTTTGAGTTGAAAAGAGGTACGTTCCTCAGATACGCATATACTACAATTACGGAGACCAGCGGCGGCGCAACGCCCCGGCAACCGCGTCTCCTCGAAGGGAGAAAGTTCATGAAGACGACGCGAATCCTGCCGCCCGCCGCGATCGCCGCGGCCGCCTTCCTGTCCGCCGCGGAGGCGCGAGCGGACGACCTGACGCTCTGCTGGGCCGCCTGGGACCCGGCCAACGCTCTCATCGAGCTGTCCAAGGATTTCGAGGCGAAATCCGGGCACAAGATGAGCTTCGAATTCGTGCCCTGGCCCAATTTCGCCGACCGGATGCTGAACGAGCTGAATTCCGGCGGCCAGCTCTGCGACCTGATGATCGGGGACAGCCAGTGGATCGGGCTCGGGGCCGAGGCCGGGCATTACGTGAAGCTGAACGAGTTCTTCGACGCCAACGGCATCTCGATGGACGATTTCATCCCTGCCACCGTCACCGGCTATTCCGAATGGCCCAAGGGCACGCCGAACTACTGGGCGCTCCCGGCCTTCGGAGACGTGGTCGGCTGGACCTATCGCAAGGACTGGTTCGGGAGGCCCGAGCTTCAGGCCGAGTTCAGGGAGAAATACGGCCGCGACCTCGCGCCGCCGGCGACGCTTGCGGAGCTGAAGGACATCGCCGAGTTCTTCCAGGGCAGGGAGATCGACGGAAAGACCGTCTACGGCGCGGCGATCTACACCGAGCGCGGCTCGGAAGGGATCACGATGGGCGTGACCAACGTCCTCTACAATTACGGGTTCAAATACGGGAACCCCGAGAACCCCTATGAACTGGACGGGTTCGTGAACTCTCCGGGGGCGGTCGAAGGGCTCGAATTCTACAAGGCGCTCTATGATTGCTGCACGGCGCCCGGCTCCTCCGACTGGTACATGTCGGAGAACATCGACGCCTACAAATCCGGGCAAGTCGCGCTTCAGATGAACTTCGCCTTCATCTGGCCGGGCGTGAACGCCGACCCGAACGTGGGGGGGGACCGCTCGGGCTACTTCCCGAACCCGGCCGGGCCGGCCGGCCATTTCGCGCAGCTTGGCGGGCAGGGCATCTCCGTCGTCTCCTATTCCGACAGCCAGGACGCGGCGCTCGAATACATCAAGTGGTTCGCCCAGCCCGAGGTCCAGTCCCGCTGGTGGGAGCTCGGCGGCTACTCCGCGCTCCGCGCCGTGGTCGAGGATCCGGGATTCGCCACGAGCCAGCCCTATGCGCAGACCTTCCTCGACTCGATGGCGATCGTGAAGGATTTCTGGGCCGAACCTTCCTACGCCTCGCTCCTCCTGCCGATGCAGGAGCGCATCCACAACTACGTCATCGCCGGGCAAGGCACGGCGCAGGAGGCGCTCGACAAGCTGGTGGAGGACTGGACCGAGGTGTTCGAGGACGAAGGGAAGCTCTGAGACCGTGGCGCGCGCCCGCCTGCAGGCGGGCGCGCCGACCCATCCGCGCTCCGCATCAACGAAACTTCGGAAGGGCGGCTCATGCCCGAGACACGCATCGAGCGCGTCGCGCTGGCGACGCCGCCCCGGATCGCGCGCCGCGTTCGCGGACTTTCGGACCGCGCAATCGCCTGGCTCTTCGTCGCGCCGACGATCTTCCTGCTCCTCGCGGTCAACATCTTCCCGCTGATCTGGACGATCCGCCTCAGCTTCACGGACTTCCGCGCAAACCGCCCGAACGCCGAGGCGAGCTGGGTCGGCCTCAGGAATTATGAGCGCATCCTGACGGATGGCGACGTCTGGATGACCATGCAGGCTACGGCGCACTTCCTCTTCTGGACGCTGTTCCTGCAGGTGCTGCTCGGCTTCGCGCTCGCCTGGCTGATCAACGCGAAGTTCCGCGGCAGCAATTTCTGGACCACGATCATCGTGCTGCCGATGATGCTCTCCCCCGCCGTCGTCGGGAATTTCTGGACGCTGCTCTACCAGCCGCAGATCGGCCTCTTCAACAACATCGTCGGCTATGTGACGGGGGCGGACCCGACCGGCTTCTCAATGATCGGCGACGTGAACCTCGCGCCCTGGTCGATCGTCATCGTCGACACCTGGATGTGGACGCCCTTCGTGATGCTGATCTGCCTCGCCGGGCTCCGCTCGATCCCCGAGTCGATCTACGAGGCCGCGGAATGCGACCGCGCCTCGCCCTGGCGGCAGTTCTGGACGATCACCGTCCCGATGGTGCTGCCCTTCCTTATGCTGGCGGTGCTGTTCCGCGGCATCGAGAACTTCAAGATGTTCGACCTCGTGGTGCAGCTCACGGGCGGCGGGCCGGGCAGCGTGACCACGCTGACCTCCATCGACCTGAAGCGGGAGGCGTTCGAGAAATGGCGGACGGGCTATTCCTCCGCCTACGCCATCATCCTCTTCGTGACCGTCTTCGGCCTCGCCTCCATCTATGTGAAGGCGCTCAACAAGGTGAAGGAACGATGAGCGGCCATTCCGTCACCGAACCTTCGGCGCGGCGCAAATGGATCGCGGGCGTCCTCGTGGTCGCCTATGCGCTGGTCACGCTCATGCCGCTCCTCTGGATCCTCGCAACCGGGTTCAAGTCCTCCCCGGATTCCATCGCCTATCCGCCGAAGGTGCTGTTCGAGCCGACGCTCGAAGGCTACGTGAACCTCTTCACGGCGCAGACGCGGCAAAGCGAAGAATACCTCGCGGCCAATCCGCCGACGACCTGGTATGAAGAGATCGTGCACGAAAAGGGCATGGTGATCGCCGGCCCCTCGCGGTTCGGGGAACGGTTCCTGAAC
>JAUIDE010000120.1 GCA_030429105.1 Alphaproteobacteria bacterium
TGTCGAGGTCGTTGTGCTTGCCGCCGGCGCGCACGCATTTCTGGCTGGTGACGGCGCGGGAATAATCCCGGTGCTCGACACCTGTGAAGACGTTCTTGAACTGCACCATGCCGGCGTTGGTGAACAGCAGCGTCGGGTCGTTGCGCGGGACAAGCGGCGAGCTTTCCACCTGACGGTGCCCGTGCTTCACGAAATAGTCGAAGAATGTCGCCCGGATGTCGTTGAGGCTGACCATGCGCCGTTCGCTCCCCTGACGGCGCGCTCGCGCCCGTCTGACCCTGTCGGCGCGGGTTTATCGGGCGCGCCCGCCGCTGTCCACTGAGGGGCGCGGCGGGGGCCTTTCGGCTTCATTCCATGACGTCTTCGCCGTCGTCTCCGGCGGCCATCGTCGCGTCGAGCCCGTGTTGCGCGCGGATACGCTCTTCGATCGCCTGCGCCGTCTCCGGATGGTCGCGGAGGAACTGCTTCGCGTTCTCCCGGCCCTGGCCGATCCGCTCGTCGCCGAAGGAGAACCAGGAGCCGGATTTCTCCACCACGCCGGCCTTGACGCCGAGGTCGATCAGTTCGCCCGTCTTGGAGACGCCCTCGCCATACATGATGTCGAACTCGACCTGCCGGAACGGTGGGGCGACCTTGTTCTTCACCACCTTAACGCGGGTCGTGTTGCCGATCACCTCGTCCCGGTCCTTGATCGAGCCGATGCGCCGGATGTCGAGCCGGACGGAGGCGTAGAACTTGAGCGCGTTGCCGCCCGTCGTCGTCTCCGGGCTGCCGAACATCACCCCGATCTTCATGCGGATCTGGTTGATGAAGATCACCATGCAGCCGGTGCGGGAGATCGAGCCGGTGAGCTTCCGCATCGCCTGGCTCATCAGCCGGGCGTGGACGCCGACCGAACTGTCGCCCATGTCGCCCTCGAGTTCGGAGCGGGGCGTGAGCGCCGCGACCGAGTCGACAACCACGACGGAGACGGCGCCGGAGCGCACCAGCGTGTCCGTGATCTCGAGAGCCTGCTCCCCGGCGTCGGGCTGGGAGATCAGGAGCTCGTCCACATCCACGCCGAGCTTGCGGGCGTAGCCCGGATCGAGCGCGTGCTCCGCGTCCACGAAGGCGCAGACGCCGCCCTTCTTCTGCTCCTCCGCGATGACGTGGAGCGCGAGCGTCGTCTTGCCCGAGCTTTCCGGGCCGTAGATCTCGATGATCCGGCCCTTCGGCAGGCCGCCGATGCCGAGCGCGATGTCGAGGCCGATCGAGCCGGTGGAGATCGCCGCGATGTCCATCGCGGCGCCCTTCTGCCCGAGCTTCATGATCGAGCCCTTGCCGAAATTCCGCTCGATCTGCGCCAAAGCGGATTCGAGGGCCTTCGCCTTGTCCATGTCGCGTCTTCCCGCCAACTCAAGCACGTTCTGCGTCATCGCGGATTCCTTTGCCGAGCGCAACGGGAGAGGCGCTCCCGTGTTCATTTAATGTTCCTATCAGGAAAAAAACAAAAAGAGAACGTCTTTTTCGCGCTCCGGAACGAACGGGCCCCGGATCAGTCCTCCACTGCCTCAAGCGCCGCCGGCTGCGCGCCGGAGAGCCGGGACTTCACGGCGACCGATAGCCCGTCCAGCGAGAACGGTTTCGGGATGAAGCCGCAATTCTCCAGCCCGCCAAGGCCCTTGCGGAACATGTCCTCGGCGTAGCCGGAGGTGAAGATCACGGCGAGGTCGGGGCGGGCCTTGCGGGCCTCGCGCACCCAGGCGGGGCCGTCCATCCCCGGCATGATGACGTCGGAGACGACGAGGTCGACTTTCAGCGCGGGGTCGTCCAGCGCGGCCAGCGCGTCCTCGCCGCTCGCCGCCTCGATCACCTCGTAGCCGCGGAGCCGCAGGGCGCGGGCGGCGAAGGCGCGGACGGGCGCTTCGTCCTCCACCAGGAGAATCACCCCCTCCCCTGTGAGGTCGCGCGCGGCGGCGGGGGCGCGTCGCGCGGTGGGCTGCGCCGCCGCCCCGGCATGGCGCGGCATCAGGAGCGTGAAGGTCGCGCCCTTTCCGGGCGCGCTGTCCACGAAGATGAAACCGCCGGTCTGCTTCACGATGCCGTATGCGGTGGAGAGGCCGAGCCCGGTGCCCTCCCCCGGCCGCTTCGTCGTGAAGAAGGGCTCGAACACCTTGGCGCGCACTTCCTCGCTCATTCCCTCGCCGCTGTCGACGATCTCGATCCGCACATAGTCCCCGGCCGGGACCGAGGCGCGGTCCCGCCGCACCTCCTCCGTGATCGTCTCGTTCCGGCAGGCTATGGAGATCTCGCCGCCCTCCGGCATCGCGTCGCGCGCGTTGACGACGAGATTGAGGATCACCTGCTCGAACTGCTGCGCATCGATCCAGACCGGCCAGAGCGCCTCCGCGCAGTCGACCCGGAGGCTGACGCGTTCGCCGATCAGGCGGTTGAGGAGATGGCTCAGCTCCCCCAGCACGTCGCGAATATCGGCGGAGGCGGGGTTGAGCTTCTGCTGGCGGGAGAAGGCGAGGAGCTGGCGCACCAGCGCCGCGGCGCGATTCGCGTTCTGCCTGATCTGGGTCAGATCCTCGAAGTCCGGGTCCGATTCGTCACGCCGCACCGCAAGAAGATCGCAATGGCCGAGGATCGCTGTGAGGAGGTTGTTGAAGTCGTGCGCCACGCCGCCGGCGAGCTGCCCGACGGCCTGCATCTTCTGGGACTGAACAAATTGCCGCTCCCGCGCCTCCATGTCCGTGGCGTCGGAGATGACGGCGAGCACGCCGGCCTCCCCTTCGCTCTCGACGCGGCGAAGGGCGATCTGGAGATAGAGGTCTCGATCGCGTCGCGCGGCGCGGGCGAGGTCCGGGCGGCCGGCGCCGCGCCCCTCCGCGGCCTCGGCGATGCGGGCTGCGATCGGCCGGCTCAGCCCTTCAACATGGTCGCCGAAGGCGCCGCCCGTCACGGCCCCGGGACCGAGGAGCGCGCGGGCCTCAGCGTTCGCGGCCCTGATGCCGCCTGCGAGATCGAGGCGCACCAGCGCGACCGGCGCCGCCTCGAAGAACGCCTCGGCGGCGGCGCCGCCGCCGGAAAAGACGAAGAGTTCCCGCGCGTTCGCCGGGCCCTGTCGCGTGAGCACGATGGCTCCGCCCGGCGCCTCGGCATGGGCGCGGCCTGCAGCCTCAGCCGCCTCCGCCGCCGCGAAGACGGCCTCGCGCCGCGCCGGCGGCAGAGCCTCGAATTCGGCGTTGGCGGAGAGAAGGGCGCCGTCCGCCCGCCTCCGCGCGAAGGCGTAGGGGGCGCCCTCATGCGCAGCGGCGTCCGGGGCTTCCTCCTCGTGAACCGTCCAGAGCAGCCGCCCGCCGGCCGCGCCTGCGACATGGGCGGAGACGATCCGCGCGGCGTCTCCGCGCTTCACGGCATGGAGCGAGCCGGTGGCCGCGCCCTGCATGCGGGCGGCGCGGGCGAGGCGGTAGGCCGTCGCCTCTCCTGCCTTCCCGTCGCCGGCTATTGCGCCGAGGGCGACGCCGACGCCGCCCGCATGCGCGCCGGCGCCACGCACGAAATCGACCGCGCCGGGACCCCGCGCGGCGACGATCCGGCCGTCCGCGTCGGTAAGGAAAGAGCGTGCGGCCTCGCCCTCCTCCTGCGTCAGCGCCTCGAAGGCAGCGGTCGCCGCGGCGGTTCCGTGGCGGCGGGCGAGCGCCGGCGCCCCGGCGAAGATCGCCGCGACGAGGGCGAAGATGCCTGCCAGAGCCTGGAACGCCCCGGCCTCGCCCTCCTCCATCGCGCCCCGCGCCACCAGCGCCGCGCCGCAAAGAAGAAGCGCGGCCGCCCAGAGCAGCCCTGGCCGCAGCGCCCGCCGCGCGCCTTCCGCATGCTCCGCGATTCCGCCGTTACGCTCCGCTATCGCCATCGCCGCCGTCCGGTCCTCCGCCATCGCGTTAACCTTATGGTCGCCCGCCATTAAGGAGCGGTTAACGCCGTCGCGCAACCTTCACGGGCGCTTCGGGAGAGAGAACACGGCGCAATAGAACCCGTCCCCCGCCTCTCCCGGCCATCGGGTCATCTCTTCCGGCGCGGGGAGGGCGTACTCCGCTGAGAAAGCGGCGGCCTGCGCCTGGTTCTCAGCGCTCAAGACTGAGCAGGTGGCGTATGCAATGCGCCCGCCCGGTCGCACATGGGCGAGCGCGGCGGCGAATGCGTCCTGCTGCGCCGCGCGCAGCGCCGAGAGCCGCTCCGGCGTCAGGCTCCATTTCGCTTCCGGGTCGCGCCGCCAGGCGCCGGAGCCGGAGCAGGGCGCGTCGACATAGACGAGGTCGCACGCTCCCCGCAGCGCGGCCAGCGCCTCCCCGCCCACGATTTCGATCTTCGCGCCCGCTCGCGCGGCGCGCGCGGGCAGGTCCCGCATCCGCGCGGGCGCGACGTCATGGGCGAGGATGCGCGCCCGCCCGCCTGTCATCGAGGCGAAGGCGAGGGCCTTGCCGCCGCCGCCTGCGCAGAAGTCGAGGATCGTCTCCCCCGGCTGCGGCGCAGCGAAAGCGGCGCCCGCCTGGCTCGCGGCGTCCTGAAGTTCCACGAGGCCGCCGAGATAAGCCCGGCTGCGGGCGGCGGGCGCGCCGGGCGGGGCGCGCAGCGCATCCGGCTCCGGCAGCGGGGCGGTCTCGATCCCTTCGGCGGCGAGCGCGGCGCGGGCCCCCTCCCGGTCCGTCCGCAGGCGGTTGACGCGGAGGTCGACCGGCGCGCGGGCGGCGAGGGCGGCCATCGCCGTATCGTAGTCCGGCCCGAGGCTCTCGCGCAGCAGCGGTTCCAGCCAGTCCGGATGATCGGGTGGCGGCGCGCCTTCCCAGCCAGACAGTTCGGCCGCCGAGGGCGGCGCGGGGGCGTGGCCCTCGCCGGAAAACACGGTCTCCAACGACCAGCCCTCGGCCAGCGCGAGGCCGAGGACAAGCCCACGCCCGCCCCGCGCGCCGGAGCGGGCGGCGAGGGACCGGCGGCGGCGGAGGCAATCGTAGACGATGTCCGCCACCGCCCGCCGGTCCTTCGCCCCGGCGAAGCGGCTGGCGCGGCCCCAGGCGCGGAGGAGCGGCTCGGCCCTCCCCGCCCCGGCCTCCCAGGCGTCGAGGATTTCGATCGCGGCGGCGGCGCGGGCGCCCGGGGTCATGGGGGCGTCACCGGCGCGGGGCGGCGGGGCGGGCGAGATCGTCGAGGATCGGGCAATCCGGCCGTTCGTCCCCGCCGCAGCATTCGGCAAGCGATTCGAGTGTCGCCGCCATGCTCTCAAGCTCCGCGATCTTGCGCCGGAGCGCGTCGAGATGGCCGAGCGCGAGGCGCTTCACGTCCGCGCTGCGGCGCGACCGGTCTCGCCAGAGGGCCAGCAGCTCGCCGATCTCGGCGACAGAGAAGCCGAGGTCCCGCGCCCGGCGGATGAAACGGAACATGTGAACGTCACGCTCGGAATAGGCGCGATAGCCTGCGCCGGTGCGCGCCGCCGCCGGCGCGAGGCCGACGCTTTCGTAGTAGCGGATCATCTTGGCGGAGACCCCGGACGCCGCCGCCGCCTCGCCGATGTTCATGCTCTCTCCGCGCGCTTCGCCATGCCTTGCCATCATGTCAGGGTTCACGGCGGCGGCAAAGGCCTACGCCCGCCTCACGACCTCACGCCCGCGGGCCCTTGCGGCCGCCGCCGAGCATCGGCGCCGCGCCTTCGTCGAGCGGCCAGCGCGGCCGGGCGGCGATCTCCCCGCCGCGCTCCCCGAGCGCCCAGCGCTCCGCCGCGGCCCAGGCGATCATCGCGCCATTGTCGGTGCAGAGCCGCAGCGGCGGGGCGGAGAGCGTGAAGCCCTCCTCTTCCGCCGCCGCGGCGAGCGCGGCGCGGATCGGCCCGTTCGCCGCGACGCCGCCCGCGACGGCGAAGCGCCGCTTCCCCTTCGGCCAGCCGAGCGAGTCCATCGCCGCACGCGCTTTGGCGGCGAGGAGATCGCGCACGGCGGCCTGGAAGCCGGCGCAGAGATCGGCCCTGTCCCGCGCCGTCAGCCCGCCTTCCCGCTCTACCGCGAGATCGCGGGCCCGGAGCAGGGCTGTCTTCAGCCCGGAGAAGGACATGTCGGCCCCCGGACGGTCGATCAGCGGGCG
This sequence comes from Alphaproteobacteria bacterium, assembly GCA_030429105.1. Taxonomy (GTDB): domain Bacteria; phylum Pseudomonadota; class Alphaproteobacteria; order Rhodobacterales; family Rhodobacteraceae; genus Pikeienuella. Next base: position 6,115 of record JAUIDE010000120.1, read on the forward strand.
GGGCAGGGGGAAGCGCGCCTCGTCTCCCTCCGTCGCCGTACGCTCCACTTCCGGCCCGCCGGGATAGCCGAGGCCGAGGAGCTTAGCCGCCTTGTCGAACGCTTCCCCGGGCGCGTCGTCGATCGAGCCGCCGAGCCGGCGATAGCGGCCGGGCGCCGCGACCTCGATGAACTGGCAATGCCCGCCCGAGACGAGGAGGAGGAGATAGGGCGCCGCCAGCCCTTCCGTAAGACGCGGGGTGAGCGCGTGGCCCTCGAGATGGTTGACGCCGATCAGCGGCAGGCCGGCGCCCGCCGCCAGTCCCTTTGCGAACATCACGCCGGAAAGCACGCCGCCGATCAGCCCCGGCCCCGCCGTCACCCCGATCAGGTCGACGGCCGGGAGGCGAACGCCCGCCTCCGCCAGCGTCCGTTCGGCCGCGAGGTCCAGACGCTCGGCATGGGCGCGGGCGGCGATTTCCGGCACGACGCCGCCGAAGGCGTCATGCAGCCCTTCCTGCCCGAGGACGACTGAGGAGAGAATCTCCCCTGGTCCTTCGGCGCCTGCGGGGCCGATTTTCGAGCGCACGAGAGCCGCCGCGGTGTCGTCGCAGCTCGATTCGAGGCCGAGGACGAGAAGCTCCATACGCGAAAGGCTCCGGTTCGGCGCATTGCGCGCCGTTCGGGCGCGGGATAGTGCTTTTTCATGGCGACCGAAACCTCCTCCCCCGACTTCACCCCCGACAATCCGCTGCGCATCGGCACCCGCGGCTCCCCGCTCGCGCTCGCGCAGGCGCATGAGACGCGGTCGCGGTTGATGGCGGCGCACGGGCTGCCCGAGGCGGCGTTCCGGATCGAGGTGATCCAGACGACGGGCGACGCGGTGCAGGACCGGCCGCTTTCCGAGATCGGCGGCAAGGGGCTTTTCACCAAGGAGTTGGAGGTCGCGCTCTTCGACCGACGGATCGACATAGCGGTTCACTCCATGAAGGACGTGGCGACGGTGCTGCCGGACGGGCTCGCCATGATCGCCTGCCTGCCGCGGGAGGATGTGCGGGACGCGTTCATCTCCCCGCATTGCGCCGCCTTCGACGACCTGCCCGAGGGCGCGGTGATCGGCACCTCCTCGCTCCGCCGCAAGGCGCAGGCGCTGGCGCGGCGGCCTGATCTTCGCGTCGTCGAATTCCGCGGCAACGTGCAGACGCGCATGCGGAAGCTGGAGGAAGGCGTGGCGCTCGCCACCTTCCTCGCTTGCGCCGGGCTGAAGCGGCTCAATGCGCCGGTCGAGGCCGCGCCGATCCCGACCGACGTGATGCTGCCCGCCGTGGCGCAGGGCGCGATCGGCATCGAGGCGCGGGCCGGGGATGAGGCGATCCACGCCCTCATCGCGCCGCTCGACGACCGGGAGACGAGTCTCCGGCTCGAAGCGGAGCGCGCCTTCCTCCGGGCGCTCGACGGCTCCTGCCGCACGCCGCTCGCCGGGCTTGCGGAGCTTGGCGACGGCCGGATCGTCTTTCGCGGGGAGATCCTGCGGCCCGACGGCTCGGTGCGCCACGCCGCGCGGCGCGAAGGCGCGGCCTCCGATGCGGCGGCGCTCGGCCTCGACGCGGCGGAGGAGTTGCGCGCGCTTGGCGGCGACGGATTCTTCGAGCCCTGAGGGGGCCATGCCCCGCCTGCTCCTCACCCGCCCGCGCGCGCAGTCCGAAGCCTTCGCGGCCGAGATCGCGGCGGACGGGTGGGAGGCGATGATCTGGCCCGTGATCGACATCGTCGCGACGCTCCGCGCCGCGCCGGACTGGGGCGACGCGGAAGCGGTGATTCTCACCTCGGCCCGCGCGGCGGAGGCGCTCGCATCCTTCGGCGCGCCGCCGCTGCCGGCTTGGTGCGTCGGGCGGGCGACGGCAGAGGCGGCGCGTGCGGCGGGGTTCGCCGATGTGATCGTGGGTGGAGGCGATGCTGATGCGCTCCTCTCCGCGCTTCTCTCCGCGCGAGGAGCGGGGCCGCGCCGGCTCGTGCATGTCCGCGGCCGGGAAGCGGCGGGTGACGTGGCGGGCGCGCTCTGCGCGGCGGGGCGCGCGGTGAGGGAGGTCGTCGCCTATGCGGCGGAGCCGGGCGGGCTGCCGCCCGAAGAGGTGGATGAGGCGATGCGCGACGGCGGGATCGACGGCGCGGCGCTCTTTTCCCCCCGCAGCGCCACGCTTTTCGCCGAATCCGCCCCCGAAGCCTGGCGCGCCAACTATCCGGCGATGACCGCCTTCGCGATCAGCGCCGCGGCCGCCGCGCCGCTCGCTGGCCTCGGCTTCGGCGCAACGAGCGTTTCCGAGCGGCCTGACGCCGCGGCCTTTCGCGCCATGCTGCGCGCCGCGGCTTGACCCGCGCGCGCTCCTGTGGAGGCTAAGGGCATTCCGCCTGAGCGGCGGAGCGACGAGCCGAGGGGAGCGAGGCGCATGGCGGACGAGGACAAGGCGAAAGCCGCGCGCGAACGTCTGGACGCGGCGAAGGCGGCGGCTTCCGATGCGGAGATCGTCGAAACCGCAACGCCGCCAATTGCGCCTGACGTTGCGACAACGGCCTCCAGTGAAACGGATGCTTCGGAGAAAGCCTCCGAAACCGGCGAAGTGAACGCGGCGGCGGAGGCCGCGGCGGTCGGCGCGCCGCTGGAGGACGAAGCCGCCCGCGCCGCTGCCGACCGGAAGGACGAGGCGGAGCAGGAGGCGAAGAGCGAAGCGGCTCCCGAGCAGCCTGAATCCGAGCGCGAAGCAGAGCCGGAACAGGAGCCGGATCGCAAGGCCGCGCCGCCACCTCAGCCCGAGCCGAAGGCTGAGAGGCCGCTATCGGCGCTCATCCTTCAGGCGCTTCTCATCCTTATCGCGGGTGGCGTGATCGCGCTCTGGCTCGGGCCGCGCGTCGCGCCTTCGTTGCCGGCGCCGGTCGCGGCCTTCCTCACGCCGGGCGGAGGCGGGGCGGCGGCGGAGGTCGAGGCGCTGAAGGCGGAGCTTGAGGCGCGAATCGCCGGGCTCGAAACGCGGATCGACGATGGGGAGGCGGCGCGCACGGAGCTGGCGGAGACGGCCGCCGCCGCACTCGCGGCGGCCGAGGCGGCGGGTTCCGCCCCGGCCCTTGCCTCCGCCGATAGCGCGCTGGAGCCCCGGCTCGCCGAGGCTGAGGCGGCGATCGCGGCGCTTCGCGAGAAGATCGCCGCCGCGCCTGCCGCCTCCGCGGGCGAGCCCGGCGCGGGGATCGGCGCCATCGAGGTGGCGCTGGCCGCGTTGCAGGACGACATCGCCGCTCTCCGCGCCGAAGCGGAGCGGATCGGGCCGCTGGACGAGCGCGTCGCGGCGCTCGAATCGGGCGAGGCGGCGACGGCCGGCGCCCGCGACGAGGCCGAATCGATCCGCCGCCGCGCCAATCTCGACGCGGCGTTGACGAGGATTGGCGAAGCCCTTCAAACGGGCGCGCCCTTCGCCCCCGCCCTTACGACGGCGACGGCGATCTCCGGCGCGCCCGCGCCCGCGACGCTCGCCGCAGTGGCGGAGGGCGGCGCGCCGACACCGCGGGCGCTCACCGCGTCTTTCCCCGCCGCCGCCCGCTCCGGCTACGCCGCAGCGGTGGAGGCGGAGGCGGGCGAAGGCTTTGGCGAATCGCTCATCGCCCGGCTCTCGGGCCGGATCGGCGGGCGCCCGGCGACGGAGACGGAGGGGCCCGGCGCCGGCGCCGTCCTCTCCCGGATCGAGGCGCGGCTGCAGGAAGGCCGGCTCGCCGCCGCCGCCGAGGAGGCGGCCCAGTTGCCGGAGCCGGCGGCCGCGGCGATGCAGGGCTGGCTCGAAGCGCTCCGCAACGCCGTGGAGGCCGCCGCCGCCTTGGAGACATGGCGGGCCGAAGCGACCGCGAACCTTGGGGGCTGAGCCATGATCTTCATGCTGATCCGCACCGCGCTCTGGGGGCTCGCGATCATCGCGGCGGCCTTCGCCGTGGTCTGGCTGAAGGACGCCGAGGGCGGCGTGACGCTGGAGCTGGCGGGCCGCGCCTACGGTCCGTTCCGGCTGCTTGAGACCGTGGCGCTCGTCTTCCTCGCGGCGCTCCTTCTTTGGCTGCTCTGGAAGGCGTTCGGCTTCTGCGTCGCGCTTGTGCGATTCATGACCGGGGACGAGACGGCGCTCAGCCGCTTCTGGAACCGATCGCGCGAGCGGCGGGGCTTCGACGCGCTGGCTGGCGGGCTCGTCGCCATGGCGGAGGGCGACGGGCGCGAAGCGCTGGCGAAAGCGCGGAAGGCGGAGAGGCTCCTCGCCCGGCCCGATCTGACTCGCCTCCTTGTCGCACAGGCCGCGCGCGCGGCAGGGGACAAGAACACGGCGAAGGCCTATTTCAAGGAACTTGCATCCGCGCCGGCCACCGCCTTCGTCGGCGTCAGCGGGCTCCTCGAACAGGCGATGAAGGACGGGGACAGGGACCGCGCGCTGAAACTCGCCGTCCATGCCGCCGAACTCAAGCCGAAGGATGCGGGCACGCTCACCGCCCTCTTCGCGCTTCAGTGCGAGGCGAAGGACTGGGAGGGCGCGCGCCGGACACTCGATTCTGAGGCGAAGATCGCGCTCATCGGTCGCGACGTCGCCGCCCGGCGCTCCGCCGTCCTCCTCGTCGCGGATGCGCGCGAGGCGGCGGCGCGCGGCGAGGCCATGAAGGCCCGCGACCTTGCGGAGCGCGCGCTGCGGCAGGCCCCCGGGCTCGTCCCGGCGGCGATTCTCGTGGCGCGGCAGCTTGAGGAGGACGGCGCCCGCCGGAAGGCGGAGAAGACTCTGCGCGAGGCCTGGCGCGCGGGGCCGCATCCAGATCTCGCCGCAGCCTTCGCCGCGCTCGCCCCCGACGAGACCCCGCGGGATCGGCGCCGGCGCTTCCTCGATCTGACGCGCCTCCAGTCTGATCATCCCGAGACGCGGATGCTGCGGGCGGAGCTCGCCCTCGCCGATGGCGACCCCCGCGAGGCCCGCGCCGCGCTTGGCTCGC
>JAUIDE010000007.1 GCA_030429105.1 Alphaproteobacteria bacterium
CCACACGCTCCCGTGGATCGTCGCGGGCCTGCTGCTGGCGGCACTCGCCGAGCCCCTCCTCGACCACCGGTTCCTCGCCAGCCTGCCGGCGGCGGCCGACGCGGCGAATGTCGTGGCGGGCTACAGCGTGCGCTGGGCCGGGATCGAGATCGGCCGCTTCGAGGTCGACCTGCGCACCGGCACCGACGCGTACCGGATGAGCTACGCGGCCCGGACGACCGGCGCCGTCGCCTGGTACTATTACGAGAAGGCGACGGACATGTATGTGTCCGAGAGCGCGATGATCTTCAAATCGGGGACGAGCACGGCGCCGGGGGGGATCTTCGGCTCCTTCCTTGGGGGGGCGGGCTCGATCCAGGACAGCGTGGCGCTGCAGGAATACATCCTCAGCCGCGACATTCTCGAACGGCTGGACCGGGATCATGGCTGGATCGCGCATTTCCAGGACGAGCGGATCGACGAGTTCCACCGCCTCGCCGCGGACGCCACGGTGGACGAGGCGCATGACTATTATGCCGGCGGGCTGATCCGCCCCGGCAAGGTCAAGGTCTCCTATGACAGCGCGGAGGGGATCATCCGGCTCGAGGTCGTGGGTGTGACGCCGGAGGCGGCGAAACGGTTCTCGGAGGCGATCATCTCCTATGGCGAGGAGCTGGTGAACGCGCTCAACGAACGCTCCCGCAATGACGGGGTGGAGATGGCGCGCGCCAATGTCGCGGCGGCGCGGGAGGATCTGCGCGATGCGCAGCGGAAGGTGGCGGAGGTGCAGGAGCAGCTCTCGATCTTCTCGGTCGAGAGCGAGGCGGGCGCGCTCCAGACCCGGATCGTGACGCTGGAGGCGGAGATCGACGAGTTGCTGGCGGAAATCGCGCGGCTGGAGACGATCACCTCCAACCCGAACGACAGCCGGTTCACGCCGCTCCGCACCAATCTCGAGGTCAAGACGCGGCAGCTTCGCGACCTCCGGGTGCGGTTGACGGGCGACGGGAGCGCGGGGGGCGACCGTTCCATGGCGCAGCTTTCCTCCGAGCTGGAGCTTGCGCGGGTCGACCAGGCGACGACGCAGATGATGTATTCCTCCGCCCTCTCGACGCTGGAGACGGCGATCGCCTCCGCCGCGGAACAGTCGCTCTATCTCGAGACGGTGGTGCGCCCGGCCGCGCCGCAGAAGGCCTCGAAGCCGGACCGGCTCGCGAATGTCGCGCTGGTCTTCCTCGTGCTCTTCGCGACCTATATCATCGGCCTCCTGACGATCTCGCTGATCCGCGAACAGGCCGCAATCTGAGGACATGACATGACAGACCCCCGCGCCGTCGAGATCGGCGGCGGCGTCCGCGCCGGCGCCGGTGCGCCGCTTCTCCTGATCGCCGGGCCCTGCCAGCTCGAATCTCTGGATCATGCCTTGATGATTGCCGAAACGATGGCCGGAGCGGCGGCGGCGGCCGGCATGGGTTATGTCTTCAAGGCGAGCTACGACAAGGCGAACCGCACCTCGCTCTCCGCGACCCGTGGGCTCGGCATGGAGCGAGGCCTCGCCGTTCTCGCGGAAGTTCGGACCCGGATCGGCTGCCCGGTGCTGACGGACGTGCACGAGCCCGCCCATTGCGCGCCGGCGGCGGAGGCGGCGGATATCCTGCAGATCCCGGCCTTTCTCTGCCGGCAGACCGACCTCCTCCTCGCCGCGGGGGCGACGGGCAAGGCGATCAACGTGAAGAAGGGGCAGTTCCTCGCGCCCTGGGACATGGCGAACGTCGCCGCCAAGGTCGAGAGCACGGGGAACGAGCGGATCATGCTTTGTGAGCGGGGCACGAGCTTCGGCTACAATACGCTCGTGACGGATTTCCGCGGGCTGCCGACGATGGCGAAGACGGGCTGGCCGGTGATCTTCGACGCGACCCATTCGGTGCAGCAGCCCGGCGGGCTCGGCGGCGCCTCGGGCGGGCAGCGGGAGTTCGCGCCCGTTCTCGCCCGCGCGGCGGTGGCGCTCGGCGCGGACGGGCTCTTCATCGAGACGCACGAGGCGCCGGACCGCGCGCCCTCGGATGGGCCCAACATGATCCCGCTCGCGGACATGCCGGCGCTGCTGCGCATGCTCGCGGCCTTCCGCGCGCTGGCGCTAGACCATCCGATACGGCTCTGACTCTCTGAAAAGCCTCCAAAAAACGCAGGCATAACAGGCGTCGCCGTTAACCAACCGCCCATCGCCCGCGCCTATCCCCTCCCCGTTGTTCGTGTGTGGCGGGTGTGGCGATGGCGGTGGGGATTCATCATGCGGCGGCATGTTGCTGCGGCGCGTGCGCGGCGCGCGGGCCTGTCCCGGAATCGGCTCAGACGGCGAGCTTCGCCTGGCCCGACCGGCCGGAAGGCGCAGGACTCGTCTCCGGCCTCAAATGGTCCGGCGCGACGCTCGCCTACGGCTTTCCCGAGAGCGCTGCGGCCTATGACGCCGGCGACGGCTCTCATTATGGCGCGGGCGAGGCGGCGAACGGGTTCCGGCCGCTGAACGACGCGCAGGCCGAGGCGGCGCGGGCCGCCTTCGCGCAGTTCGCGGCGGTGAGCGGGCTCCGCTTCTTCGAGGCGACGGGGGCGGAGGCGGCGAATGCGCCGATCCGGCTTGCGCAGAGCGCGGCGCCGCTGACGGCCTGGGCCTATCTGCCCTCGACCAGAGAGGGCGGAGACGCCTGGTTCGGCACGGCGGCGGACTTCTTCGAGGAGCCGCGGAAGGGCGACTACGCCTGGCACACCTTCCTCCACGAGATCGGCCACGCGCTCGGCCTCAAGCACGGGCACGAGACGCAGGGGCCCGGCGCGCTGCCTGCAGACCGGGATTCGATGGAGTATTCGGTGATGACCTACCGCGCCTATCTCGGCGACGCGGTGGAGGGCGGCTACGCCAACGAGCGCTACGGCTTCGCGCAGACGCTGATGCAGGCGGATATCAGCGCGGTCCAGCAACTCTATGGCGCCAACTACGCCCATAACGCGGGCGACAACGTCTATCGCTGGAGCCCGGATACGGGCGAGATGTTCATCGACGGCGCGGGCCAGGGCGCGCCGGGCGGCAACCGCATCTTCATGACGATCTGGGACGGCGGCGGGGAGGACTGGTTCGATCTTTCGAATTATGACGGCGGCGTCTCCCTCGATCTTACGCCGGGGGGCGCAAGCGTGTTCGAGGACGGGCAGCGCGCCTGGCTCAACCGGCTCGAAGGCGGAGCGGAGGCGATCTTCGCCTCCGGCAACGTCTATCTCGCGGAGCTGTTCGATGGCGACGAGCGCGCGATGATCGAACATGCGCGAGGCGGAGCGGGGGACGACACGATCCTCGGCAACGCCGCCTTCAACAAGCTGGTCGGCGGGGCGGGTGACGACCGGTTGCTCGGCGCCGCGGGGGCGGACACTTTGCGCGGACACAGGGGCGAGGACCGGCTGGAGGGCGGTGACGGGCGCGACCGCATCACGGGCGGCGCTGGGGACGACCGCCTGTCCGGGGACGCGGGGCGCGATATCCTGCGGGGCGGGAGCGGGGACGACACGCTGATCGGCGGCGCAGGGCGCGACAGGCTAATGGGCGGTGCGGGAGCCGATCTCTTCGTCTTCGCCCCGCGCGAGGGGCGCGACCTGATCCGCGGCTTCGATCCCGGCGAAGACGCGATCGACCTCACCGCCTTCGACGCAGGTTTCGCGGAGCTCCGCATCCGCGCTGACGGGGAGGACGCCTTCCTGGCCCTGCCCGGTCTCAAGCTCGTCTTGCAGGGAGTGGATGCTGCGACGCTGGCGGAGGACGATTTCCTGTTCTGAACTCTAGCGAGGCCCCGGCGGGAGGGCTTCAGCAGGCGCGCCTTCGCCTATGCTTCGCCTCCGGATCGGACCCGGAAATCTCAGCCCCGGCCTTCGCGGCGGCGGCGCCCGGAAAGCGGCAGCGGACCATCCGGCGACCCGAACCGTCGCGCCCGATCTTCACGGCTCCGCCCTCAATCCGGACAAAGCGGCGCACGAGCGCGAGCGCCAGACCCTGTTCCTGCAACTCCTCGCCGACATCATGCGCGCAATCGACCACGAGGTCGCCCTCTTCGTCGCGCACCGAGAAATAGACGCCGCCGCCCGCCGCCCCCTTGGTCAGCGCGTCGAGCCCGAGGTTGAAGACGACCTGCCGGAAGCGGAGACGGCAGCAGAGCGCGGCTTCCGGCGCGCCCTCCCGGGAAATCTCGATCCGCCGCCCGGCGCCGGCCCGGCGCCCGAGCAGGTCCGCCACCTCCTCCACCGCCTCGGCAGGGTCGATCCGCTCCCGCGAGTCCTCCGTCGCCTCGGGGCCGAAGGCGATGAGGTCCGCCATGCCGCGGATCGCCTCCAGAAGCTCGCGCGAACCGTCGAGCACGCCGGATACGTATTCCTTCTGTTGCTGCGTGAGCGGACCGTAACGTTCGGTCTCGAGCAGCTGGCCGAAGCCGAAGATCGAGTTGAGCGGCGTCCGCATCTGGTGCGAGAGCTGGTCGATCAGGGCGCTGCGCATCTCCTCGGCCTGTTCCAGCGCCTCGTTCCGCTCGCGGAGCGCGGCGGCGGCCTTTTCCGTCGCCGTGGCGTCGGAGAAGACGACGAGGGTCGCGCCGTCCGGCATTGGCGAGATTCTGGCGGAGAGCACGCGCCCGTCGCGGAGCGCGAAGCCCTCGGCCGCCGCCCGCCGCTCCCCTCCGCCCGAAGCTGCGCCCCGCAGCGCGTCCCAGAAGGCGTTGGGGCCGGAGACGGCGGCGCATTCCGCGATTACCGCGTCCACATGCGCGCCCTCGACCGGAGGCTCGGCGAAGCCCCAGATCCGGCGGAAGGCGCCGTTGGCCGTGCGGAGCCGGCCGTGCGGGCCGAAGATCGCGATGCCTTCCTCCAGCAGGTCTGCGGTCGCATTCCGGGCCGCGCGCTCGGCGGCGTTGTCCCGCATCAGGGCGACGCGCTCCGTCACGTCCTCAAGGATCATGGCGAGCCCACCCGAGGCGTGCGGGCGGAAGACGACGAGGAAGGAGCGCCCGTCCGGCAGGTGCCAGCGCTCCTCGAAGCCTGCGGTTCCCTCGGCCCCGGTCCGGTGCAGCAGGGCGTCCCGCCAGGCGGCATAGTCCGCCTGTTCGGGCAGCGCGCGGCGGGCGCGCATCCGGTCCAGCAGGTCCCGGAGGCCGGGCCGGCGTAGGAGCCAGTCGGCTTCATCGCCGAAGAGCTCGGCGATCGCGGGGTTGTGCAGCGTCAGGCGACGGTCCGCATCGAAGATCATCAGCCCGACGCGCAGATGGGCGAAGGTTTCAGAGACGGTGTGGACGAACCGGCTCATCGCCCGTTCCGCAGCGATCGTCGGCGTCGCGTCGATGGCGACGAAGAGCCCGCCGGGCGCGGAGACGAGATCGTATCCGCGATCCTCCGCGCCGGGGAGGAGCACGCGGCGGCGGGGCTCGCCCATCTCCGCGGCTGCGGCGGCGATGGCGGCGCGCGCTTCCTCCGGCAGGGCGCAGAGCCCGTAGTCGCGCCCGCCGGCGCGCCAGACGACAAGGCCGGAAGCGGCGCGCGCCGCCTCGAGATCGGCCTCGGCGCGCTCGGCCGCCGCGGCCCGCCGTTCCGCCCGCTCCGCGCGCCGCCAGAGCGCGGTCCTGTCATGGAGGGAGATCGAGACGGAGAGGCCGGTCACGCTTCCGACCGCTTCGATCACACGGCCGTCCTGCGTCTCCACCATCTCGCGGAACGCGACGCCTTCGGACCGCAGGCGCCTGATCGCCGCGTCGAGCGCGTCCCGCCCGGCGGCGATGCGGCCGATCACGGCGTCGAGCGTCGATCCGCTCTCTTCGATCCCCAGAAGCGCGCGCGCTTCCGGGCCGAGGACCACGGCGTCGTCCTGCGCGATGCCGAACCACGGCGGAGGCGGCGGAGCGCCGGCCTGAACGGTCGGAGCGATGGAAAGGCCGAAGCCACGCCCGCCAGGCTTCTCAACCGGCGCGAGAGCGCGCCAGACCAGCGCCACGACACCCGCCGTGATCCCTGCCAGAAAGAGAAGTCCAAGGAATTCAAGGCCAGAAATGCCCTGCATCGAGCGCCCCCACCCCCCGCGGACAAGTTCGACACAAGTGCTGCGCGATCCGCCTGACTAAACCTATACGCGAATATACCCCAGAGTCAAACAACCGCTGTCTCGCCGTTTCGAGCCCTGCCGCGCGGTCAATCGGCCTTTGCGGCGAGGGCGATCCGGATCGCCTTCCGCATCGCGGTCGGGGCCGCCGCCAACGCCTCGGCGGTTGGCAGGTAACGAGCTCCGGGGGCCGCCGGGCCGGCGGCCCAAAGCACGTCCAGCGTGAGGGAAAAATGGGTGAAGATGTGGCGCGCCGAAGCCTCCGCCCGCCGCCACGGACCGGGGGCGGGCGCCGCGGCGGCCAGCGTCGCCTCGTCTGGCGGATTGGGGGCCCATTCGGGGCCGGGAAGGCCGATCATGCCGCCGAGCAGGCCCTTTTCCGGCCGCGTGACGACGAGAAGCGCGCCGTCCTCCTCCCGGAAATGCGCGAAGACCGCCCCGCGCCGCTCCGGCTTCGCCGCCTTCGGCGCTTTGCGGGGGAGCGAGGCGGCGAGGCCGCGCGCGCTTCCCTCGCAGAGCCCGGAGAGCGGGCAGAGGAGGCAGCGCGGCGCCTTCGGGGCGCAGATCGTGGCGCCGAGGTCCATCATCGCCTGGGCGAAGTCTCCGGGCCGCGCCTCCGGGACCATCGCTTGCGCCGCGCGCGCGATCTCCGCCTTCGCGGCGGGGAGCGGCGCCTCGATCGCGCGGAGGCGGCTGACAACCCGCTCCACGTTCCCGTCCACCGCCGCGACGGGCCGGCCGAAGGCGATGGCGGCGATGGCGCCCGCGGTGTAGGCGCCGATTCCCGGCAGGGCGCGGAGCCCCTCCACGGTGTCAGGAAAGCGCCCGCCATGCTCTTCCGCCACCGCCTTCGCGCAGGCGTGGAGGTTCCGGGCGCGGGCGTAATAGCCGAGACCGGCCCATTGGCGGAGCACATCCTCCCGCTCCGCCGCGGCGAGGGCGTGGACATCCGGCCAGAGCTCGGTGAAGCGGCGGAAATAGGGCTTCACGGTCGCCGCGACGGTCTGCTGCAGCATGATCTCGGAGAGCCAGACGCGGTAGGGCTCGGGCGGCGGCGCGCCCGGCGGGGCGCGCCACGGCAGCACGCGGGCGTTCGCGTCATACCAGGCGAGGAGGCGCTCGGCCTCACGCATCCGTGAGCACGCGCGGGCGGGCGCGGCGGAAATCCCGCCTCCCCTTTTCGGCTTCTATATGCGATGCAATGGGCATGAGCGAGGAGACAGCAGAACCGGCGCTGCAGCGCAAGGCGGAGCCGCAGCGGCGCCGCGCGGCGGGCTTTCTCCCCGCTGCGTCGCTCGCCCCCGCCGTGCTGCGCTCCGCCGGCGCGAAACGTGGCTTCGCCGAGTTGCGGCTCGTGACCGAATGGGAGGCGGTGGCCGGTGCGCGGCTCGCCGCGCTCTGCCGCCCGGTGAAGGTGAGCTATCGCGGCGGCGCAGGCCTCGGCGCGACGCTTGTGCTGGCCGCGCCGGGGGCGCGGGCGCCGGAGGTGGAGATGCTTGCGCCGGCGCTCATCGAGCGGGTCAACGCCTTCTACGGCTATCGCGCCGTCGCGCGGATAAGGATCGACCAGAGCGCCGCGGCTGCGAAGGAGGCGGCGCCCCGCCGCGCCGCGCCGCCGGAACCGGCGCTCGCGCCCGTTGACGGAATCGAGGACGAACGCCTCGCCCTTGCCCTCGCGCGCCTTGGCGCCAATGTCCGGGCCAAGGCCGCAGGCCGAATGGATGGAAGGACCACGGAATGACCTATCGCCCCACCCGCCGCGAAGCGCTCGCGTTCGGCCTCGGCGCCGCCGCCCTCGCCGGGCTCCCGGCCTTCGCGCTGGAGGACAAGGGCTATGCCCTCGGCGACGTCGTGATCGGCGACCCGGACGCGCCGGTGACGATCATCGAATACGCCTCGCTCACCTGCCCGCATTGCGCCAGCTTCCATGTGAACGCCTGGCCGCAGATCAAGGCGGATTATGTCGACACCGGGAAGGTGAAGTTCATCCTCCGCGAGGTCTATTTCGATCAGTTCGGCCTCTGGTCCGCGATGATCGCCCGCTGCGCCGGGACGGAAGGATACCCGATGCTGATCGGCAAGTTCCTGGAGCGCCAGCGCGGCTGGTATCTCGACCATGTGGCGGCGTTCAACGAGACGAAAAACGCCGCGCCCATCATCGAGGAGATGATGAAGATCGGGCGGCTCGCCGGCCTTTCGAACGAGCGGATGAATTCCTGCCTTGGCGACCAGGCGCTGCTGGAGCGCATGGTCGGCGATTTTCAGACGAATTCGGCGGCGGACGGCGTTCGCTCCACGCCGACCTTCCTGGTCAATGGCGAGGTCGTAAGCGGCTCCGTGCCGGCCGGGCAGATGGCCGAGGTGATCGAGCGGAAGCTGGCGGGCGGCTGAGCCCCCGCCAGCGAGTTTCAGAGGTCGATCGCCATCTGCGGGACGCCGCCCGCGATCCGCTCGACGGTTTCCCCGTCGCTTCGGATGTTGGCCGAAACGCGCCGCCGCTCGATCCGCATGCTGTCGAAGGCCGAGACGTTCAGGGGTTCGTCAAAGACGACCGAAACGCGGAAGCCGCCGTCGCCGCGGGCCGCGACGGCGATGACCTGTGCGCGGAAGCGGCGGCCGAGATAAGCCCCCGTCACCGTCTGGCCGACGGTCAGAGGCGGCCCGAGGGGCCCGTTTCCCGCTGCGGCGTGCAAGGTGTTCCAGTTCCGATAGCCTTTCGAGCGCGCCAGGATTTCGAGCGCTTCGCCATGGCTCGCCGGCCTGCCGGATTCGGCAAGCGCGGCGCGGAGGCGCTTCGCCTCCGCCTTCAGATCGTCGAGATCGGGCTTCATCGCCGCTCCTCATCGACGCGGATGACCGGACGGGGCCCGCGTTGCCGTCTCGCCGCGTCGTGAACGGGCGTGAACACTTGATGCCGAAGGGCTTCGCCATGGCTTGCGCCTGCGGGCGGCGGGAGCCTTCTTCCCTCGCCGGGCCATACCTGCCGGCGTTCGTGCGGTCAACGCCGCGAATGCGTCACAACGCCTCGCCCCGCATCAGCTTCGGCGCCGCGCCGCCGAGACCGGAGGCGGCGCGCATGAACATGCGTTTCAGCCCCGGCGCCCGGTTCACGAGGCCGAGGCCGAGATCGCGGAGCGCGCGGACGGGCGCGACGTCGTTCGAGAAGAGGCGGTTGAGCGCGTCCATCGAGAAGGCCAGCGCGGCGCTGTCGAACCGGCGCCATTGCTGGTAGCGGCGGAGCACGGCGAGGTCCCCCATGTCCTCGCCCCGCCGGGCCGCCTCGGCCAGCACCTCGGCGAGCGCCGCGGCGTCCCTCAGACCGAGATTGAGGCCTTGCCCGGCGATCGGGTGCACGGCGTGCGCCGCATCCCCGAGGAGGGCGAGGCGCGGCACGACGTATTCATGCGCCAGCGAGAAGGAGAGCGGATAGGTCCAGCGCCCCCCTTCGAGCGCGAGCGGGCCGAGGAAGTCCCCGAATCTCGCCTCAAGCTCTGAAAGATACGCCGCGTCCGGCAGGGCGTGGATGCGAGCGGCCTCGGCCCGCTGCTCCGTCCAGACTAGTGAGGCGCGGTTTCCGCGCAGGGGCAGGATCGCGAAGGGGCCAGCGGGGAGGAACAGCTCGTGCGCGACGCCGTGATGCGGCTCCGCGAAGGAGACGGCGGAGACCATGCCGGCCTGCGGATAGTCCCACGCGATGCGGCCGATCCCAGCGGCGGCGCGGACCGGGCTTTCCCGCCCGTCCGCGGCGACGACGAGGCGCGCCGAAAGCGCCGACCCGTCGGCAAGCCGCGCGACCGCCCTGCCCGGCTCGGCCTCGACGGAGACGACGCGGGCGCCGTGGCGCAGCGCATCGCCGAGCGCGGCGAAGGCGGCGGGGCGGAGGTGGCGATCCTCCACCATGCAGCCGAAGCCGGCCCCGGCGACCTCTCGATGGTCGAAATGGAGGAAGAAGGGCGAGGCGCCTTCCGAGACGCGGCCGTCGGAGACGAGAATGTCCCGCATCGGCTCCGCCTCCGCCTCGACCGAGGGCCACACGCCGACCGCGCGCCAGAAGTTCACCGAGCCCGGCGGGGTCGAATAGGCGCGACCGTCGAAAGCCGCGCCCGGCTCCGGCGCGGGTCCGGCGTCGAGCACGAGCGGGGCGAGGCCCGCCGCCTTCAGCGCCAGCCCGGCCGCCGCGCCGGCGAGCCCGCCGCCGGCGACGATCACGTCGCAATCGAGAGGTTTCATCATGGGCTTCTATATCGGCGCGGGGCGCGCCATTGTCCACGCGGCCGGGTGCGGCGGATCGAATGAGGGGACAGATGACCGAACTGACATTCCTGAGCGCGGCGGAGACCGGGCGGCGCATCGAGTCGGGCGCGCTCGACCCGCGGGACGCGGCGGAGGCCTATCTCTCCGCCATCGAGGCCCATCCGGCGCGCGATGCGATCTACGCCCGGACGACGCCGGAACGCGCGCGGGCGGAGGCCGCTGCGGCGGCGACGCGGGCGAAGGCGGGGCTCCGCCGCTCCCCGCTCGACGGCGTGCCGATCTCGTGGAAGGACCTCTTTGACAGCGCGGGCGTCGCCACCGAGGCGGGTTCGGCCATGCTCAAGGGGCGGGTTCCGGCGCGGGACGCGCGGGTGCTGGCCAACGCGACGAGGCAGGGGCTCGTCTGCCTCGGCAAGACGCACATGACGGAGCTCGCCTTTTCCGGCCTCGGGCTCAACCCGGTGACGGGGACGCCGCCCAACGTTTTCGACCCGAAGCTCGCGCCCGGGGGCTCCTCTTCCGGCGCCGCGGCCTCGACCGCCTTCGGGCTCGCCGCAGCGGGGATCGGTTCGGACACCGGGGGGTCGGTGCGCGTTCCGGCCTGCTGGAACGGGCTCGTCGGGCTCAAGACCACGCATGGCTGGCTGCCGGACGAAGGCGTCGTCCTCCTCTGCGAGGGGTTTGACACGATCGGCCCGCTCTGCCGCACGGTGGAGGACGCCGCGCTGCTCGCCGCAGCGATGGCGGGGGAGCGGGCGCCTGACCTTGGCGGCGCGACGGTTTCGGGCGTGCGACTCGCCGTGCTGGAGACCGTGGCGCTCGGAGAGGAGTGCAGGGACGCGCCGCGGGCGGCCTTCGAGGCGGCTGTCGCCGCGCTCGCCCGCGCGGGCGCGCAGATCGAGCGGATCGAGGCGCCCGAGGTCGCAGCGGCGATGCCGCTCTCGCCCGCGCTGTTCACCGGCGAGGCGTGGGCGGAATGGGGGGCCATGATCGATGACCGCGGCGACGTGATGTTCGCCCCTGTGCGGGAGCGGTTTCGCTCCGGCGCGGCGATCAGCGCGGCGGATTATCTTCGCGCCTGGCGGAAGCTGAAGGCGATTCGTGCGGAATGGGCGGCCCGCGTTGCGGCCTATGACGCGGTGCTGATCCCCTCCTGCCCGATCCTGCCGCCGGAGACTGCGAAGCTGATGGCCGACCTCGACTTCTTCGCGGCGGAGAACCTGATGACGCTCCGCAACACGCGGATCGGCAACCTCCTTGGCCTCTCGGCGCTGACGCTGCCGACGCCGACACCTTCGACCGGGATCATGCTCATGGGCAAGCCCTTCGGCGAGGCGGCGCTCTGCCGGATCGGTGCGGCGGCGGCGCCCGTGGTGCTCGAAGGCTAGGGCGATGCGGCTGACGCTCGATTATCCGCCGGTCTGGCTCGTTGGGGCGATGGCGGCGATGTGGGGCCTCTCCCGCCTCACGCCCTGGCCGGCATGGGAGGGGGCGGCGACGCTCTGGGCCGGGCGGGCGCTGATCCTCGCGGCATTGCTCGTGATGGTCTGGGCGGCGGTCGAGTTCCGGCGGGCGAGGACGACCATCGTGCCGCATGAGGCGCCCTCTGCGCTCGTGACCTCCGGGCCATTCCGCTTCAGCCGCAACCCGATTTATGCGGCGGATGCGGCGATCCTTCTTGGCTGGGGCCTCAGCCTCGGCGCGCTCCTGCCCTTCGTCGTCGTCCCGCTCTTCGTACAGGTGATCGGCGCTCGGTTCATCCGGGGCGAGGAGGAAAGGCTCCGCGCGGCCTTTCCGGGGGCCTTCGACGCCTGGGCTGCGCGGACGCGCCGCTGGCTCTGAAGCGAGGGCGTCATTTCTCCGTAAACCCGAATCGGCGATGATCCCGACATGCCCGCCGCCTTCGCATTCGCCGTCTCGTTCGTCATGGCGCCGCTGCTCGCCGCCGCGGCGCTCTGGGGCTCGTGGTGGCTGGTCGGCCCGGCGGTCTATGGCTGGGTCGTCGTCTCGGTGCTCGACCGGGCGCTCGGCAAGGCGGAGGGGGACGCGCCGGAGGAGGCGCCGGAGGCCGCGCTCTTCTGGCACCGCTTCGTGACCTGGGCGTGGGTTCCGGTCCAGCTCGCGCTCATCGCCTTCTGCCTCTTCGCCGCGACGCGCTGGCTCTCGACCGCGGAGGCGATTCTCCTGATGTCCGGGCTCGGGATCGCGACCGGGGGGATCGGAATCACCTACGCGCACGAGCTGATCCATTCGCGCCGGCGGTTCGAGCGGGCGCTGGGAGAGATCCTCCTCGTTACGGTCGGCTACGGCCATTTCGCGACGGAGCATCTGGCGAATCACCATGTTCATGTGGCGACGCCGAAGGATCCGGTGACGGCGCGTTATGGCGAGGGCTTCTGGCGCTTCCTGCCCCGCGCCGTCTGGGGGACGGCGCGCTCGGCTTGGGAGATCGACCGGGGGCGGCGGCTCCGGCGGGGGCGGCTCTTTCTCCACTGGTCCAATCCGTGGGCCCGGCATGGCGCGGGGACGGCGCTCCTGCTGCTGCTCGCCTGGGCGATCGGGGGATGGGCGGCGATCGGCCTTTGGGCGCTTCAGGCTGCGGTGGCGATTCTCCAGCTCGAGGCGGTGAACTATGTCGAGCATTACGGGCTGACGCGGAAGCATCTCGGCGGCGGGCGGTTCGAGCCGGCGGGGCCGCATCACAGCTGGAACGCCGCGCAGCGGATGACGAATCTCCTGCTCATCAACCTCCAGCGCCATTCGGATCATCATGTGAAGCCGGACCGCCGGTTTCCGCTCCTCCGCTCCTGGCCGGAGGAGGCGGCGCCGCAACTGCCCTACGGCTATCCGCTCATGGTGCTGCTGGCGCTGACGCCGCCGCTCTGGTTCCGGGTGATGAACCGCCGGGTGAAGGCATGGCGGCGGCTTCATTATCCCGAGATCGCGGACTGGGCGCCCTATCGCAGCGGGACGCATCCGGACCGATCCCCGGCCCTTTAGGCGAAAACCGGGCGAAAGCCGCGGCTTTCGTTAACCGGGCGGTTGCGCGACGGCGCTAGTCTGGCCCGGGTGACGGTTTCTGTGGGGTGTTTCGATGGACGATGCAGGCGCGAACGGAGCCGAGGGCTCCCTCTCTCTGACCGGGTCGGCGGCGCTGGCCGTCCTCTCGGCGCTGGCGGTCGCGCCCGCGGCGATTTCTGGCGCCCCGGAGGCGCTGGCGATGGGCGCAGGCGCGCTTTGCCTCGCCGCCTTCATCCAGTTCCGGGTGATCGGCCCGCTTGCGAGGCGGGCCGAGGCGGCCGAGGCGGCGGCGGCTGACATGACCGAGCGGCTCGAGCATATGGAGACCCATGATCCGGAGACGGGCCTGCCGAACGCCCGAGCGATGGCGGCGCATCTCGACCTTGCGCTGGCGGCATCGGCGCGGAGCGGGCGGCGGGTCGGCGTCTGCCAGCTCGACCTCACCGGGCTTCGCCGCGTCGCGGAACTGCATGGCCGGGAGGCGGGGGAGACCGCGCTCCGCCGCGCCGCCGGGCTCATCCGTATGGAGACGCGGAAGGGCGACCTCGTGGCGCGGACGGGGCCGACGACTTTCTGCATCGTTTCGATGAACGTTTCGGGAGAAGCCGAGGCGGAGGCGATGGCCGCGCGCCTCTCCCGCGCCGTGCGCACCCCCTTCGCCGTCGGCTCCGCCACTGCAGAGATCGGCTGCGCCGCGGGCATCGTTCTCGGCCCCCTCGGCGAGGCGGATGGCGAGAGGCTTGCGGGGGAGGCCGCCGCGGCGGCGCGCGCCGCGCGCGAGGCTGGCGGGAGCCACACGCTCTTCACCCCGGCGCTCAAGGCGCGGATGGAGACCGATGCGCAGCTTCGGGACGAGCTTTCCGCCGCGCTGGACGAAGGGCGGATCGAGCCCTGGTTTCAGCCGCAGATCCGGCTCTCGGACGGCGCGGTGACGGGGGCGGAGGCGCTGGCGCGCTGGGTCCATCCAGAGCGCGGCGTGCTGGCGCCCGGCGCCTTCTTCCCGGTGGCGGAGGAAGCCGGGCTGATGGACCGGATCGACGAGGCGATCCTCGACCGCGCGCTCGATTCGCTGGTGTCCTGGCGGCGGCGCGGGCTTGTGGTTCCGCTGGTCGGCGTCAACGTGAACGCAGGGCGGCTGGCGGACGGCTTTCTCGCCGAGCGGATCAAGTGGGCGCTGGAGGCGCGCGACCTCGAACCCGGCGATCTCGCCGTCGAGGTGATCGAGAGCGTTCTGATCGGCGAGCGGGACGACGAGATCGTGCGCTCGATCCAGGCGCTGGCGCGGATCGGCATCCGGATCGACATCGACGATTTCGGCACCGGCCATGCCTCCATCGCCTCGCTGAAGCGTGTGAAGGTGGACCGGATCAAGATCGACCGCGGCTTCATCAGCGGCGTCGACACAGACGACCGGCAGGAAAAGGTCGCGCGGGCGATGGTGGAGATGGCGAAGGGCCTCGGCATCGCCGCGCTCGCGGAGGGGGTCGAGACGGCCGGCGAGCGGGCGAAGCTGCTCGCCATCGGCTGCGCCGAGGCGCAGGGCTTCGGCATCGCCCGCCCGATGCCGGCCGAGGCGCTGGCTGAATGGCTTCGCGCCTCCGCGTCGGAGCGACTGAGCGCCTGAGCGCCTGAGCGCCTGAACGAGGCGGACGCCCTTCCGCCGCCCGCGCTTCGGCCCTATGCCTTTCGCAACAAGGGAAACGCGAAGGGCGGGATCATGTTCGAGACGGGATGCGACGAGGCGGAACGGGCGCTGATCGGCGAGGCGCGGCGATTCGCGGAGGATAAGGTCGCCCCCGTGATCGAGGAATGGGAGGCGCGGCGCGCCATGCCGGAGGCGCTGCTGCGCGAGGCGGCGGGGCGGTTCGGCGGCTTGCTCGTCCCCGAGGCGATGGGAGGGCGCGGCGCGCGGGTCCGGGTCGCAGCGTCGGTCCTCGCCGCGCTGGCGCGGGCGGACCTCGCCTTCGGCTTCAGCCTCGTCGTGCATATCAACCTGGCTGCGGCGCTGGCGCGCCGCGGGTCGGAGGCGCAGCGCGCGCGATACCTTCCCGCCCTGCTTTCGGGCGAGACCATCGGCGCCTTTTGCCTCACCGAGCCGGAGACGGGGAGCGACCCGGCGGCGATCACGACCGAAGCGCGGCCCGAGGGCGCGGGCTGGCGGCTCGACGGGGAAAAGGCCTGGGTGACGAACGCGGCCTGCGCCGGGCTTTTCAACGTCTATGCGCGGGGAGGCGAAGGGCCGGGGAGCAAGGTCATGGGCTCCTTCCTCGTGGAGCGGGGCGACGCCGGGCTCGAGATCGGGCCGGCCTATGCGATGCTCGGTTGTCATGTGATGGGCGCGGGCGGGCTGAGGCTCGCGGGCGTCAAGGTCGGGCTGGAGCGGGCCTTCGCCCCGGCCGGCGAGGGGTTCCGCGCGGCGATGCGGGGGATCGACCTCGCGCGCATCCTCCTTTCCGCGATGTGCTGCGCGATTCTCGACGACGCGCTGGAGACGGCGCGCCGCTCCGCCGCGTCGCGCCGCGCCTTCGGGGCGCCGACAATCGACCGGCAGGGCGTGCTCTTTCCCCTCGCCGATGCGGCGACGGCGCTCCGCGCGGCGCAACTGCTGACTGAGGAGGCGATCGGGCTCCTCGATTCGGGCGGGGACGCGCGGCTCGCCGCCGCCCATGCGAAGAAGGCGTCCACCCGCGCCGCCTTCACAGGGATCGCCGCGGCGATGCAGGCGATGGGCGGGCTCGGCTTCCGCCGAGAATGCCGCCTTCCGCGACATCTCGAAGCGGCGAAGATGGCCGAATATCTGGACGGGACGACGGAGATCCAGAACGTCGTGATCGGGCGGGCGCTCGCACAGACATGAAGAAAAACCCGCCGGGCGCGGGGCCCGGCGGGAGGTGAGGGCCGCAGCAGGGGCCCCAGGCGAGGGATGGGATGATCAGGCGGACATTTCCGCCCTGATCTGCTGGCGCAGCACGTCGATGGGCACGCGCGCGCCGTCCTTCCGGAAATGCCAGTAGGTCCAACCGTTGCAGGATGGCGCGCCCTCCACTGCGGCGCCGACCTGATGGATGGAGCCTGAAGCGGCGGCGCTGACGAGGGAGCCGTCTGCGCGGACCTTTGCTGTGTGGCGGCCGTTGTAGCTTTCGAGCACGGCGCCGGGCGCGAGCATCCGCCGCTCGACCACCGCGCCGAAGGGCACGCGCGGCTCCTTCCGCTTCGAGGCGGTTACGAGAACGGCGTCCGCCGAGGCGGGCTCCACGGCGGCGATGCGGGCGCGGGCGGCTTCGATATAGCCCTTGTCCCGCTCGATCCCGATCCAGCGGCGGCCGAGTCGCTTCGCGGCGGCGCCCGTCGTCCCCGTTCCGAAGAAGGGGTCGAGCACGACGTCGCCCGGCTGGGTCGAGGCGAGGAGGATGCGGTGGAGCAGCGCCTCCGGCTTCTGCGTGGGGTGGGCCTTCTGGCCCGCGGCGTCCTTGAGGCGTTCGGCCCCGGAGCAGATGGGGAACTCCCAGTCGGAGCGCATCTGCACGCCGTCGTTCATCGCCTTCATGGCGTCATAGTTGAAGCAGTATTTCGCGGCCTCCGAGCGCGCGGCCCAGATCAGCGTCTCATGCGCGTTGGTCAGGCGCTTGCCGCGGAAGTTCGGCATCGGGTTCGACTTCCGCCAGACGACGTCGTTCAGCACCCAGAAGCCCTGGTCCTGAAGCGCCGCGCCGACGCGGAAGATGTTGTGATAGGAGCCGATCACCCAGAGCGCGCCGTCCGGCTTCAGCACACGGCGGGCGGCGGCCAGCCAGTCCCTCGTAAAGCGGTCATAGGCTGCGAAGCCATCGAACCGGTCCCATTCGTCGTCCACCGCGTCCACCCGCGAATTGTCGGGGCGGTGCAGCTCCCCCTTCAGCTGGAGATTGTAGGGCGGATCGGCGAAGACGAGATCGACCGAGGCGGCGGGGAGCGCGTTCATCGCCGCCACGCAATCGCCCTCGATCACGCAGTCGGCGAGCAGGGCGCCCTTGGTTTCGCTTTGTCCGATCATCCCCGCGCCCTCCTGGCGAATCGCCGTTGGAGGACAAGATGAGTCATTGGCGTGCCAGCGTCAATAACTGTTTTAAATCAATGATCTCTGACATTTTCTTCACACAACATGTTGAGTATGGGGCGGAAGGACCTACGATGATGTGGTGTGACGCCCTGCGCGCGGAGCGCGGCGAGATGGGCCGGAACGCCGTAGCCCGCGTTCCGCTCCCATCCGTAACCCGGATGGAGGGCGGCGAGGGCGGCCATGATCCTGTCCCGCTCCACCTTGGCGACGATGGAGGCTGCGGCGACGGAAAGCGCCCGCGCGTCTCCCTTCACCAGAGCGGCCGCCGGGCAGGGAAGGCCCGGGGGGACTCGGTTTCCGTCGATCAGGGCGAAGCCGGCGGGGCGCGGCAGCGCGCCAAGCGCGCGGCGCATGGCGAGGTCGGCGGCGCGGAGGATGTTGAGCCGGTCGATCTCCTCCACACTGGCGACGCCGAGGCCGATCTCCGCCGTTTTCCGCAAGGCGGCTAGAAGCGCCTCGCGGCGGGGGGCGGAGAGCTTCTTCGAATCGTTCAGGCCGGTCGGAATCCGCCCTGGATCGAGGATGACCGCCGCGGCGACGACGGGCCCAGCCCAGGGCCCGCGCCCGGCCTCGTCCACCCCGGCGACCGGGCGGGCGGGGGCGGTTTCCTCATGCCGGAAATCGGGTTCGCTCATGCCCCCTTCATAGCGGGGCGTGGCGATTTCGCCATGGAAAGCCGCGCGCGCTTCGGCTAACGCGGGGGAAGCCAAAGGAGCCGAAATGAGCCGGAAGCCGCGCGTCGCCCTCTTCGTCACCTGCCTCGTGGACATGTTCCGGCCCTCGGTCGGATTCGCCTCCGTCGCGCTGCTGACCGAGGCGGGTTGCGAGGTGGAGGTTCCCCCGACGCAGACGTGCTGCGGCCAGCCGGCGTACAATTCAGGCGACCGGGAGACGGCGAAGCGGCTCGCCCGCTCCGTCATCGCCGCCTTCGAGGGCTACGATTACGTTGTCGGCCCTTCGGGGAGCTGTATGGGCACGCTGGTGAAGGATTATCCGGCGATGTTCGAGGGAGAGCCGGCCTGGGCCGCGCGCGCCCGCGCGCTCGCCGCGAAGAGCCATGAGATCACCTCGTTCCTCGTCGATGTGATGGGCTTCACGCCAACGGACATGAAGTTCGCGGGCTCCGTCACCTATCACGATTCCTGCTCCGGCCTCCGCGGGCTCGGCGTGCAGGCGCAGCCGCGGAAGCTACTCGGCGCGGTGGAGGGGCTGGCGCTGAAGGAGATGAAGGATGCGGACGTCTGCTGCGGCTTCGGCGGCACGTTCTGCGTCAAGTATCCAGACATTTCCGCCAAGATGGCGGGGGACAAGACGGCGAACATCGCCGCGACCGGGGCGGGGACGATCCTCGCCGGCGATCTAGGCTGCCTGATGAACATGGCGGGCAAGCTGAGCCGGGAGGGCCGGCCGGTGAAGGCCCGCCATGTCGTCGAGGTGCTGGCGGGCATGGCGGACGGACCGGCGATCGGGGAGGCGAGAGAATGACCGCGCACGAACCCACGAGCCGCCTCTTCAAGGAGAACGTGAAGGCGGCGATGGCCGACCCGAACCTCCAGAAGGCGATGAAGAACGCCGGGGAGGGCTTCGTCGGCAAGCGCCGCGCCGCCGCCGGCGGCGTGCCGGAATTCGACCAGATTCGAGACGCGGCGCGGGACCTGAAGAACCATGTCCTCGGCCATCTAGACCTCTATCTCGCGCGCTACGAGGAGAAGGTCACGGCGGCGGGCGGGCATGTCCACTGGGCCGAGACGGCGGAGGACATGCGGCGGATCGTGCTCGACATCTGCCGCTCGGTCGACGCCAAGACGGTGAACAAGGGCAAGACGATGATCTCCGAGGAGGCGGGGATCAACGGCTGGCTGGAGGAGAACGGGATCCGGCCGGTCGAGACCGACCTCGGCGAATACATCATCCAGCTCCGCGGCGAGGCCCCCTCCCACATCATCGCCCCGGCGATCCATGTCACCTCCGACGAGGTGGAGGCGCTGTTCCGGGAGCGGCATACGCATCTGCCGGCGGACCGGAACCTTTCCGAGCTTTCCTCCATGCTCTCGGAGGCGCGGACGATCCTCCGCCAGAAATATTTCGAGGCGGAGGTGGGGATCACCGGCGCCAACATGCTGATCGCGGAAACGGGGCAAAGCATCATCGTCACCAACGAGGGCAACGGCGACCTCTCGCAATCGCTGCCGAAAGTGCACATCGTCCTCGCCTCGCTGGAGAAGATCGTGCCGACGATGGAGGACGCTGCGACCGTCCTGCGCGTCCTCGCCCGGTCGGCGACCGGGCAGGACATGTCGGTCTACACCACGCTCTCCAGCGGTCCACGCCGGGCGGAGGACCCGGACGGGCCGGAGCAATATCACGTCATCCTGCTCGACAACGGCCGCACGGAGATGGTCGGCACGGAGTTCCAGGAGATGCTGCGCTGCATCCGCTGCGGCGCCTGCATGAACCATTGCCCGGTCTATCAGGCGGTGGGCGGGCACGCCTATGGCTGGGTCTATCCCGGCCCGATGGGCGCGGTGCTGACGCCCTCGCTGATCGGCGTGGAGGAGGGGGGCATGCTGCCCAACGCCTCCACCTTCTGCGGGCGGTGCGAGGCGGTCTGCCCGATGCGCATCCCGCTGCCGAAGATGATGCGGCACTGGCGCGAGCGGGAGTTCGAGCGGAACCTCTCGCCCAAGGCGGCGCGATACGGGCTGAAGTTCTGGGCCGCCTTCGCGGAGCGGCCGGCGCTCTACCGGCTCGCGACGCGGGCGGCGATCTTCGCCCTGGGGCTCATGGGCCGCAAGCGCGGGCGCTTCGCGAAGCTGCCGCTCGCCGGGGGATGGACGGCGCAGCGGGATTTCCCGGCGCCGGAAGGGGGCACCTTCATGGCCGCCTGGGCGCGGGCGCAGAAGGTGAAGGGCGCACGATGAGCGCGCGGGACCGGATCCTCGCCCGCCTCGCCTCCCGCCTCGCCACCGGGGCGGACCGGGAGGCGGCCGTCTCCGCCCGCCTCGCAGGGGAGCGGCCCGATACGCCGCGCCCGATGCAGAGCCGCACTACGCCGGAGGAGCGGGTGGAGGCCTTCATCGCCCGCGCCGTGAAGGCGGATGCGACGGCGAGCCTGATCGGCTCGATGGCGGACCTCCCCGCCGCTCTGGCGGACGAGCTTCGCCGCCGCAATCTCGGCCCCTCCGTGCGCGCCGGATCGGACCCGGCGCTTGCCGCGCTCGACTGGGGCGGCGTGGAGGTCAGCCGCGGCGTCGGGCGGATCGAGGAGCCGGCGACGCTTTCCGTCGCGCCCTACGGGCTGGCGGAGACGGGTTCGCTCGCCTTCTGCTCCGGCCCGGAGAACCCGGTGACGCTGACCTTCCTCGGGGAGACGCATTTCGCCGTCGTGCGGGCGGGGGACATCCATGCCGGGTTCGAGGAGCTGTTCGCCGCGCACCGCGCCTCCGGGCGCGACCCGCGGACGCTGAACTTCGTGACCGGACCCTCACGTTCCGCCGACATCGGCCAAACGCTCCAGCTCGGCGCGCACGGGCCGGTGGCGCTGCACATCTTCGTGGTGGGAGAGTAGGGCCTGTTTTTCGCCGCGATCGGGGCCTATATCGCCGAGATGAACAGACGCGCCCTCCTCCTCTCCGCCCTCGCCCTTCTCGCCGCGCCTGCCGCCGCGCAGGATGCGCGGGAACTGGCGCGGATTTCCGCCTATCTCAACTCGGTCTCCACGCTCACGGGCGATTTCGTGCAGATCGACCCGGACGGGATCCTCTCCGAAGGGCGGTTCCTGATGAGCCGGCCCGGGCGCATCCGCTTCGAATACAACGAGCCGAACCCGGCGTTGGTGATTGCGGACGGAACCTGGGTTGGCGTCGTGGACAAGCGCTATGACAGCGTGGACCGTTATCCGCTTTCCGAGACGCCGCTGAACCTGATCCTGAAGCGCGACGTCGATCTCGGCGCCGAGGGGGCTGTGGCGGGGATCGAGGTGGCGGACGGGCAGATGCGCGTCCGCGCGCTCGACCCGGATCATCCGGAGCGGGGCTCCATCACGATGATCTTCACGCAGAACCCGCTCGAGCTCCGGCAATGGATCATCGACGACGCGCAGGGCGGGGCGACGACGGTCGCGCTTTCGGACATGCGCTCGGGCGTCGAGATCGCGCCGAAGGAATTCGTGATCCCCGAGCGCTCGGCCGGTACGGGGCGGACGCTGCGCTGAGTTTCAGCGCCCGCGGAAGACCGGCTTCCGCTTCTCCCGCATGGCGGCGAGGCCCTCCCTGAGATCCTCCGAGCGCCAGCAGGCGGCGATCCGCGCTGCGGCGTCGGGCCGGCGGCCCGCGCCGATCTCCGCCAGCGTCGCCTTCATCCCGTCTACCGCCAGCGGCGCGCCGGCGCGGATGTCGGCGAGGAGGGCGGATAGCGCCGCGTCGAGCGCCCCGGGTTCCGCCAGACGGTCGAAATAGCCGCAGGCGAGGAGCGCGGCCTCGTCCATCGTCTCGGCGAGGAGATAGATTCGCTTGGCGGCCTGCAAGCCGAGGCGCGCGGCGGCGCGGGCGAGGCCCTCCGCCTCGTAGTGGATGCCGATGCGGGCCGCCGGCACGGCGAGATCGACCCCGCGTGCGCCGACGCGGAAATCGCAGGCGAGGGTCAGCTCCGCCGCGCCGCCCCTGACCTTGCCGGAGATGCGCGCCACGGTCGGCCGCGGGAAGGTTTCGAGCTTGTCGGCGAGGGCGGTGAGCGGGTTCTCGTCCCACGCCCCGTCCCCTGACACGTCGGAGAGATCGACGCCGCCGGAAAAGACGCGGTCGCCGGAGGCCGCGAGCACGAGCGCGCGGAGGCCGGGGCGGGCCGCCGCCTCGTCCAGCATCGCCGACATCGCGCCCAGATCGGCGATGGCGAGGGCGTTCCGTTTTTCGGGGTTGTCGATCAGGATCGTCGCCACGTCCTCGGCGAAGGTCAGCGTCAGCGCGGGCATCGGATCAGACCTCGAACGTGGCGAAGACGGGCGCATGGTCCGAGGGCTGCTCCCAGCCCCGCGCCGCGCGGAGGATGCGGGAGCCGCCCTGCCCTCGCGCCGGGGCGACGTCCGCCGTCGCCCAGACATGATCGAGCCTTCGCCCCTTGTCCGCCCCGTCCCAGTCCGGCGAGCGGTAGGACCACCAGGAATAGACGAGCCCCTCCGGCATGTCGTTCCGCGTAACGTCCTCCCAGCCGCCGGCGGCGCGCGCCGCCTCGAACGCATCGACCTCGACCGGCGTGTGGCTCACCACCTTCAGGAGTTGCTTGTGGGACCAAACGTCATCCTCCCGCGGGGCGATGTTGAGATCCCCGACGAGGATCGCGGGGCCGCGCCGCTTCTCGCCCCAGCGGGCGACATCCTCCACGAAGCGGAGCTTGTGGGCGAACTTCTCGTTCGCCTCCGGGTCCGGCACGTCGCCGCCTGCCGGGAGGTAGACGTTGTGAATCTCGACGCCGGATTTCGTGCGCCCGGCGACATGGCGCGCGTCGCCCTTTCCGCCGAAATCCTCGTGCGCGACCGGATCGAGCGGGATGCGCGAGAGGATCATCACGCCGTTGTAGCCCTTGTCGCCGCGAGCGAGGACATGGGTGTAGCCGAGGCCGGCGAAGCCTTCGAGCGGGAGTTTCTCCACCGGGCTCTTCGTCTCCTGCAGGCAAAGCACGTCCGGCGCCTCCTCCTGCAGCAGGCGTAGGACGAGCGGCTCCCGCAGGCGAACGGAATTGATGTTCCAGGTGCAGATCGTGACAGGCATCGGCGCTCCCTTCCTCGGCGAGGCGACCATGGCGGGGCCGACGGGGAATGCCAAGAGCCGCCGGCGCGCTATCCTCCCTGTCAGGCTGACAAGAGGAGAGACCGATGAGACGCGCCCTCGCCATCCCCGCCCTGTTCCTCCTCGCCGGCGCCGCCGCCGCGGAGGAGGTCGATCTCGAACTCGCGCTGCTGGCGGATGCGACCGGCTCCATCGACATGGACGAGATCATGTTCCAGCGGCGCGGCTACGCCGAGGCGATCACCAGCCCCGAGGTGCTCTCCGCCATAGGCTCCGGCCTCCTCGGCCGCATCGCCGTCACCTATGTCGAATGGGCCGATGCGGGAAGCCAGCAGGTTGTCGTCGGGTGGACGATGATCGGGACGGCGGAGGAGGCCGATGCCTTCGCCGCGCGCCTGATGGCCGAGCCGCGGCTCGCCTTCGGGCGGAATGCGATCGGCGCGGCGCTCCTCTTCGGCAAGCGGACGATCGAGGAGAACGAATACGAGGGGCTCCGCCGCGTCATCGACCTGTCCGCGGACAGCGCGAACAACTGGAGCGGGCCCGGGATCGAGGAGGCGCGGGACGAGGTCGTGGCCGCGGGAATCACGATCAACGGGCTCGCCGTTCTCTGCCGCATCTGTTCCGGCCGGCCCGTCGACTACGATCTCGAGCGCGCCTTCGCCGAGCGGATCGTAGGCGGCCCGGGCGCCTTCGTGGTGACGGCGGACGGGGACCGCGCCTTCGCGGAGGCGGTGCGGCGGAAGCTGATCCTGGAGATTGCGGGAAGCTCTCCCGAAACGCAGCTTGCGGCGCGCTGAAAAAGAAAGCGCCCGGCGAGAGGGGGGCCGCCGGGCGCTCGCCTTTTTCAAGGCTTCCGGCGCCGAGGGTTCAGGCCGGATGGCGGGCGGCTCGGTTCAATCCGTCCGCCCTCCTGTTCCATGAAGTGGTGAGGGGCGGCCCGGCCCGCAAGCCCCCTGCAAGCCCCGGGCGCTCACGCTTTCGTCACGAGGAAAGGCGGTATCCGCCGCTCTCCGTCACGAGGAGGCGCGCGGCGGAGGGGTCGGGCTCGATCTTCTGGCGCAGGCGGTAGATGTGCGTCTCCAGCGTGTGCGTCGTCACGCCGGCATTATAGCCCCAGACCTCGTGCAGCAGAACATCCCGCGCCACCACCTGATCGGAGGCGCGGTAGAGGAACTTGAGGATGTTCGTCTCCTTCTCCGTCAGGCGGATCTTCTTGCCGTCCTCGTCCGTCAGCATCTTGACCGCCGGGCGGAAGGTGTAGGGCCCGATGGTGAAGACCGCGTCCTCCGACTGTTCGTGCTGGCGAAGCTGCGCCCGGATGCGGGCGAGGAGGACGGGGAACTTGAAGGGCTTGGTGATGTAATCGTTCGCCCCGGCGTCGAGCCCGAGGATCGTGTCGCTGTCGCTGTCATGGCCCGTCAGGATGATGATCGGGGAGCGGACGCCGCCCTTCCGCATCAGGCGGCAGACTTCCCGCCCGTCCATGTCCGGCAGGCCGACATCGAGGATCACGAGGTCGTGGAGCTGGCCCTTGGCGCGGGAGATGCCGTGGGCGCCCGTCTCCGCCTCGAACACGTCGAATTCCTCGGTGAGCACGAGCTGATCCGCCAGCGCCTCCCTGAGGTCGGGGTCGTCGTCGACAAGGAGGATCTTCTTCAGCGCTGTCATGACGCGTCTTCCCTTGTGGCGCCTCTCCCTTGAATCGGGGAAGCGGAGCGCTTCTTCAAGTCCGGCGCGTAGATATCACGCAGGTGTGGCCTGCGGCGAGCCATTGTGTCATCGCGCCCCCGCCATGATATAGGACCGGGGCGCAGAGGAGCGAACCCGCAATGAAGATGCTGTCCGCCGAAGAGATTGTCGCCCGCGCGCGCGGCGACCTGAGACTTGGCGCGCCGGTGGTAGTTATCGACGGCGAGTCGGCGGCGGCGGTCGTCGCGGCGGAGGCGTTGCGGGCGGAGCGGCTGGCGGACATGCGGGCGCTCGGGCCGCTCGACCTGGCGGTGACGCGGCGGCGGGCGGAGATCCTGAAGGCGCGCGCCTATGACGGGGACATGGCGCGGATCGCCCTGCCTGAATCCTTCGGATTGCGGGAAATCCTCGCCGCGGCGGACCCGGCGCTCGCGCTCTCCGCGCCGATGGCCGGGCCCTTCATCGCCCGGCGCGAGGGCGGGGCGGCGGCGCAGCGGATGGCGCTGAAGCTCGCGAAATCCGCGCGGCTCTTGCCCGCAATCGTGGCCGCGCCGATGGCGGCGGAGGCGGCGCGGCGGCTCGCGGCGGAGGCGGGGCTCACCATCGTCGAGGCGGCGATGATGGCGCCGGCGGAGGCGGCGGGGATCGACCTTTCCCTCGTTTCAGCGGCGCGGGTTCCTCTTTCCTACGCCGAGGACGCGCGCGTGCTCGTCTGGCGCCCGGCGAGCGGGGAGGAGGAGCATTACGCGATCGAGATCGGCGCGCCGGACCGGGCGAAGCCGGTTCTGGCCCGGCTTCATTCGGCCTGTTTCACCGGGGACCTGATCGGTTCGCTCAAATGCGATTGCGGGCCGCAGCTCCGCGCCGCGCTCACGCAGATCGGGGCGGAGGGCGCGGGCGTGCTGCTCTACCTCAACCAGGAGGGACGGGGCATCGGCCTCGCCAACAAGATGCGCGCCTATTTCCTGCAGGATGAGGGCTTCGACACGGTGGAGGCGAACCACCGGCTCGGCTTCGAGGATGACGAGCGGGATTTCCGGCTGGGCACGGAGATATTGAAGCGGATGGGCTTTTCCGGCGTCCGGCTGATGACGAACAATCCCGGCAAGGTCGCGGCGATGGAAGCGGCGGGGCTCGCCGTGGCGGAGCGCGTGCCGCTGATCGTCGGCCATACGGCGCATAATGTCGAATATCTCGCGACGAAGGCGCGCAAGAGCGGCCATCTGCTGTGAGGCCCGGCCCGGGCGACCTTGTGGTCGGCCGCTGGGGCGCGCGGTTCATGGGGCGGACATTCCCGGTCTCGCTGGGACGCGCCGGCGTGACGGATGCGAAGCGGGAGGGGGACGGGGCGACGCCGGCGGGCGCCCATAGCATCGTCGGCGGCATGTGGCGGGCGGACCGGATGCGCCGGCCTGCCGGCGCGCCGCTGCTGGCGGCGGGGCCGCGGGACATCTGGTCCGACGATCCGGCGGACGAGGCCTATAACCGGCTTTCGCGGCGGGGTGCGGCTGGTTTCCGCCATGAGCGGATGCGGCGGGGAGACGGGCTTTATGACCTTGTGCTCTTCACCGACTGGAACGCGGACGGGCGGCCGGGCGGCGGCTCCGCGATCTTCGTCCATTGCTGGCGGGGTCCGAGGCGGCCCACGGCGGGCTGCGTGGCCTTCCGCCGGGCGGACCTCCTGTGGATCTGGGCGCGCTGGGGGCGGCGGAGCCGGGTGATCGTTCAGGCCTGAGCGCTCAGCGGGGGGGCGCGTTCGCCGAAGATCGCGGAGCCGACGCGCACGACCGTCGCGCCGAGGCGCACGGCGGTCTCGTAATCCGCGCTCATGCCCATCGACAGCTCCGCGAGCCCGTTCCGCTCCGCGATCTTCGCGAGGAGCGCGAAATGCAGCGCGGGCTCCTCATCCACCGGGGGGATGACCATGAGGCCGGCGACGGGAAGGTCCATCGCCCGGCATTTCGCGATGAAGGCGTCCGCCTCCCCCGGCGCGATTCCGGCCTTCTGCGGCTCCTCACCGGTGTTCACCTGGATGAAGAGCTGCGGGCAGGCGCCGCGGGCCTGAACCGCGGACGCCAGCTTCTCGGCCAGCGCAAGTCTGTCCAGCGACTGGATCGCGTCGAAAAGCTCCAGCGCAGGCTTGATCTTGTTGGTCTGGAGCGGGCCGAGGAGATGCAGCTCGACGCCGGGAAAGCGTTCGCGCAGGGCCGGCCACTTGCCCGCCGCCTCCTGCACCCGGTTCTCCCCGAAGAGGCGATGGCTGGCTTCGAGCACCGCCTCCACCCGGTCCAGCGGCTGGACCTTGGAGACGGCGACGAGGCGCGCGGCGTCTTTGGGACGGCCCGCCTCGGCGAGTGCGGCGTCTATGCGGGACTGGACTTCGGAGAGACTCATGCCTCCGAGCCTAGGGCGGCGGCGGGAAAAGCGAAAGGGGCGGGCGCGGAGCCCGCCCTCTCAATGCCTCAGAAGAAGAGCGACATATAGGCGAGCCCGCCGAAATCGGACCCGGCCACGCTGTCGTCATCCGCGTATTCGAGGCCGACCGTGAACTGGACGCCGGGCGCGGCGCTGTAGGTCACCCAAGCGGATGCGATCTCGTTGTCGAGCTGGTTGGAGTTCGAATAGCCGCCGCCGATGGCCCAGGGGCCGGTCTCGTATTGCGCGCCGATGCCGAACTCGTCGCCCGCAAAGTCATCCTCGTAGAAGCCGGCGAGGGTGATCCCGGAGAAGCCGACATAGCCGGCCGCGCCGATCTGCTCGCCCGCGACGCCCTCCTGGTCGGTATAGTGGCCGCCGAGGCCGAAGGAGACCTCGTTGAACTCGCCCGCATAGGTCGCTGCGAGGGACCACACCTCGTCATTCGCGCTTAAGGCCGGGTTGTTGGTGTCCGCCGCGCCATCCGTGTTCGCGCTCGGGATGTAGGAGCCGTGGACCTGGAAGCCGAAGAAGTCCGGTGACGAATAGTGAAGGCCGATGGAGTCGGTCGCGAAGCCCATGAAGGCCGCTTCGTTCACGAGCGCCTCGCTGGTGAGCGCGAAGGCGTCCGCGTAGCCGACGCGCCCGCCGGGCGAGAAGACGATGCCGAGGGCGCCGACCTGCTCGTAGCCGACCGAGGCGTCGGAGCCGATCGTCACCGCGCCGAACGGGCCGATGATGCGACCCCAGTTCTCGTCGATCTGGTCTGCGGAGGTGAAGGCCTCGACCTCGATGCGCGCAGCGAAGACGATGCCGTTGTCCGCGGCGAGGCGGCCGTTCACATGGAACTCGCCGTCACGAAGGACGCCGACGCCGTCCTGTGCGCCGGAATCGGTGACGCCGACGCCGAGGAAGTAGTAACCGGAAACTCCCGTCTCCCATTCCGCCGCCGAAGCGGCGCAAGCCAACCCTGCGGCGCAGAGCGCCGAAGTCGCGAAGAGCGCTGTCTTCATCTTGTCCTCGATCCGAAGGGAACGCGGCGCGGCTAATTCCGGCAGCGTCGGGCCCAGTGTCCCGCAAGCATGGTGCGGCGCAACAGGAATGTCGCGAAAATGAGACGCGCGAGACGTGAAGCCTTCTCTCTCGGCGCCTTTCGGCGCCTCAGCCGAAAAACAAGGCGCCGCACGAAATCGAACGTCAGTTGTCGGCGCAAAGAAAAAGGGCGGGCCGAAGCCCGCCCTTTCCCGAATGATCCGAAGATCAGAAGCGCAGCGTCATGAACGCCAGGCCGCCGAAGTCCTCGGTGTTCGTCGTGTCGTCGTCGGCATACTCGAGGCCGACCGTGAAGAGCACGCCCGGAGCCGCCGTGTAGGTGACCCAGCCGGCGACGATGTCGTTGTTCGTCGCGCCGGAGTCGCCATGGCCCCAGCCGCCGCCGATCGTCCACGGGCCGGTCGCGTACTGCGCGCCGATGCCGAACTCGTCGCCCGCGAAGTCATCCTCGTAGAAGCCGGCGAGGGTGAAGCCCTGGAAGCCGACATTCGCCGCGAAGGAGATCTGCTCGCCCGCAACGCCCTCGATGTCGGTGTAGCCCGCGCCGAGGCCGAGCGAGAAGTCGCCGAAGTCGCCCGTGTAGGACGCGCCGACGTTCCAGATCTCGCCGCCGTTGTCGAAGACCGGGTTGTTGGTGTCCGCGGCGCCGTCCGTCGCGTTGGACGGGTGGTAGCCGGCAAACGCCTTGAAGCCCATGAAGTCCGGCGTGGTGTAGTGCAGGCCGATCTGGTCGGACGCGGTGCCCGGGAACGGCGAGAAGCCGACGCCGGCGGCGGTCGTCAGCGCGAAGCTGTCCGCGTAGCCGATGCGGGCGCCCGGCGCGTAGATGATGCCGATGCCGGAGAGGTTCTCGTAAACGACGGTGTCGTTGGAACCGATCATCAGCGTACCGAAGGAGCCGGAGACGGAGCCCCAGTTCTCGTCGATCTGGTCGCCGGAGGTGAACGCCTCAACCTCGATGCGAGCGCGGAAGGTCAGGCCGTTGTCCGCCGTCAGGCGGCCGTTGACGTGGAACTCGCCGTCACGAAGGACGCCGATGCCGTCCTGCGCGTTGGAGTCGGTCACGCCGACGCCGAGGAAGTAGTAGCCGGAAACGCCGGTTTCCCACTCGGCGGCGGAGGCGGAGGTCACGAAGCCGGCCGCGACGAGCGCCGACGTCGCAAGGAGAACTTTCTTCATCTTGTCCCTCACAGTTTGAAGGCGCTTTGCCGCGCCTGTTGAGTGAAGCCGGTTTCCCGCAGCGGCCTTCCGCGGTCAAGCAACAAAGACGCAGCGGGCTGTCGCGCGCCGCGCGCTGTGTTTTTCCCGCAACAGATCGCGGGTGCGGCCGGCTTTACTCCGTCCTTGCGGCGGACTAGAGAACAAGCGTTGATGTCGCGATCTGAAACTCTGGGGAGCGGAGCATGTCGCAGCTGAGGATCGGCGCCGCGCTCGCCGCGGCCATAGCGCTCGCGGGCTGTGGCGGAACCGTAACGGAGCCGAAGGAGGACGCGCGCAATTCCGGCGGCGGCGCGGCGGGCAACTACGAGAATTCCCGTGTTACGGACATGCTCGACCTTGGCGCCGGCGGCGGCGGCGGCGGCGGGCTGACGCCCGTGAACCGCCATCTCTGGCGCGCCTCGCTCGACACGCTTTCCTACCTGCCGCTCGCCTCGACGGACCCGTTCACGGGCGTCATCGCGACAGACTGGGCCGCCTCGCCGGAAGCGCCGAACGAGCGTTTCAAGGTCACCGCCTATGTGCGGAGCCCGGAACTGACGGCGCAGGCGCTGCAGGTCGCCGTCTATCGCGAGGTGCGCGATGAGGCGGGGGCCTGGGTGACGGCCCCGGTCGCCGGCGCCACGGCTCGGCAGCTCGAGGATGCAATCCTGCTCCGCGCGCGGCAGCTCAAGCTCGGCGAGCGCCAGTCGGGCTGAGGCGCCGCGGGCGTTGAAAGCGCCGCGCCGCTCGCCTATCAGGGCGTCTCCGCAGCCGGAGACGCAAGAGATGCCTAACGACGCCGCCAGCGCGCCCGTGACGGGGCGATACGATCCGCAGGCCGTGGAGGCGAAGTGGCGCGCGCTCTGGGACGAGCGGCGCGTCTTCGAGGCGAAGCTCGACCCTTCGAAGCCGAAATACTATGTGCTGGAGATGTTCCCCTATCCTTCGGGTCGCATCCATATCGGCCATGTGCGGAACTACGCGATGGGCGACCTCGTCGCCCGTTATCGCCGCGCGAGAGGTTGCAACGTGCTCCATCCGATGGGGTGGGACGCGTTCGGCCTGCCGGCGGAGAACGCCGCCGTGGAGCGCGGCGTCCACCCTGCGAAGTGGACCTACGAGAACATCGCCGCGATGCGCGGGCAGCTGAAGACGATGGGGCTCAGCCTCGACTGGAGCCGCGAATTCGCCACCTGCGACGTCGAATATTACGCGCAGCAGCAGCGGCTCTTCACCGACATGATGGCGGCCGGGCTCGTCTACCAGAAATCTGCGATGGTGAACTGGGACCCGGTGGACGGCACTGTCCTCGCCAACGAGCAGGTGATCGACGGCAAGGGCTGGCGCTCCGGCGCGCCGGTGGAACGGCGGGAACTGAAGCAGTGGTTCTGCCGCATCACGGCGATGGCCGACGAACTGCTCTCGGCGATCGACGGGCTGGAGGGCTGGCCCGAGAAGGTCCGCACCATGCAGCGGAACTGGATCGGCCGTTCGACGGGCATGACGATCCGGTTCGATCTCGCGCCCAACGAGCTGACGGCGGAGTCGG
Organism: Alphaproteobacteria bacterium; assembly: GCA_030429105.1. Classification (GTDB taxonomy): domain Bacteria; phylum Pseudomonadota; class Alphaproteobacteria; order Rhodobacterales; family Rhodobacteraceae; genus Pikeienuella. The sequence continues at coordinate 31,167 of JAUIDE010000007.1, forward strand.
GGTTCGACGTCTTCACCACGCGGCATGACACGCTCTTCGGCGCGAGCTTCTGCGCGCTCTCCATCGACCATCCGCTGGTGAAGGGGCTGGAGGGGAAGGTCGCGGGCCTCGCCGAGTTCGCAGCGGAGTGCAGGAGCGTCGGCACATCGGAGGCGGCGATAGAGCAGGCGGAGAAGCGGGGCTTCGACACCGGCCTTCGCGTCCGCCATCCGTTCGAGCCGGAGCGGCTGCTGCCGGTCCATGCGGCGAATTTCGTGCTGATGGAATACGGCGCCGGCGCGATCTTCGGCTGCCCGGCGCATGACCAGCGTGACCTCGACTTCGCGCGGAAGTACGGGCTCCCTGTCCTCCCCGTCGTCTGCCCGGAGGGCGCGGCTCCCGAAACCTTCGAGATTGGCGCGGAGGCCTATACCGGGCCGGGGCGCATCGTGAACTCCGCCTTTCTCGACGGGTTGAGCGTTTCCGAGGCGAAGGCCGAGGTCGCGAAGCGTCTCGCCGCTCTGGGTAAGGGCGAGGAGCGGGTGAATTATCGCCTCCGCGACTGGGGTTTCTCCCGACAGCGCTACTGGGGCTGCCCGATCCCCGTCATCCATTGCGAGGCCTGCGGCCCTGTCCCGGTTCCGGCGGCGGACTTGCCGGTGCGCCTGCCGGAGGATGTGACCTTCGACGCGCCGGGCAACCCGCTCGACCGGCATCCGACCTGGAAGCACGCGCCTTGCCCCGCCTGCGGCGCGCCCGCGCGGCGGGAGACGGACACGATGGACACCTTCGCGGACAGTTCCTGGTATTTCGCCCGCTTCACAGCGCCGGATTGCCCTGAGCCGACGGACGCGGCGGCCGTCGGCTACTGGATGAACGTCGACCAGTATATCGGCGGGGTGGAGCATGCGATCCTTCACCTGCTCTATTCGCGGTTCTGGGCGCGGGCGATGAAGATCACCGGGTGGCTGCCGGAGAGCGCCTCCGAGCCCTTCAATGCGCTCTTCACGCAAGGCATGGTCTGCCACGAGACCTATCGGGCGGACGGGAAATGGCTCTCCCCGGAGGAGATCGCGCCGGCGCCGGGCGGCGGCTACGTCTCGAAGGCGACGGGATCGGCGGTGGAGGTCGGCCCCTCGATCAAGATGTCCAAGTCAAAGAAGAACGTGGTGGACCCGGAGGACATCATCGCGCGCTACGGCGCGGACACGGCGCGCTGGTTCATGCTCTCCGACAGCCCGCCGGAGCGGGACGTGGAATGGACGACGGCGGGCGCGGAGGCCGCGGCGCGCTTCCTCCAGCGTCTCTGGCGGATGGCGGACAACGCCGCGCCAGGCCTGCCTCCTGCGGGCTCGCCCGCCCCGGCGGAGATCGGGCCCGAGGCGACGGCGCTGCGGCGGGATACGCATCGCGCCATCGCGGGCGTGACGCAGGACGTGGAAGCCTTCGGCTTCAACCGCGCGGTCGCGCGCATCTATGAACTCGCCAACGCCGCCGGAAAGGGGGCGGGGGAGGGCCCCGGCGCCGGCTTCGCGCTTCGCGAGGCGCTGGAGGCCCTGGCACGGCTTTCGGCGCCCATGGTTCCGCATCTGGCGGAGGAGATGTGGGCGCGGCTCGGGCATGAGACGATCCTGGCCGAGACCTCATGGCCCGAGGCGGAGCCGGAGTTGCTTAAGGCGGAGGAAATTGTGCTCCCGGTGCAGGTCAACGGCAAGCGGCGGGGGGAGATTCGCGTCGCTCCCGGAACGGGAGCGTCGGAGATCGAGGCGGCGGCGCTGGCGGATGACGCGGTGGCCCGCTACCTCGACGGGGCGACGCCGCGGAAGGTCATCGTCGTGCCGGGGCGGATCGTCAATGTCGTGCTCTGAGGCCGGGATCGGACGGCGCGCGGCGCTCGCGCTGCTCCTCGGCGTGCTGGCGGGCTGCGGCTTCCGGCCCGTCCACGGGCAGAACGAGGGGCCGACGCCCTTCGGCCCCGTCGCGCTCCGGGAGGCGGACGGGCCGGAGGACTTCGCGTTCCGCGAGCGGATGCGCCGGCGGGTCGGGCATGAGCCCGAGGGCGCGCGGCTCGATTTCGTTCTTCGGTTCGACCCGCAGGGCGTCGCCGTCACGCGGCAGGCGGACATCACGCGCTACCGGCTCCGGGGCGAGGCGGATTTCCGGCTGACCGATCCCGCCGGCGCGGTGCTGGCCGAAGGCTCCGTCGCGGCGACGGGCGGCTATGACGCCGGCGCAGGCTCCTTCGCCGTCCGCGCAGCCGAGCGACGGGAGCGGGTGCGGCTTTCCGAGGAGCTGGCGGAGCTCGTCGCCGTCCGGCTCCTGAGCGGCGCTTCGCGCGCGGGCTCATGAAGCTTTCGGGGTCCGCCGCCGCCCGCTTCCCCTCGGCGCCGGACAAGGCCCTTGCAGGCGCGCTGATCTACGGTGAGGACGGGGCCGAGGTCTCGGCGCGCAGGGACCGGCTCCGGGACGCTTTCCTCGGCGGCGCGGCGGAGGCCGACCTCCTGCTGACGCGGCTCGACGCCGGGGAGGTGCGGCGGGAACCGGCGCTGATCCTCGACGCGATGAAGGCGCGCGGCTTCTTTTCCGGGCGGCAGGTCGTGACGCTCGACAACGCGACGGACGGGTTGGCGGGGGCGATCGAGGCGGCGCTGGGCGACGCCGGGCCGGAGGACGCCTTTCTCATCGTGACCGCGGGCGCGCTGCAGAAGCGCTCGAAGCTCCGCGCCGTGTTCGAGGCCGCGCGGAACGCCGCGGCGGCGCCTGTCTACTCCGATGCGGGCGGGCCGGAGGCGCTCCGCCTGATGATGGATGAACAGGGTCTGGAACGGGCGGAGGACGGCGCGATGGCGCTGCTCCAGACCTATGCGGCGGGCATGGATTCCGGAACGATGCGGGATTTCCTGCGCCGCCTCGCGCTCTACCGGCTCGACGAGCCGGGCCCGCTCCGTGAGGCGGACGTGCGCGCCTGCGCGCCGGACGCGCTCTCCGCCGATATCGACTCGCTTCTGGACAGCGTGCTGCTCGGCGCCGCCGAGCGGCTCAGCCCTGCGCTCCGGCGGATCGAGACGCAGGGCGAAGGGGCCGTGGCCGTCGTGCTGGCGGCGCAGCGGCGCTTCGCCGATCTCCATGCGAGGACGACCGGCGGCGGGGGCCGGCCGCTCTTCGGCGCGACGAAGGACGTGATGGACCGCGCGCTCCGCCGCTGGGGGCAGGCGGAGGCGGAGGCGGCGCTCCGTCATCTTTTCGAGACCGATCTCGCGCTCCGCGGCCCGGCCGGCGCAGCGCCCTTCGCGCTGCTTGAGCGGGCGCTGATGCGGCTCGCGCTGCTGCCGAGGCAGCGATAGCCGGGTGCGTTCACGCCTCTCCTTCCGCGAGGAAGGCGTTCGCCGCGTCAACGAATTCGCGCGGCCGGTCGACATGCAGCCAGTGCCCGGCGCCCTCCAGCGCTGCGAATCGTGCGGCGGGAAAGCGGACGAGGATGCGCCCCCGGTGTTCGGGCAGGACATAGCGGGAGGCGCCGCCTGTCAGCATCAGGACGGGCCCTTCATAGCGGCCCCCAAGCTCGGGGTAGCTGACGATCTTCGGCATCTCCGCCTCCAGCGCGTCGAGATTGTGGGACCATCGCGACTCCTCCCCAAGAATGGCGCCATGGGCGAGGAAGGCGCGCGTCGCCGCGCTCTCGATCCGCGAGGCGAGCGCAGCCTCGACCTCGGACCGTAACTGGAGCTTCGAGAGGTCAACGGCCCTCATCGCCCGGATTTCGGGCAGAAGGTCATGCGAATAGGCGACGGGCGCGATGTCCGCCACGATCAGCCGCTCGATGAGGTCGGGCCGGGTTTCGGCCAGAGCCATCGCCGCCTTGCCGCCCATCGAATGGCCAAGCACCGCGGCGCGCCCGCCTATCCGGCCGATGAGGCCCGCGAGGTCTTCCGCCATCGCCTCGTAGTCGTGCCGCGGCTCCCACGGGCTCTCCCCGTGGTTGCGGAGGTCGACGGCGAGGACCCGCCGCCCCGGCCCGAGCCGCTTCGCATGGGCGCGCCAGTTCTTCGCGGCGCCGAATATCCCGTGGAGGACGAGAAGCGGCGGACGAGTCGCGCCGGGGGCGGGATGATCTATGAAGGCGAGTCGGGTCATCCCGTTTCTCCGAAAAGTTGGCGGCGCGCGCGGCGCGTGCTAGCGTTTAGCTTTGCCGCGCCAGGCGATGCAAACCGGACCTTCCCATGTGGCTCAAGGCGATCTTCGCGCGCGAATTCGGCATCTCCGACGTGCAGTCGAACTACAGCCGCGTCTATTCGTGGATGGCGAACCAGCTCGGCCACATGACGCTCGGCCTCGCCACCGCCTTCTTCTTCGCGTGGATCGCGGACACGGTCGCGTCCGCCGCGCTGCTGCTGGCGGACTGGGAGGGGCGGCCCTCCGCCGCCAACGGGGCCTGCGAGTTCCAGTTCGCCTGCACGGCGAACAATGCGCTGCTCCCCGTCGCCGCCGCGCTCTTCCTTCTCGCGCCGCTGGCGGCTTCGGGCGCCCTTCTCGCGCGCGATCTGCCGCAGGAGCGGCGGGAGCGGGCGCTTCCGCCCTTTGCGCGGAAGGCGCTCGCGGGCGGCTTCATTGTCTTCACGCTCGCCGCCTTCTGGCTTCTCGATTCGCTCGGGGCGGCCGCGGAGGCGACAGGCGGCGCCGCGCATCATGCGGAGCTTTTCGGCGTGACGGCGGCGACGCTCTGCATCGGGGCGGGCGTCATCTTCCTCTGCCGCGACATGCGCTACTTCGTGATCGCCATGCTCGCCGTCTTCGGCGCGTTCTGGATCGCGACCTCGGGGGCCGGGGCGCCGGAGGAGGCGCGCCGCTGGGTCGCCGCCGTGCTGTCCGGGCTCTTCTGCCTCTACGGGCTCGTCTCCACCGTCTTCGGCAGGACGATGCCGGAGCAGATGGGTCCGGTGGAGAAGAGCGTTCAGGCCTTCATCATCCTGCTGCTGAGCGCCTGGTTCATCTCCGGCACCTGGAACGGGTTGGAGGGGGACTGGCCGCTCGCCATCGGCGCCGCGCTCGCCTCCTGCACGCTCTGGTGGGTCAAGGAATTCGGCTCCGACCTCGCCAATGTGGACGACGAGATCAGGGACGCGGAGGCGCGCCGCCCGCCCGGCCTCTACGGCCCTTCGCGCGAGGTGCGGCGGGATTATCTGAACGACGCCCGGATGGATGCGCGGACGGATTCGCTCTTCTATTTCGCCGGGGCCTGGATCGGCGCGGGCGTGCTCTCCGACACGCCGGTTATGACGAACGAGAGCTGGAATGCGGGCTCGGAGCTGATGGGGCTGATCGTCTTCGTAACGATCTTCCTGCTCGTGGGCAGGAACTGGGCGTTCCGGCAGCAGGCGCTCGACCTTGCGGGGCTCGACAGCGCGAGCCGGCTCGCGGTGATCCACTCCGCGCTTCGCCTTGCGCTCCCCGGCGCCGGCAGGGGCGACTGGGCGCCGGACCCGCTGGACCGGCTTCGCCTCTTCGCGCGGGGCGAGGGGGATGCGGAGTTCGATCACCTCGCGGTCTTCGCCGGCGCTGGCTCCGGCGCCTCCCCGCTCGCGCGCGCGCTCGTGTCGGAGGCGGCGCTCGCCACGTTTCCGACCATTGCGGAGACGCTTGGCGTCTCGTCGGCCAGGCGGGAAGTGCGGACCGGACGATTCATTCGCGCCCCGGCGCTGCTCCACAGCCTGCGCGACCTGGCCCTGCGGCGCGACCTCACATTGCACCAGACGATGGCGCTTCATGTCGCCCCCGGCGAGGAGGGCGCTGTGCGGCGGGCCGTGGGCGACCCGCCTCCGGGATGGGAGCGGCTCGACGCCGCCGATTTCGTGGCGATAGATGACGCGCCTTCGGACGCCGACATTAGCGCCCTTGTCGTCAATCTCGACATCCAGGGCGGTCAGCGCACAGTCTGGGTGCTGGACGGGCGGCGCTTCGACCCTGGCGAGGGGCGCGCCGCCGCGCCGGAGGAGATCGCCGTCTGGGAGCCGGACCCGGCGCTGGCGGCTGCGGAGATCGAGGCGCTTCGCGCAGCGCTCGGCCCCGGCGCGCGGCTCGCCGTCGCCTTCACCCGCCGGGCCGCTGCGCCAGCGCGAGGCTGATCGCCTCCGCCATCATCTTGCCCGCGGCGCGGGAGGTCGCGCCGCCGACACCGATCTTCCGCCCCCAGCGCCACCAGAGCCCCGGAGCCCAGGCGAAGGGCTTCGGCGCCCGGAGCGTGATGAGAAAGCCGGTCGAAGGCTTCAGGAGCACGAAGCCGCGCTCCACCGACTCGATCTCGTCAAGCCGGCAAAGTTCGACATCCGAATCGTCCGTCAGCCGTTCCCCGTCGAAGCGGAGCCGCGACGCGCCGCTCCTGAGCGTGGCGAGGCCGAGGAACAGAAGCCCGAGCGCGGCGGCGAAGAGGGCGAGCGCGACAAGAGGTTGCCGCGCCACGATCGAAACTGACATGGCGAGAAACAATGCGCCCATTGCGCCGAGGCTAAGGATGACGAGCCAGCGCACCGCCGACGGGCGGGCGATCTCGACGATCATCCGCTCTTCGTCCCTCGGCCGCCCGTCCTTCCGCCGCGCCATCCAACCCTCCCGCCTTCACCGCGCTCAACAAGCCCGCCCGCGCGCCAATGTCCAGCGCTGGACAAGCCGGAAGCGGCGACGCATCGTCGCCCGAACCCCGGAGAAGGAGACGACCATGATCGAGGAACCGCCGCTTCTGACCATCAGGCGGCCCGACCGCCGGCCGACCGACGCGGAGATCGCCGCCTTCCAGGGCGTGCCTTCCAGCTTCGTCGCCGACGCGATGTTCGGCACCGGCGCGATGCTGGGGGTCCGCCCCTTCGGCGACGGGCGGGACTTTCCCTGCGTCGCGGCCGGCCCCGCGCTGACGGTCGACAACATGCCGGGCGGCATCCTCGCGCTCGTCGCCTGCACGCCCTTCATCCGCCCGGGCGACATCGTGGTGAACGCTTTCGCAGGCTATCAGGGCGTCGCGGCGGCGGGGGACCGGATCACCGGCATGATGAAGAACGCCGGCGCGGCGGGCTTCGTGACGGACGGTCCGATGCGGGATCATCCCGGCGTCGTCGCGGTCGGCCTGCCCTGCTGGTGCTCCGGGCTCAACCCGGCCTCGCCCGTTTCAACCGGGCCGGGGCGCATCGGACTTCCCGTGAAGATCGGCGAGCTCGAGGTCGAGACCGGAGACATGATCGTGGCGGACCGGGACGGCGTCGTCGTCGTGCCGTTCGAGCGCATCGGGGAGGTTCTGGCGCAGCTCGAACGCGTGCGCGAGCTCGAGGAGGCGCTCGACGCCGAGGTGGCGAAGGGCCTCAAATGGGGCGCCGCGATCGGCGAACTGCTGGAGAGCGACCGGGTCCGCTACGTCTGAGGGCGGTCAGAGAAAGGGATGCGCGGGGGCGGAGAGCGCCGCCTTGAGCATCAGGGCGGCCGCGGCGAAGACGGCGAGGCCGCCCAGCATGGCGACGATCCCCGCCCCCTGAGCCGCCGCCGCGCCGTCGAGCGCGGCGAGGCGGGCAACGCCGGACCGTGCGCCGACAGCGGCAAGCGCGAGCGCGGCCACTGCGGCGCCGGCGCCGACGCCCATCGCCAAGGTTGCGAATGCTCCGGCCCACGGGATGCCGACGCTCCATGCGACGGCGAGAAGGATCAGCGCACCGGAACAGGGACGAAGCCCGACCGCGAGCACGATGCCTAGCGCGGCCCGCCAGTCCCCCGCCGCCGCGGCCTGTTCCGGGCTCGGGCCGTGCGCATGGCCGCAGCCGCAAGATTCCCCGTGATGGTCATGCGCGTGGGCGTGATCGTGGACATGGGCGGGAGCGCTCCGCGCCGCGGACCAGATTCGCCAGCCGCGCCAAAGGAGATAGAGGCCGAGCGCGGCGATCCCGGCATAGCTCAGCGGCTCCAGAACCAGCTCCGCCGTCCGCGTCGCCCAGCGCGCGGTGAGGCCGAGGAGCGCGAGCCCGCCATAGACCATCAGAATCGCCGTCAGCGCCTGGGCGAGGCTGGAGAGAAGGGCGAGGCCGGCGACGCGCCGCGCCGTCTCACGCGTGGAGAGCGCCCAGGTCGCCAGCACGGCCTTGCCGTGGCCGGGCCCCGCCGCATGGAATACGCCGTAGACGAAGCCGAGCCCGATCAGGCCCCAGAGCCCGGCCGGGCTGTCCGCCGCTGCACGCGCCGCGGCCGAGAGGGCCTTGTGCAGCTCGAATTGCTGCGCAGCCACCCAGCCCTCCGCCGCGGCGAGCCAGCCGGGCGACGCCCAGAGCAACGCCGCCGCGCCGAGGACGAGAGCGCCGAGCGCGAGGGCCGGCGCGAGGCCCGCGCGGCGGCGCCCGCTCTCGCTCATCGACATGTCAGCACGGCCTCCGTGGCGAAGGTGAAGCCGAAGCTGCGCGCCGCCGTTTCGCTCATGTCCATCCCGAAGAGCGAGGTGACGGAAAGCTGCGTCTCGTCGGGTTCATAGAGCGCAGCGCAGCCTTCTGGCCCCTCGAAGGTGAAGTGATCGGGCCTGAGCGTCATAGCGACGAAGAAGGTCGGGTCGTTCAGCGTCAGCGTCGCGTCGAGTTCGGCGAGGGAAAGCGGCGAGGCGGGCCGCGCGGTGAAGCGGATCACGATCCGGTCCCCGATCATGTCCGCCTCGAAATCCTCGGGCTTCGCCAGCGTCTGCATCGCGCCCGACTGGCGGAGGAAGGTGAACCAGCCCAGCGCCTCCATCCCGTCGGTATGAACTTCCACGAGCGTCGCCCGGTCCGTCTCGTCCAGCAGCCCGTCCCGGTCGGCGTCAAGCGCGAGGCCGTCCTTCGCGTAAAGGGAGTAATTCTCGTCGAAGAGCCATTCGACGCGCACGGACTGAACCTCTTCCGCCGCGTTGACGACGACATGCGCGCGCGCGTCGACGAAGACATGCGGATGCGCCGCGGCAGGCGCAGCCGCGGCGAGAAGGAGAAGCGGGGCGAGGCGAAACGATCTCATGCGCCGAGCATAGCGGCGCGCGCGCCGCCGCGCCAGCGCCGCCGCGCGTCAGCTCGCGCGGTCGAGACAGCCCGCGAGCGCCGCGCCGACGCCCCGGATCAGGGCCGGGTAGAGCGCAGGGCCGGGCTCGATCTCTGCGCCGAGCGGGTCGAGAACGGCGACCTCCGCCTCCGTTCCCTCGATCACGAGCGCCGCGAGCTTCGGGTCGAATTGCGGTTCGGCGAAGACGCAGACGACGCCGAGGTCCCGCACGAGACTGCGTAGCTCGTCGAGCCGCGCCGGGCCCGGCGCAGAGGCGTCCGAAAGGGAGATCGCGCCCGCGGCCTCCACGTCGAACCGCGCCTCGAAATGATGGTAGGCGTCATGGAAGACGATGAAGGGCTTGCCGCGCGCGGGCGCGACGGCGGCGGAAACTTCCGTCTCCAGCGCCGCAAGATCGGCGCGGAGCCGCGCCGCGTTCGCGCGATAGGCGTCGGCGTTCGCGGGGTCCGCCGCGGCGAGCGCCTCGGCCATCGCTTCGGCCATCGCCGCCGCGTTCCGCGGGTCCAGCCAGACATGCGGGTTGAAGGCGCCGTGGTCATGCCCCTCATGATCATGGCCCCCGTGCGCGTGGTCCGCATGGGCCTTTTCCGCGTGATCATGGCCATGGTCATGGTCGTGGGCGTGATCGGTCGCCTTTCCCTCCGCTGCATGATCCTCGTCGCCATGGTCGTGCGTCTCGAAGGTCGCGCCCTCACGGAAGGGAAGCTGGCGGAGGCCCGGCGCACCCATCAGCTCGACCTTGACCGCGTCCGTCGCCAGCGCGTCGAGCGCCGTCTCCAGCCAGGGGGTGAGTCCCTCGCCGACCCAGAACACGACCTCCGCAGCTTCGAGCCGCGCCGCCTCGGACGGGCGCATGGCGTAGTCGTGCGGGGAGGCGCCGGGCGGCAGGATCAGCTCCGGCGCGCCGATCCCCTCCATCACCGTGGCCGCGAGCGAGTGCACCGGCGGTATGTCCGTTGCGACGCGAGGTCCCGCGAAGGTCGGGCCGGCGAAGACCACAGCGAGGGCAGCGAGGGGGAGAGGATTGACTTTCATCGGCGGCGCTCCGAAACGGGGGCAGTGCATGTGATGCTGTTACATGTTATGATCTAACATCACAAGCCGGAAGGAGGCGTCTTGGCGGAGCGGGAAGGGGCGAAGGCGATGCGCGCCCACGATCACGGCGCCTGCATCCGGGAGGCTCTGGCCGCCGCTGAAGCCGCCGCCGCGCGCGCGGGCGTCAACTTCACGCCGGTCCGCCGCCGCGCGCTTGAGATTCTTCTCGAAAGCCATACGGCGCTCGGCGCCTATGACCTCCTGAAGCGGCTGGAGGCGGACGGATTCGGCGGGCAGCCCCCCGTCGCCTATCGGGCGCTCGACTTTCTGGTGGCGCAGGGCTTCGCGCACCGGATCGAGCGGCTCAACGCCTTCGTCGCGTGCGTCCGACCGGGCGAGGGGCACGACCCGGCCTTCATGATCTGCCGCAAGTGCCGCGCCGTCGCCGAAACCGCGGGGCCCGCGGCGGAGGGCGGCGCGCTCGCGGAGGATGCGGAGGCGCTCGGTTTCGAGATCGAGCGGACCGTCGTTGAGGCGGAAGGGCTCTGCCCGAAATGCCGGGAATTGCAGCTTTGAGCCTCATCGCGGCGCAGGTGCTCAGCGTCGAGCTTGGTGGCAGGCGGGTGCTGGACCGCGTGAGCCTCGATGTCCGCGAGGGCGAGATCGTGACGATCGTGGGGCCGAACGGCTCCGGCAAGTCAACACTTCTCCGCGCCCTTCTCGGCGCCGTCCGCCCCCTCGCCGGCCGCGTGGTGCGGGCGAAGGGGCTCCGCATCGGCTACGCGCCGCAGCGCCTGCATCTCGACCCGACGCTGCCGCTGACCGTCGGCCGCTTCCTCGCCCTTCCCGGCTTTCGGGCGGACCGAAGAGCCGCCGCCGCCGCGCTCGAAGAGACCGGGATCGCCGGGCTGGAGCGGATGCAGATGAGCGCCCTTTCCGGCGGGCAGCTCCAGCGCGCCCTCCTCGCCCGCGCACTCCTCCCGCGGCCGAACCTCCTGATCCTCGACGAGCCGACCCAGGGGCTGGATCAGCCGGGCGCCGCCGAGTTCTACCGGTTAATCGAGGCTGCGCGGGCGAAGGCGGGGGCTGCGGTGCTGATGGTCAGCCATGACCTTCATGTTGTGATGAGCGCGTCGGACCGGGTCATCTGCCTAAACGGCCATGTCTGCTGTGAGGGCGCGCCCTCCGCCGTCTCCTCTGCGCCGGAATACCGGGCGCTCTTCGGCGCGGGAACGGGCGGCGCGCTCGCGCTCTACCAGCATGTGCATGATCATGCGCATGACCATTCGCACGACCATGCCCATGATCGGCCGGCGGAGCCGGTGAAGTGACGCTGGACGATTTCATGCTGCGCGCAGCGCTGGCCGGGCTTGGCGTCGCGCTCGCCGCCGGCCCGCTCGGCGCGTTCGTTGTCTGGCGCCGGATGGCCTATTTCGGCGATGCTACGGCCCATGCGGCGATTCTCGGAGTCGCCTTCTCGCTTGCCTTCTCTGTCTCTATCGGGCTCGGCGTTCTCGTGTCGGCGCTGGCGATGGCTTTCGCCGTCTCGGCGCTTTCCGGTCGCGGCCTGGCCATCGACACGCTGCTCGGCGTCGCGGCGCATGGCGCGCTGGCCGTCGGCGTCGTCGCTCTCTCGCTCGCATCCGGGCGCGCGGTGAATCTCGAAGCCTATCTGTTCGGCGAGCTTCTCGCGGTGACGCGCGCCGATCTCCTCGGCATATGGGCGGGCGCCGCCGCCGTGGCTGCGCTGCTGGCATGGCGCTGGTCCCGCCTCCTGACGGCGACGATCAGCGAGGAACTGGCCTTCGCCGCGGGGGTGGACCCGCGGCGGGAGCGGCTGATCCTGACCCTCGCGCTCGCCATCGTCGTCGCGGTGGCGATCAAGGTGGTGGGGGCGCTGCTAATTACCGCGATGCTGATCATCCCCGCCGCCGCCGCCCGGCCGCTGGCGCGGGGGCCGGAGCAGATGGCGCTCGCTGCGGCCATAATCGGCGCCGCCGCAGTCGGCCTCGGCCTTTCCGCCGCCTGGGCTTTCGACACGCCGGCCGGTCCGACCATCGTCGCCGCTGCGGCGGCCGGGTTCCTCTTCACGACGGCTCTCGCGCCGGCGCTGGGATTGGCGCGGCGCTGAGGGAGCAAAGAGCGGTCGTCCCGCCCGCGGCCACGGCGGGCGATCCGGTTTCGGACTGAGGCGCCCCGCGCCTCAGGCGGTGAAGAGCGAGTCGAACTCGGCCAGCGACTCTTCGTCGAGCATCACCTGGATGGTGGCCTGCGCGCCGCCGGTTTCGTGCCGGATGAAGATCTCGTCCCCGGGGCCGCGCTCCACGGCGAAAGTCGCGTTGTTCGAGATCTTGACCAGATCTTCCGCGCTGTCTGCCTCGAACAGGCGCCCGCGGCGCGCGCCGCCTTCGAAGGTCCCGGTCAGGAAGAAGTTGAACTCGATGACGTCGCTTTCCGTGAAATCGACATCGGCGAGGATGTCGTGGTCGCCGTCCGCGTTCATGTCGCCGCGGATCGCGAACCGGTCTGCGCCGGCGCCGCCGATCAGGGTGTCGGAGCCGAACTGGGGGGCCAGCGTATCGTTCCCCGCGCCGCCGTCGATCCAGTTGTCGCCATTGACCACGCGCGCGTAGTCGTCGCCATCTCCGAGCAGGACGACATCGTCCTTGTTGCCGAATACGGACACGAGATCGCGCTCGGAGGTTCCGGTGAACGTGGCGGGCCCCGGGTCGCCATAGGCGAGGCGATACGAAGATGTCCCCTCGAGATCGGAAAGCGACAGCAGCAGAAGCTCCGCCCCGCCCTCACGCAGCGAAAGCTCAATCCGGTCCGCGCCCCGCGGAGAGACGGCGATTTCGAGCCCGGCCTCGATCAGCATCCTGAGGTCGTCGATCGAAGCGATCATCGCCGCCGAGCCGTTAGTGACGCCGGCGGGCGCAGCGAGACCGCTTCCTTCGAAATATCCGGGCGGCATGCCTTCGATCACCAGGCTCTCGCCGGCCGCGAAGTCCGGAAGCGAGGCTTCGACGCTGCGGGGGCCCGGAGGCCCCGGCTCGCCCTCGACGAGATCGCGCAGCAACCCCTCGCCGTAGCCGAACAACTGCAGCGCATAGACCTTTCCGTCCGCGCCGGGGAAGCCGAGCGTGGCGACGCCGGGTTCGAAGGCGATTTCCGCAAAGCCAAGGGCCACAAGCTCCGCAATGGCCGCGTCGCTTGCCAGGACGAAGCTCGCTCCATCCGACCCGAGGGCAAGCGCCGAGAAGGCAACGCCATTCGCCAGCGCGGGGAGCTTCGGATGGAAGATCTCGATCACATCGCCACTTGCGAAATCGAGGTCGGCGATCACATCGGTCTCGTCGGTGAGCGCCGCATCGAGCAGCACCCGGTCCGCGCCCCCGGCTCCGATGATGTAGTCGTCGCCTGAGCCGGCGAGCAAGACGTCGTCGCCCGCGCCGCCGAGCAAAGTGTCGCTCACGGCGGAGCCGAGAAGGAGGTTTCCGGTTCCATCCGCGATCAGGAGTCTGGTCCGGCCCTGCACTTCTTTCGTCGTCATCTCGGCATAGAGCGGCAGAACCGTCGAGAAGTCGAAAGCGAGTGAGGCGCCGGACTTTCCGATCTCGGAATCGAGCGGCGCCACGTTCCGGTCGGTGAAGCTCCGCCCGGTTCCGTAGCCTTCGAGCAGGAGCCGATAATCCGCCACGCCGTCTCGATCGATATCGAATTCGAGCAACACGTCCTCGGGTCGGGACGCGCCGAGCTTGACGAACGTCGTCGCGAGCAATTCCTCGATGTCCGCGTCGCTGTCGAGCGTGACGTTGGAGCCGCCGCGGGTCGTCAGCATGACGTTGTCGGCGTCGATGCCATTCCGGAAGAAGCCGATTGGGAACCCCTCCGAGAAGAAGACGGTGTCTCCCTCGCCGAAGTCCAGATCGACGATCACGTCGATATCGCCCGCGCCGCCGCTCAACACGAAAGAATCGCCGCGAATGCCGCCCTCCATCCGGTCGGAGCCGGACTGGCCGAACAGGACGTCTATCCCGTCCCCGCCATTCAGCGTGTCGTCGCCGGCGCCCCCGAACAGCCGGGAGCCAAGAGGAACGGCGAAGAGCGCGTCCGCGCCGTCGCCTCCGACCCTGTCGTTCGGACGATTCGGATCGATTTGGGATGCGGCCTCGATGATCCAGTCGGCGATCGGCGGCGCTTCCCCCGGGATCGCCGCGAGGATCGCCGCAAGGTCCGTGACCGGTTTGTCGACCGCATCCGGAAAGAGACGACCGAACCACAACGGATCGTCGGGGTTGAGCGAAATCGTCACATCGGGTTCCGCGACCACGCCGTTGGCCGCGAACTCCGATGGATCGATCCCGTTGATCGCCGCCGAGTCCGAAGCTGACCAGGACGCGAACAGGTTTCCGCCGACATTGACGTCGAATGGCGGGCTGTCGCCGTTGTCCATGAGGCGGTTGTCCACCAGGACCGTGATCCGCGGGACACCGGTGGTCGTGTAGAGTTCCGTCTTGTCCAGCGGCGCGGGGATCAGGATGTTTCCGCGCACAGTAGCGCTCTGAACTTCGGAAACGGTTATCCCGTGAGGGTGCGCGATGTTGATGATGTTGTCGGTGATGACGATGTTCTTGAAGTTTATTTCTTCAGAGAAGGGCGGCTTGATTGCGGTGCGCCCGAAGATCGCGTGCGTGTCGCCGCCATTGCCCTGAAGCATCACATTGCGCGAGATCGTCATCCCGTCGATCCCGCGGGATACGTTCAGGGCGAAGAACTGAATGAAGTCCGGATGGTCCTTGAGGCCTGTGTTGGTGGTCGAGGAAAAGGGCTTGAAGCTGTCGAAGAGGTTGTCCTCGATCCGGATATCCGAAGCGCCCGCCACGACAAGGCCGTCCCTGCGAATGTCGTGAATATGCGAATTCAGGATGCTGACGCCGTCGGACTCGCGAAATGTCACCCCGCGCTCGAGATTCGACACTTCGAGCCCGTCCAGAACCACATCCTCGCTGAAGCGAACCATCACGCCGCGGCCGAACGCGTAGCCTTCGATTATCGCGCCGGCGTTGACGTCGTTGAAACCGTCCGGCGCGGTGCCTTCGCCGAGCCGGGCGATCCGGCCCTCGATGCTCACGTTGGTGATTTCGACGTCCCGCGCTTGCGACATCTCGATCTGCGCCAACCAGGTCGGCCGCGCATTCTCATGCATGCGGAAGTCGACGCTGTCGACGATCAGCCCCGAAACCGACGTGATCGCCATGTTGCCGGTGAACACGGCCGGGTTCTCGGGGTCTGCGCTTGTTATCGTGAGGGGCGGATCAAAGTGCCGGTTCTTGATTGATACATAACCGTCATAGTCTCCGGGCGCCAACTCAATCGTGTCGCCGCCGCGCGCAAGAGACAGCGCGCTGTTGAACTGAGCAACCGAAGACACTTGAAAGACAGCCATTCGCACCCCCGCCGTTTCACTCACAACCGAGGCCGGGAACCCTCCCAACCCTACACCACATCAAACCCTCGTGCGGCGCGGCTCTTCCACGAGCGCTGCGTTAACATGTTCGCACGCGCCGATAAAGCTCCGGGTGCGTCAAACAAGGATCCTTTTCGCCTTATTGGCGAGTTCCTTCGCACAAACGCCTTGCGAGAGCCTCATGCTTCGGCAGAACGGAGTCGATATCGAACGAGACGATGCGCCCGCCAGAGACGACAGCGCGCCCCTCCACCCGGACCTCCGCCGCCCTCGCCGGCGGCGCGAGGACAAGCGCGGCGACCGGATCCCATGCTCCTGCGCCTTCCGGCCCGCCGGTCGGCCAGATGACGAAATCGGCGCGCTTTCCGGGAACGAGCGCCCCGATGTCGTCCCGCCCGAGAATGGCTGCGCCGCCCGCCGTCGCGAGGCGCAGGGCCTCCCGCGCCTTCAGCGCGGCGGCGCCGCCAGCGACGCGCTGGAGGAGCAGGGCCTGTCGCGCCTCGGCGAGAAGATTCGCCGCGTCGTTCGAAGCCGACCCGTCGACCCCGAGCCCGACCTTGACGCCTGCGTCAAGCATGGCGCGAACGGGCGCGATCCCGCTCCCGAGCCGACAGTTGGAGCAGGGGCAATGCGCGACGCCGGTGCCGGTCCGCGCGAAGAGGGCGATCTCCTCCGGGTCGAGCTTGACGCAATGCGCGTGCCAGACATCGGACCCGGTCCAGCCCAGCTCTTGTGCGTAGTCGCCCGGCCGGACGCCGAAGCGCTCGAGCGAGAAGGCCACGTCCTCGTCGTTCTCGGCGAGATGGGTGTGGAGCATCACCCCCTTCTCCCGGGCGAGCAGCGCCGCGTCCCGCATCAGCTCGCGGCTGACGGAGAAGGGCGAGCAGGGGGCGACGCCGATCCGGATCATCGCGCCGGGCGCAGGGTCGTGGAAGGCGTCGATCACGCGGATGCAGTCTTCGAGGATCGCATCCTCGCGCTCCACCAGCGCATCGGGCGGCAGGCCGCCCGCGCTCTCTCCGATCGACATGGCTCCGCGCGTCGCATGAAGGCGCATCCCCGTCTCCAGCGCCGCTTCGATCTCGTCGTCGAGCCGCGCGCCGTTGGGGAAGAGATAGAGATGGTCCGCCACCGTCGTCGCGCCAGAAAGTGCGAGTTCGGCGAGGCCGACCTGCGTCGATACGCGGATATGCTCCGGCCCCATCCGCGCCCAGATCGGGTAAAGCGCGCGGAGCCAGCCGAAGAGCGGAGCGTCGACCCCGGCGGGCACGACGCGGGTCAGGTTCTGGAAGAGATGATGGTGGGTGTTGACGAGGCCGGGCGTCACGACGCCGCCCCTCGCGTCCAGAATCTCGTCCGCAATGTGCGGCAGCGCCGCCTCCGGCCCCACCGCCTCGATCACGCCGTCGCGGGCAAAGAGCGCGCCGCCCGCGATCTCCCCCTCCGGCCCTTCGGTGACGAGCACGGAGGCGCCGCGGACGAGGAGCGTGCCCATCTATTTCGTGCCGAACATCCGGTCCCCGGCGTCGCCGAGGCCGGGGACGATGTAGCCGTGATCGTTAAGATGACTGTCCACCGCCGCCGTGTAGACGCGAACGTCGGGGTGCCGCGCGGCCATCTTGGCCACGCCTTCCGGCGCGGCGAGGAGGCAGATGAAGCGCACGTCCCGCGCCCCCGCCGCCTTTACATGATCGACCGCCGCAATCGCGGAATTCGCCGTCGCAAGCATCGGATCGACGAGGATGACGGGCCGTTCCGCCATCTCCCCGGGCAGTTTCTTGTAATAGTCCACCGGCTGCAGCGTCTCGGGGTCGCGGTAGAGACCGATGAAGCCGACGCGGGCGGCCGGGACCAGCTCCAGCAATCCGTCGAGAAGGCCGTTGCCGGCGCGCAGGATCGAGACGAAGACGAGCTTCTTGCCCTCCAGCACCGGCGCGTCGATCGCCTCAAGCGGCGTCGCGATGCGCTTCGTCGTCAGCGGCAGGTCGCGCAGCGCCTCATAGGCGAGAAAGGTGCTAATCTCCCGCAGTAGCGCGCGAAACTTGGCCGTGGAGCACTCCACATCCCTCATCAGCGTCAGCTTGTGCTGGACGAGCGGGTGGTCGACGACGGTGAGCGTGGCGGGTGAATCGGTCATGCGCGGGGTCCTTCCTTTTGCGCAGATGACAGGGATCGGGCGCCCCCGTCCAGCCGCCGGGCCAGCGCCGCTTTCGTCTCTGGGCCGCAGAAGGCGGAGTCCAGCGCCGTGCGATACAGCGTTTCGAACTCCGCATCGCCCCAGCCGAAAGTTGCGGATAGCGCCTCGTATTCCTTCGTCATCGTGTCCCGGAAGAAGGGCGGATCGTCCGTCGAGATCGTCACGCGGCAGCCCGCTTCGCGAAGCGGGGCCACGGGATGTGCGGCGAGCGAGGGATAGAGTCCGAGTGCGAGGTTGGAGCCAGGGCAAACCTCCAGCGTCACGCTCTCCGCGGCAAGGCGGGCGACGAGCGCAGGGTCTTCGATGGCGCGGACGCCGTGGCCGATCCGCTCGACATCAAGAACGTCGAGCGCGGCGCGCACACTTTCCGGCCCTCCGAACTCGCCGGCATGGGCGGTCAGGCGCAGCCCCGCCTCCCGCGCTTTGGCGAAGCATCCGGCAAAGTCCCGCGGCTGGAAGGCGCGCTCGTCCCCCGCCATGCCGAAGCCGCGGATGCGGCCGCGCGGCGCCTTCAGCATCGCCGCGGTCCCTTCTCTCGCCGCTTCCGGCCCGTGATGGCGGATGACGACCGGGATGAAACGGCAATCGATGCCCTGAACCCGGTCCGCCCCCTCTTCCGCCGCCGCGCGCATCGCCTCCCACCGGCCGCAATCGCCGCCGAAGAGTGAGGGCGGGGAGAGGAAGATTTCGGAGTAGACGACGCCGTTCGCCACCTGCTCCTGCAGCACGGCTTCTGTCAGGTCGGCGTAGGTCTCCGGGTCTTCGAACACCTTGGACATCGTCTCATAAGCGGCGAGGAAGGTCGTGAAGTCCGACCAGGCGTAGCCGCCCGTCTCGTCGAAGAGGCCCGAGAGGTCCTTCCCCTGCTCCGCGCCGAGGCGGCGGACGAGCGCCGGCGGCGCCGCGCCTTCGAGATGGAGGTGAAGCTCGATCTTCGGAACGGCGCGGAGATCGGTCACAGAAGGCTCCTTCCTTCTTCGCCCGGCGGCAGGCCGAGCCAGGCTGCGGCGGTCGCCCCGATATCGGCGAAGTCGCAACGGCCGAGCGCGCGGGGTGGAAGGCCCGGAGAGGCGAAGAGCGCCGGGACCATCTCCCGCGTATGGTCCGTTCCGAGCCAGGTCGGGTCGTTCCCGTGATCGGCCGTGATGATGAGGAGATCGCCGACGCGGAGCCGTGGCAGCGCCGCGGCGAGCCGCGCGTCAAACGCTTCGAGCGCGCGGGCGTAGCCGGCGGGGTCCCGCATATGGCCGTAGAGGCTGTCGAACTCGACGAAATTGGCGAAGACGAGCGCGCCTTCTGGCGCCGCGGCGAACTCCGCCTCCAGCGCGTCGAAGAGCGCCATGTCGTTCGCGCCCTTCCGCTCCGCCGTGAGGCCGCGATGGGCGAAGATGTCGCCGATCTTGCCGATGCCGGTCACCGCCCGCCCGGCGCCCTTCGCCCGGTCGAGAAGCGTTCCGTCAGGCGGGGGGATCGCATAGTCCTTACGGTTGGCGGTGCGGCGGAACGCGCCCGGAGCTCCTAGGAAGGGCCGGGCGATGACGCGACCGATCCGGAGCGGGTCGCAAAGCCGGCGCGCGACGGCGCAGACTTCGTAGAGACGGTCGAGCCCGAACGCCTCCTCGTGCGTCGCGATCTGGAAGACGCTGTCCGCCGCTGTGTAGCAGATCGGTTTTCCCGTCCGGATATGTTCCGGTCCCCAACGCTCGATCGCGGCCATCCCGTTGCTGTGCGTCTGCCCGAGAACGCCGGGCAGCGCGGCCTCGGCGCAGAGCGAGGCGACGAGATCGGGGGGGAACGCGGGGTCCTCCCGCGGGAAATAGCCCCAGTCGAACGCGACCCTGCGGCCCGCAAGCTCCCAGTGGCCCGACGGCGTGTCCTTGCCGCGGGACCATTCGCGGGCGGCGGCCCAGCAGCCGCCCGCGCCGCTCAGACCGGCGGGAACCCGCCCCGTCGCCTCCCGCGCCGCGGCGCCGAGGCCGAGCGAATCGAGCGTCGGAAGCCGCAGCGGGCCGGAGGCCTCCGCGATGTGGCCGAGCGTGTCCGCGCCCCCGTCGCCATAGGCGGCGGCGTCCGGCGCGCCGCCGATGCCGACCGAGTCCATGACGAGGAGGAAGACGCGGCTCACCGCCCGGCCTCCGGCCCGATCCGCTTCAGGATCAGCTTGCGGGGCGGCGGCGCCTCCCCGATCCGGAACGAAGCGGCGAGCGCCCGCGCGCCCGCCTCCGCCGCCGCTTCGTCCGCCGCATGGACGCGGGCAAGCGGCGCGCCGGGGCCGACCTGGGAGCCGATCCCGGCGAGCCGGTCGAAGCCGACGCGCGTGTCGATCCGGTCCGACGCCTTCATCCGCCCGCCGCCGAGGCCGATCACCGCAAGGCCGAGCGCGCGGCCGTCCACCGCCGCGACGAAGCCCGCTTCCGGCGCCGCGACGTCGCGCACGAACGGCGCCGCCGCGAGATGCGCGCCGCGCCGTTCGAGGAAATCCGCGGGCCCGCCGAGCGCGGCGACCATCCGCCCGAACCGCTCCGCAGCCGCGCCGGAGGCGAAGGCTGCCTCCAACCGCGACCGCCCCTCCGCCGCGTCCGCGGTGAGCCCAGAGAGCGCCAGCGCCTCCGCGCCGAGCGCGATCGTGACCTCCCAGAGGCGCGCGTCGCGCCTTTCCCCGGTGAGGAAGGCGGCGGCGTTCTCGACTTCAAGCGCGTTTCCGGCGGCGGAGGCGAGTGGTTCGTTCATGTCGGTGATGAGCGCCGAGGTGCGGCAGCCCGCGCCGTTCCCCGTCTCCACTAGAGAAACGGCGAGCGCCTCCGCATCGGCCCCGTCCATGAAGGCGCCGGAGCCCGCCTTCACGTCCATCACCAGCGCGTCCAGCCCGGCGGCGAGCTTCTTTGAGAGGATTGAGGCGGTGATGAGGTCGATGGACTCCACCGTCCCCGTTTCGTCCCGGATCGCGTAGAGTACGCGGTCCGCCGGGGCGAGGTCCGCCGTCTGCCCGACGATGGCGCAGCCCGCGCTCGCCACCGCCGCGCGGAACGCCTCCGGCGCCGGAGCAGCGTCATATCCCGGTATGGCGGAAAGCTTGTCGAGCGTCCCGCCCGTATGGCCGAGCCCGCGGCCCGAGATCATCGGCACATAGGCCCCGCAGGCTGCGAGCGCTGGGGCGAGCATGAGGCTCACATTGTCCCCCACCCCGCCCGTCGAATGCTTGTCCACGACCGGGCCGGGCAGGGACCAGCGCATCACTCGCCCCGAATCCCGCATCGCGAGCGTCAGCGCCGCCCGCTCCTCCGCCGCCATGCCGCGGAGGAGCACCGCCATCGCGAAGGCCGCGCCCTGTGCCGCCGTCGCTTCGCCGGAGACGAGCGCGGCCATGAAGGCGGAGAGCTCTGCGGAGGAGAGCGCTCCGCCGTCCCGCTTCTTCGCGATGAGGCTTTGGGGGCGGATCATCGGCCTGCGGCTCTGCGGGGCATGTTCAATATCCCTGCGCCCGGTTGGCCGCCCCCCTGTCCTCCAGCGTTTCGACGAGAGCGTCGAGAAGGCCCGAGGCGCCGATGCGGAACGTATCTGGCGTCGCCCAGCCCTCGCCCATTACCTCGTCCGCAAGGTCAAGATAGTTAGCCGCGTCCCGCGTCGTCCGCACGCCGCCGGCCGCCTTGAAGCCGGCGCCTCCGCCCGTGTCCCGTATCGTCTCCAG
The DNA here is from genome assembly GCA_030429105.1 of Alphaproteobacteria bacterium. Lineage (GTDB taxonomy): Bacteria > Pseudomonadota > Alphaproteobacteria > Rhodobacterales > Rhodobacteraceae > Pikeienuella. Next base: position 52,584 of record JAUIDE010000007.1, read on the forward strand.
CATGGTGCGCGCGGCGCGGAGCGTGGCGTTCACAGCGACCTTCCCGGTCGAGGTCTTGAGGAAATGCGCGCCGCCGTCGAGCGCAAGCTCGCCCGCCCGGCGGATGCGGTCCGTCGTCTCCAGCACCCCGGTCTCGAGGATCGCCTTCACCTTCGCGCGCGGGCCAGCAGCCTGCCGCACGCGGCGCACGCGGGTTCGCACCGCCTCCTCTCGCCCTTCGAGGAAGGCGCGATAAGGGATCACGAGGTCGATCTCGTCCGCCCCGTCCTCCACCGCCTGTTCCGTCATGTCCGCGACTGCGCCCGCATCCTCCTCCCCGCCGGGGAAGTTCACGACCGTGGCGATCTTGACCCCGCGATGGCCGACGAGGCGGTGCGCGAGCGGGACGAAGCGCGGCCAGACGCAGAGCGCGGCGACATGGCCGTGAGCGGTGAAGGCCCGCGCCGCCAGCGCCTTCACCGCCGCCTCGTCGCAGGCCTCGTCGAGATTGGTGAGGTCGAGCGAGAGGAGCGCCCGCCGCGCCGCGCGCTTCAGCTCCGTTTCGTGCTCATTCATCGCGGAAACTCCGGGTGAAGCTGCGGATCAGCGCGCGGAACTGCGCCTCGGCCTTCGCCGCCTCCGTCTTGGTCTCATGGTGGGAGAGGGCGGCGCCCGTCATCCCCGCGGCGAGGTTGGTGATGACGGAGACGGCGACGACGGGAAGGCCCGCATGGCGGGCCATGATCGTCTCCGGCGCGGTGGACATGCCGACAGCGTCCGCCCCCAGCATCCGGATCGCGGCGATTTCCGCCGGCGTCTCGAAGGAGGGGCCGGAGAACCAGGCATAGACGCCTTCGAATAGCTCGATCTCCGCCTCCTCCGCCCACCAACGGAGCCGGAGACGCAGCTTCGGGTCGTAGGCGTCCACCATCGAGACGAAGCGGTCGTCCCCCGGCAGGCCGATCAGAGGGTCCCGCCCCGAGAAGTTGATGTGGTCGCGGATCATCATCAGCGAGCCCGGCCCCATCTCCGCCCGCGTCGAGCCGGCGGCGTTGGTGAGGAACAGCGCCTCCGCCCCGAGCGCGGCGAGGCAGTCGATGATGGGCCGCATCGCCGCCGCGTCCCCCGCCTCGTAGAAATGCTTCCGACCGGCGACCATCGCGACCGGCACGCCCTCCAGCATCCCGAGCGTCAGCGCGCCCGCATGGCCGCTGACCGTCGAGACGGGGAAACCCGGCAGGGCAGCGAAGGGGAATCGCGCGGGCTCCTCCAACTCCTCCGCCATGCCGCCGAGCCCGGAGCCGAGGACGAAGGCGAGGCGCGGGCGGAGCGGCGTCACTGCGCGGATGATCTCCTCTGCGGCGCTCATTCCTCGCCCTCAAGACTGAAAGCCTCGGGAAGCAGAGCGCCGAGCGTCCAGCGTGCGCGCTCGCCCGCCGGACCGGCGGAGATCACCGGCGTCTCCGCCGAACCGAACTCCGCCAGCTTCTGCCGGCAGCCGCCGCAGGGCGTGCAGGGCCGCGCGCTGTCAGCCCAGACGGCGACCTCGATGATGCGCGTCTCCCCCGCCATGACGAGGGCGGAGAGGGCGGAAGGCTCCGCACACCAGCCCTGCGGATAGGAGGCGTTCTCTATGTTGCAGCCGGCGTAGACCGCCCCCGAGGCCCCGCGCACCGCCGCGCCGACCCGGAAGCCGGAATAGGGCGCGTAGGCCCGTCTCGCCGCCCCTTCGGCGGCGGCGATCAGATCGGCGGACATGGAGCGTCTCCCTGCGCTTCGTTCCCCGGAAAGTGCGCGCTCGGGCCGCCACGGGCAAGTGCCGAACGCGCGATTGAGCGCGGCGTCGGCGCGCGGTATCGAAGCGGCGAAGCAGATGCGAAAGGACCGCCCTATGGCCTACTGGCTCTTCAAATCCGAACCCGGCGCCTGGAGCTGGGAGGATCAGGTCGCGAAGGGAGCGGAAGGCGAAGAGTGGACCGGCGTCCGCAATTATCAGGCGCGCAACAACATGCGCGCGATGAAGATTGGCGACCTCGGCTTCTTCTATCATTCGGTGGACGAGAAGCGCGTCGTCGGCATCGTCGAGGTCTCCGCCCTCAGCGCGCCCGACTCGACGACGGACGACCCGCGCTGGGATTGCGTCCATGTGCGCGCCGTCGCGCCGATGCCGAATCCGGTGACGCTGGAGATGTGCAAGGCGGAGCCGCGGCTGAAGGACATGATCCTCGTGAACAACACCCGCCTTTCCGTGCAGCCGGTGACGGAGGCGGAATGGAAGGTGGTTTGCGAGCTCGGCGGCTATCGCGCCTGAGCCGCCAGCGCCCGCGCGCGCCGCAGCACATAGAGCGCCGAGAGGACGGAGAGACCCGCAGAGGCGGTCATGAGCGCGAGGAGCGGCGCCGCTCCGCTGTCCGGCGTGAGGAGCGCGCCGGCGAGGGCGGAGAGCCCGGCGCCGCCGCCGATCATCAGGGCCCCGCCTAATCCGGAGGCGGAGCCGGCGAGGCTCGGGCGGACCGAGAGGAGCCCGGTGGTCGACGCCGGCATCGTGAGCCCGTTCCCGAAGCCGACGAAGACGCAGAAGCCGAAGACGGCGATGGGGTGCTGCACGATGAAGAGATTGACGAGCAGTCCGGTTCCGATTCCGGTCGCGGAGACGAGGCAGCCGATGAACATCAGCCGGTCGATCCCGATCCGCGCGGCGACGCGGCCTGTCACGAGGTTCCCCGTCATGTAGCCGACGGCGACGAAGCCGAGATAGAGCCCGGTCGCCGCCGGGCTCTCCCCGAAGATCGTGCGCGCGACGTAAGGCCCGCCGCCGAGCAGCGCGAAGAATGCGCCGGAGGCGAAGGCTGCGGTGGCGGCGTAGCCCCAGAAGCGGCGCGCACGGAAGAGATCGGGATAGGCGCGGAACTGCGCCGTCAGCGAGCCGGAGCGATGCTTGTTGGTCTCGCCCAGATCGGACCATGCCAGGACGAGGATAAAGAGGCCGACGACGACATAGGTCCAGAACGTGCCGCGCCAGCCAAGCGCCTCTTCCATCGCGCCGCCATACATCGGCCCGAACATTGGCACGAGCGCCATGGCGGCGGTCATGTATCCGATCTGCGAGGCTGCCTCGTTCGGCGGCAGGAGGTCGCGCACGATGGTGCGGGCGAGCACCATGCCGGAGGCGACGGCGGCCTGCAGCATCCGGAAGAGCATGAAGGTCTCGCCATCCTCGGCCCAGAGGCAGCCGAGCGAGGCGAGGACGAAGATCGCGAGACTGCCGAGGATCACGGGGCGGCGACCGTAGCGGTCGGAAAGCGGGCCGATCAGGAGCTGCATCACCGCCGTCATCGCGAGATAGCCCGACAGCGCGAACTGCATGAAACCGTAGGAGACGGCGAGATCCCCCGCCATGGTCGGCAGGGAGGCGATGAAGGCGTTCATCGCGAAGACGCTGATCGAGGTGACCAACACGAGCGTGACGAGGACCGGCGGCGTCCGCCGGTCCCCAAAGGTCGCGCCCGCGTCGGCGAGGTTCACCCGAGCACCGAGAAGGTGGAGTTCGGGTTGATCTCCCGGTTTCGGGAGAAGAAGCCGATGGAGCAGTCCATCCCGACATTCTCGAAGCGGAAGCTGACCGGGTCGGCGTCATGGTCCCGCCCGCCCTCGCATTCGGCGATGAGCTTCGCCATCATCTTGCCGACGACGGGGGCGTTCTTGAACTGGTTGCCGGAAGTGCCGATCGCGACGTAGAAGCCGGGCAGCGCCGTCTTGTCGTAGACGGGAATCCAGTCCGCCGTCACGTCGTAGAGCTCCACCACGCCCTTCACCTTGTTCGGAATAGGCAGGCCATGCCAGCGCTGCGCCAGCCGCATCGCCTGAACGCGCGCCTGTTCGGTGAGGTCCCTGTTCCAGTCGTCCGGATCCACCCATTCGCGTTCGTCGCATTCCGGGTCTTCCGAGCCGATCAGCACGAAGCCGCCCTTCTCGGGCCGCATGTAGGTCGCCAGGTCGCTGTCGGAAGTCACCATCCCGTCCTTCATCAGGTCGAAGCCGGCGGGGCCGGGCACATGGGCGACCTCGTGGCGGAGCGCGCGGGTCTTGATGTTCATCTCGTCGAAAACGCCGGCCATGGCGTTGATCTTCGCCGAATGCGGCCCGCCGACATTGACGACGACGGGGGCGCGCAGCTCCCGCCCGTCCTTCAGGCGCACGCCCGCCGCGCGGCCGTTCTCCTGCAGGATCGCCGTAACCTCGGCGTTGTAGAGGAACTCCGCCCCCGCCCGCTTCGCCGCGAATTCGGCGTTCTGCGCCGCCAGCGCCGGGTCGGTGACGTAGCCGCCCGTCGGGAAGAACATCGCGCCTTCGAGCGTGCCGCCCGTCGGCTCGCCGAAACCGTCCTGCTCGGGCCGCTTCGGGGGGCTGAAATGGCTGAGGTCGAAGAAGGGGAAATGCGCCTTGATGCGCGTTGCGTCCCAATGCTCGTAGGGCGCGCCGATCGCATCCATCAGCTTCGCCGCGCGCTCGAGATGCCCGTTCTCCCGGCACTTCATCACGAGCGTCCCGGTGTCCCGGTACTCGATCATGCCGCGCGGGTCCGCGCCGCCGAGATAACCTTCCCAGTCCTTCCAGTAGAACCAGCTCTCATAGGCGAGCGCGCAGCTTTCCACATTCGAGTAGTAAAGCCGGATGATCGCGCAGGAGCCTGCGGTGGAGCCGTGCCCGGCGGCGCCGTTCTTCTCCACGCTCAGCGTGCGGAACCCGGCCTTCGCCATCTCGTAGGCGACGCAGGCGCCGATCACGCCGGCTCCGATGATGATCGCATCGTAGGATTTGCTCATGGTCTCCCTCTTTGTGGCCTCTGGCGCGGCAAGGTCAAATCATGCCAGCCCCGCGCACCCCGCATGGCTCAGGACCGCCCTTCGAGACCGTCCGCAACCGCCGCCGAGGCGCCGGGAATGCGCATCTCGAAGGTTTCCGTCACCACCGTGTAGTCGTAATAGCCCATCCGGGCGATGGGCCTGATCTTCGGGATGTCGAGCTTGCCTTCCGCCGTCACCACATCGTCCCGCACATGGATGCGCTTCACCTCGCCGAAGACGACGTCGACCGGCCCGGCCTTGCCGCCGGGAAAGCGCGTGGTGGTCAGCCACTTCACCTCGAAATGGCAGGGGCTCTCGGCCACGCGCGGGCCCGGCGCGTCGATGCAGGGGGCCTTCGTGACGCCGGCCTTCAGGAACTCGTCCTCCCCTTTCGGCAATTCCATGGCGGAGATGTTGACCGCCTCCCTCAGGTCCCATGTCGCCATGTTCCAGACGAACCAGCCCGTCTCCTCCGCGTTCAGGACCGTGTCCTTCCGCCGCCCGTCCGGCGTGACGTTGGCGGCGAACATGACCATCGGCGGGTCGAAGGTGACGTTCTGCCACTGGCTGTAAGGCGCGAGGTTTGGCCGCCCCGCCGCGTCGACGGTCGAGAGCCAGCCGATGGGGCGCGGCACGGTGCAGGACTTGAACGGGTCGTAGGGCAGGGGCCGCGCGTCTAGGCCGGGGCGGTAATGCATGGGGGCTCCTTTCGTCTCCGCGGCGAGACTAGGCGGCGGCGCGGCGGGACGAAAGGGCGCCGGCTTCAGCCCTCGACCTCGAAGCGCTGGATGAACGCCCGGTCGGGCTCCACCCCGATCCCCGGCGCCATCGGAACGGCGACGCGCCCGCCGTTCCGCGCCACCTGCCCCTGGATGTCGAGCGGCTCCTCGAGCAACTCGTCGCGGAAGCGGTTCTCCGTCGTGTCGAATTCGAGCCAAGGCTCGCGCGGAAAGAGGCCGCCGGGCAGCGGCGGCATCGCGGCGAGAAGCTGGAGGTTGGTCGCTACCGCGACAGCGGAGCCCCAGACATGGTTGACCACCGGCGTGAAATGCGCATGGCAGAGCGCCAGCACCCGGAGATACTCGCTGATCCCGCCGAGCGCGCAGACCTCGGGCTGCGCGATGTCGAGCCCGCGGCTTTCCAGCAGCGCCTTCCAGCCCCAGCGGCTGAACTCCGCCTCCCCGCCCGCGATGTTGACCTTGAGCCCTGCGCGAAGCTCGCGGTAGCCGGCGTGATCCTCCGGCGCGACCGGCTCCTCGAACCAATAGGCGCCGAGGTCCTCCAGCGCGCGGCCGACATAGAAGGCGTCGGCGGTCGTGTAGCCGTGATTCGCGTCCACCATGAAGTCGAAATCGTCGCCAACGCCGCGCCGCACCGCGGCGGCGAGCTTCACGTCGTCGCGCGCGCCGAGGCCGACCTTCATCTTCGTCGCGACGAAGCCCATCGCCCTGATCTTCGCCGCCTCCTCCCCGAATCGCGCGACATGACTCGCCACATCCTCCCGCTTGAGCATCATGCCGTAGCCATAGGCGGGAACGCTCTCCCGAAAGGCGCCGCCGATCAGCTTGGAGACGGGCAGGCCGGCGACCTTTCCCGCGATGTCCCAGAGCGCGATGTCGACGCCCGAGAGCGCCTGGAGCGGCATGCCCTTCTGCCCGTGGTCGCGCATCAGGTTGTAGGCCTTGTGCCAGATCACGTCCCGGTCCAGCGGATCGTGCCCCAGCGCCATCGGCTGGATGACCTTCTCCACGATCCCCTTGTTGGCGAGCGCGACGTTTCCCGGGCCGAAGCACTCGCCCCAGCCCGTCACGCCCTCGTCGGTCTCCACCTCGACGAGATGCGCCGTGCGCTTCGAATAGTATTGCTGAGAATAGCCCAGCTCCTCCGGCATGTCGCATTGCAGGACATGGCTTGTCACCTTCGTGATCTTCATCCGCCCCTCCCTCCGGCTTGACCGCGCCGCCATACCGCCCCAGCTTCCGCATCCATCACAAGGGAGAAACGCCATGTTCCAGCCGGACCTCTTCAAGGGCCAGCGCATCCTCGTCACGGGCGGGGGCACCGGGCTCGGGCGCGCGATGGCGGAGCGGATGCTCGGCCTCGGCGCGGAGATCGTGATCTGCGGGCGGCGCGAGGGCGTGCTCCGGGAGGCTGCGGCGGAGATGGGCGCCGCGGGCGGGCGGGTGGACTTCTATCCGCTCGACATCCGCAACGCGCAGGCGGTGGAGGAGATGGTTGAGGAGTGCTTCGCCACCGGCGGGCTCACCGGGCTCCTCAACAACGCCGCCGGGAACTTCATCGCCCGGACGGAGGACCTTTCCCCCCGCGGCTTCGACGCGGTGGCGAACATCGTGATGCACGGGACGTTCTATGTGACGCAGGCGGTCGGCAAGCGCTGGATCGCGGCGGGAACCGGCGGGAACGTGCTTTCCATCGTCGTCACCTGGGTGAGGAACGGCGGGCCCTTCGTCGTCCCCTCCGCCATGTCGAAGGCGGCGGTGACGGCGATGACGAAGAGCCTCGCCGCCGAATGGGGCCGCCACGGCATCCGGCTCAACGCCGTCGCGCCGGGGGAGATTCCGACGCTGGGCATGTCGAAGCGGCTGAACCCGGGCGAGGAGCCTGGGGCGCGCACCGTCGCCGCCAACCCGATGGGGCGCGTCGGCACGATGGAGGAGCTCGGCGACCTCGCCGCCTTTCTCCTCTCGGGCCGCTGCGGCTGGCTCTCGGGCGAGGTGATCGCGATGGACGGGGCGCAGGCGCTGGCGACGGGCGGGAATTTCTACGAGCTTCGCCACTGGGGCGACGCGGAATGGAAGGCCGCGCGGGAGGCGATCGAGGCGACGAACGCGAAGGACCGGCAGGCGCGGTAGCGGAGGAAATCCGGCCTCCGCGACCGCTCCCAAGGGGCATAACCATGGTTATCGCCCGATTTCCCTTGATTTAATTGGAAAAAAGTCGTGATCGACTTTGAAACATTTTTGGGGGGGAGCCTTGGAGCCCCCGCCCCATCCCTCCCCCGGCAGGGGGAGGGAGGCGCTTCGTCCATCGGCGGAGCGACGCGCGGCGTCAGCCCTTCAGCCGCGGCTTCGCGATGTTGGCCGCCTCGCAATGCGCGTCGCCCATCGCCGAAAAATCCTTCCGCCCGTAGCCGCGGGCGCGGGCCTGGCTGAAGGCTTCGCGCGCGGCGGCGCCCATCGGCATTGGGGCCTTCGCCGCGTTCGCGGCCTCCATGATGAGCGTCAGGTCCTTGTGGGCGAGGTCGATGGCGAAGCCGGGTTCGAGGTCGCCCTTCAGGGACTTGTTGGGCCAGTTGATCTTGAGCTGCCCATTCGTCGCCGTGGTGCCGTGGATCACCTCCAGCGTCGTTTCGAGGTCGAGCCCCAGAGCCTGCGAGAGGCCGAGCGCCTCCGCATTCAGCTGGCAGGAGGAGACGGCGAGGAAGTTGTTCACGAGCTTGGTGCGCGTGCCGGCGCCCGGCCCGCCGCAATGATGGATCGTCGTCCCCATCGCCTCCAGCAGCGGCCTCACCCGCGCGAAATCGGCGTCGGAGGCTCCGACCATGAAGAGCGACTCGCCCCGCTCCGCATGGGCGACGAGCCGGCCGACCGGCGCATCGACGAAGCCGAGCCCGGCTTCGGCGCAGAGCGCGGCGAGCCGGTCCGTCGTCTCCGGGCTCACCGTGCTCATGTCGAGGACGAGGGAGCCGGGCTTGGCGTTGGCGATCACGCCCTCCGCCGCCGTCACCACATCCGACACGATGGCGGAGTTCGGCAGCATCGTCACGACGATCTCAGACCGCTGCGCGACCTCGGCCACCGTGGAGGCGGGGGAGCATTGCAGCGCCTCCAGCGCCGCCATTGCGCCCGGGTCGATGTCGTTCACCACGAGGCGGAAGCCCTTCCGCGCGAGGTTCGAGGCCATCGGGCGCCCCATCGCGCCCAGCCCGATGAATCCGACCGTCTCCATATCCCTCTCCTTTTCTTGTCTTTTCAGTTCACGCCGAGGCCGAGCGAAGCCCGGAACCGGTTCTTGAGAAACACCGCGTCCCGCGCCGGGAGCGAGCGGGGCAGAGGCTCCGCCGCGACGCGGAGGACGAAGAGCCGCGGGCCGGCGGCGGGAGCGGCGAGCGGCGCGGCCAGCGCGCGGACTTCCTCCAACCCGGTCAGGGTCCGCGCCTCCGCGAATCCACAGGCGAGGGCGGCGGCGGCGAGGTCGACGCCGCGGCCGGTATGGCTCGCCTGCATCCCCGTCTCCCCGAAATGCCCGTTGTCGAGCACGACGACGGAGAGGTTCTGCGGCTTCGCGACGCCGATGGTCGCGAGCGCGCCCATGCCCATCAGCATTTCCCCGTCCCCCGTCAGCGCGATCACCGCGCGGCCGGGCTGCGCCGTGGCGAGGCCGAGGCCGACGAGCGCCGCGCCGCCCATCGCGCCCCAGAGATAGAAGTTCCGCGCATCGTCCCCCGCCGCGTGAAGGTCATAGGAGGGCGAGCCGAGGCCGGAGACGACGAGCGCATCGCCCCGCGCGGCGAGCAGCGCGGCGGTCGCCTCGCGCCGGTTCATCTTCACCATGTCTTCCTCCCGAGGAGCCTCTGCCCGAAGAGGACGGCGACCTGCCCGTCCGCCTCATAGGCCATCGTCGCCGCGGCGGAGACGGCCTCCGCCGCATCCTCCGGCGCGTCGGCGCGGAGGACGCGGACGCCCATCGCCTCCAGCACCGTCTGCGTGGCGCGACTCATCGGCGCCTGCCACGGATTGAACTCCGCCCACTCGCCCCGCATCGTCACCAGCATCAGGAGCGGCGCGCGCGTCATCGCCGGGAGCGAGAGCATGTTGACGCAATTGCCGACCCCGCTCGACTGCATGAGGATCACGCTCCGGACCCCGCCGAGCCAGGCGCCGGCGGCGATGGCCACGCCCTCCTCCTCCGTCGTCAGCACATGCGTCGCGATCTCCGGATCGGCGCTCATGCGCGTGATGAGCGCGGCGTGCCCGGCGTCCGGCACATAGGACATGTGGCGGACATCGGCCGCCTTCAGCGCGGCGAAGACCGTCTCGGGCCAGCCCGCTCTCCCGTCATCCATCGGCGTTTCCTCATTTGATTCCCGCAGGCTTAACGCCTTCCGCCCCGCGCCGGAAGAGCGCCATCTGGCTCGCGGCGCCGAGCGTCGGATGCTTTCCGCCGACATCCGAGAAGGAGACGGAATAGCCCCCGCGCCCCGCCGCGCCCTCCGCCCAGGCGCGGAAGCGGGCGCGGCCCCATTCGAAGCGGTGGTCGGGCCGGCGCATCGCGCCGGGCCTGACGCCGAGGAGCGCGTTGAACTCGGCGTTCGGGGTGGTGATGACGACGGTCTCGGGCCGGAGACGGAGGAAGAGCGCCCGCTCCAGCCGCCCGAGATCGGACGGATCGAGATGCTCGATGGTCTCCACGAGCGCCGCAGCGTCGAAGCCTTTCAGCCCCGCGGGCGGGTCGAGCATCGAGCCCGGCATGATCTCCGCCTCCGCCCCGGCGGCGGCGAGGCGGGCGCGGAGGCGGGCGAGGGCGGGCTCGGAAAGGTCGATCCCCGCGATCCGCCCGGCCCAGGGGGCGGCGGCGAGCCTCAGGATCAGGTCCCCGTCGCCGCAGCCGAGATCGAGGACGGAGCGCGCGCCGGATGCGCGGAGCGCCTCCAGCACGGCTTCGAGCCGCTCCGCATGCAGCCAGCTTGTCATGCGCCTTCATCGGCCGGGCGCGGGCCGGGTTCAACCGGCCCGGCCCTCAGGCTGTCTCAGGCAGCCTTCGCGGGGGCGAAGCGATCATAGAACCGCTCGCCCTTCTCCGCCATGTCGCGCAGCAGCTTTGGCGCGTTGAAGCGCGGCCCGTGCTTCTGCGCCAGCGCGTCGCAGATGCGGACGACCTCCTTCGCGCCGAGGATGTCGACCCAGGAGAAGGGGCCGCCGGACCAGGGCGCGAAGCCCCAGCCGAGGATCGCGCCCACGTCGCCCTCCCGAATATCCTCCAGCACGCCTTCTTCCAGCGCCTTCACCGCCTCCAGCACCTGCGCGAGCATGAGGCGATGCTTCACCTCCGTCACGTCCGGCTGCTCCGCCGCGAGGGGGAAATGGTCATGGATGCCGCGCCAGAGGCCGGTGCGCTTTCCGGCCTCGTCATAGTCGAAATAGCCGGCCTTCGTCTTCCGGCCGAGGCGGCCGGCGTCGAACAGGGCCTGCACCACGTCGTCCCCGGAATTCTCAGGATAATCCTTGCCCATCGCCTCCTTCGTCGCGCGCATGATCTTCTCGGCGAGGTCGATGGAGGTTTCGTCCCCGAGCTGGAGCGGGCCGACGGGGAAGCCGAGCTGCTTCGCCGCATTCTCGATCAGCGCGGGCTCGATCCCCTCCGCGACCATGCGGGCGGCTTCGCCGCCATAGGGGATGATGCAGCGGTTGGCGTAGAAGAAGCGGGCGTCGTTCACGACGATCGGCGTCTTGCGGATCTGGCGCACGAAGTCGAGCGACTTCGCCACGGCTTCCGGCCCCGTCCTTTCGCCCTTGATGATCTCGACCAGCATCATGCGGTGGACCGGGCTGAAGAAGTGGATGCCGATGAAGCGCTCCGCATTCCGGCTCGCCTTCGCGAGGTCGGAAATCGGCAGGGTGGAGGTGTTGGTGGCGAAGATCGCGTCCGGAGCCAGTTCGGCCTCGGCGAGCTTCGTCACGTTCGCCTTTACCGCCGGATCCTCGAACACCGCCTCGACGACGAGATCGGCGCCCTTGAGGGCGGCGTAGTCAGGCGTGGCGGTGAGGCGGGAGAGCACTTCGGCCTTCGCCTCCTCGCTCAGCCGCTTCTTCTTCACGTCGTCGTCGAGCAGGCCCGTGATCGTGGCGAGGCCCTTGTCCGCCGCGGCCTGGTCCCGGTCCATCAGCACGACCTCGATCCCCGCGCGGGCGGAGACATAGGCGATGCCGGCGCCCATCATGCCGGCGCCGAGGACGCCGAGTTTCGTCACCGACATGTCCGGCACGTCCTTCGGGCGGACGGCGCCCTTCTCCAGCGCCTCCTTGTTCAGGAAGAGCGAGCGGATCATCGCGGCGGAGGAGGGGTTGAGCATGATGTTGGTCATCCACCGCGCCTCGATCCGGATCGCGGTGTCGAAATCGACCTGCGCGCCCTCGTAGATCGCGCTCATCAGCGCCTTCGCGGCGGGGTAGACGCCCTGCGTGCGGCCGTGGATCATCGCGATGCCGCCCGCCATCGTCTGGAAGCCGGCGGGCGTGTAGGGGGCGCCGCCGGGCATCTTGTAGCCCTTCGCGTCCCAGGGCTTCACGATGTCCGCGTCCGTCGCGTTCAGCACCCAGGCCTTGGCGGCGGCGAGGAGCGCCTCCGGCGGGACGACCTCGTCGACGGCGCCGGCGGCCTTCGCGGCCTTCGGGCTCATCATCTTGCCTTCGAAGAGGAAGGGCGAGGCGCCCATCACGCCCAGCATCCGGACGAGCCGGGTGGTGCCGCCGGCGCCGGGGAAGATGCCGACGAGGATTTCGGGCAGGCCGATCTTCGCCTTCGGATTGTCCGCGGCGAAGCGGCGGTGGCAGGCGAGGCCGAGCTCGAGCCCGATGCCCGCGGCGGTGCCGGGGGCGGCCCAGGCGACGGGCTTGCCGCCCTTCTTCGTCTTCGGGTCCATGCCGGCGAGCTCGATCTTGCGGAGGAGGTGGTGCATGCGCATCACGCCCTCGAAGATCGCCTCCGCCGGCATGCGGCCCGAAGCCTCCGCCTCGCGCCGGGCGCGGCCGAGGATGTTGAGGTCCATGCCGCCCGCGAAATCCTTCTTCGCGGAGGTCAGCACGATGCCCTTCACCGCAGGGTCGGCCAGCGCCTTGTCGAAGGCGACGTCGATTTCCTGGATGCCCTGCTCGGTCATCACGTTCATGGAGGCGCCGGGGAGATCCCAGGAGATGACGGCCACGCCCTCCGGGTCCACGCTGTAATTGAAGATGGTCATGTCGGCCTCACACGCGTTCGAGGATGGTCGCGGCGCCCATGCCGCCGGCGACGCAGAGGGTGGCGAGGGCGGTGGACTTGTCCGACCGCTCCATCTCGTCGAGCGCGGCGCCGATGATCATCGCGCCCGTCGCGCCGAGCGGATGGCCCATCGCGATGGCGCCGCCGTTCGGGTTCACGACCGTATGGTCGACGCCGAAATGCTGCATGAAGAGGAGCGGCACGGCGGCGAAGGCCTCGTTGACCTCGAAGGTGTCGATGTCGCCGATCTTCATGCCGGATTCGCGGAGGATCTTCTCCGTCACCGGCACGGGGCCGGTGAGCATGATCGCGGGCTCGGAGCCGATCTTCGCGGTGGCGCGGATGCGGGCGCGGGGCTTCAGCCCGAGCTTCTCCCCGGCCTCCTTCGAGCCGATCAGCACCGCCGTCGCCCCGTCCACGATGCCCGACGAATTGCCGGCGTGGTGGACGTGGTTCACGCGCTCGACCTCCGGATAGCGAAGGAGCATCACCTTGTCGAAGCCCGGCATCGTCTCGCCCATGTCCTTGAAGGACGGCTTCAGCGCGCCGAGGGACTGCATGTCCGTGTTCGGGCGGATGAACTCGTCATGGTCGAGGATGGTGAGGCCGTTCTGGTCCTTCACCGCGAAGACGGATTTCGCGAAGCGGCCTTCCTTCCACGCCTGCGCCGCGCGCTTCTGGCTCTCGACGGCGTAGGCGTCCACATCGTCCCGGCTGAAGCCGTATTTCGTGGCGATGAGGTCGGCGGAGATGCCCTGCGGCGCGAAATAGGAGCCCATGGCGAGATAGGGGTCGATGGCGAGCGCGCCGCCGTCCGAGCCCATCGGCACGCGGGACATCATCTCCACCCCGCCGGCGACGTAGAGATCGCCCGCCCCGCCCCGCACCTGGTTGGCGGCGAGGTTCACCGCTTCCATGCCGGAGGCGCAGAAGCGGTTGATGTGAAGGCCGGGGACCGACTGGTCCCACCCCGCGTAGAGCACGGCGGAGCGGGCGAGGCAGGCGCCCTGCTCGCCGACGCCGGTGACGCAGCCGAGGATCACGTCCTCCACCATCGACTCGTCGAGATGGTTGCGCGCCTTCAGCTCGTTCAGCGCGTTGGCGGCCATGCGGACGGAGGTGACTTCGTGAAGGCTCCCGTCCGCCTTGCCCTTGCCGCGCGGGGAGCGCACGGCGTCATAGATGTAAGCCTCGGTCATGGGGGCTCCTTGAATGGTCAGGCCGCTTTCCGCGGCATCAGGTCGTAGGGATGCTTCCAGCCCGGCAGCGCCTCGATGCGCGAGAGCCAGGCGTCGATATTGGGCCAGTCGGCGCGGGAGAAGCCGAAGGGCTCGGGGTAGAAGAGATAGCCGCAGCAAGAGAAGTCGGCGTTGGTCGGCCCGTCCCCCACCAGCCAGTCCCGCCCCGCGAGCGCTGCGTCGAGCACGCCATAGGCGGCCTTGAGCCGGCCCTGCATGAAGCCGATCACCTCCGCCGGGCGCTTGTCCTCCGGCAGGAAGTTCATCAGGAACCGGGTGAGGCCGGCATTCGAGGACAGCTTGTGGTTATCCCACAGCACCCAGCGCAGCACCTCGCGCCGCTCCGACGCGTCGCGCCCGCCGAACTTTCCTGACTTTTCGGAAATGTATTCCTGAATGACGCCGGACTGGGTGAGTTTCACGTCGCCATCGACCATCACCGGCGCCTCGCCCATGATGTTGACGTTGGCGCGGTATTCCGGCGTCCGCGTCTCCCCGCCGAAGAAATCGACGAAGACGGGCTCCCAGGCGAGCCCGGAGAGGGAGAGCGGGAGCGCAGCCTTGTAGGCGTTGCCGCTTTCGCCGAAGCAGTGGAGGCGGATCGTCATGCTGTCTCCCCGATTTTCCCGGCCCCGGACGCGATCCGGGGCCTCGCTGGTCTTCGCTTCGCCCGTCGGGGCCCCGGCTCAAGGCCGGGGCCGGGCGCTTGTTTACGCCGGAAAGGCGATCAGAGCTTCCGCGAGATCAGGTCCTTCATGATCTCGTTCGTGCCGCCGTAGATCCGCTGCACGCGCGCATCCGTCCACATCTCGGCGACGGCGTATTCCATCATGTAGCCGTAGCCGCCGTGGAGCTGGACGCATTCGTCGATGACGCGATTCTGAAGGTCGGTCGTCCAGTATTTCGCCATCGCCGCCGTCTCGACGCTAAGTTCGCCGCGGAGATGCGCGGCGATGCAATTGTCGAGGAAGGCGCGGGCGACGACCGTCTCCGTCTTCACCTCGGCAAGCTTGAACTTGGTGTTCTGGAAGTCGATGATCGACTGGCCGAAAGCCTTGCGCTCCTTGCAGTATTCGATGGTCCGGCGCACCGCGCCCTCCATCGCGCCCACGGCGCCGCATGCGATCAGGAGCCGCTCCTGCGGGAGCTGTTGCATCATCTGGTAGAAGCCGCGATTCTCCTCCCCGCCCAGCACGTTCTCGGGCGGGACGGGCACTTCGTCGAAGAAGAGCTCGGAGGTGTCGGCGGCCTTTAGGCCCACCTTGTCGAGATTGCGACCGCGACGGAAACCTTCCGCCCCGTCCGTCTCCACCGCGAGGAGGGAGACGCCCTTCGCGCCCTCAGCGGGGTTCGTCTTGCAGGCGACGAGGATGAGGTTCGCATGCTGGCCGCAGGTGATGAAGGTCTTCTGGCCGGAGAGGCGATAGACGTTCCCGTCCTTCACCGCCTTGGTGCGGATGCGCTGCACGTCGGAGCCTCCCGACGGCTCCGTCATCGCGAGGGCGCCGACGATCTCCCCCGTCGCCATCTTCGGCAGCCAGCGGCGCTTCTGCTCCTCCGTGCCGCAATGGAGGATGTAATGGGCGACGATGCCGGAATGGATCGACTGGCCCCAGGAGGCGAGGTTGTGATGATTCTGCACGAGGGAGAGGATCGCCTCGTGCCCGAAATCGCCGCCCGCCCCGCCATATTCCTCCGGGATCGAGGCGCAGAGCATTCCTGCATCGCCGGCCTTGTTCCAGCTGTCGCGGTCCATGATGCCCTCATGGCGCCAGCGCTCGGCATGGGGGACGAACTCGTTGGCGATGAATTTCGAGGCCATGTCCTCGAACATCACATGCTCGTCGTTCATCCAGTCGGATTTCAGGTTCTCGAACTGCATCTGGCGCTCTCCCGGGCGGACGGGCGCCTTGCCGGCGCCCCTTGATGGGCCCGCCCCGCGAGGGGCGGGGAACTGGTTGCGGCGCGAGGCTTAGAACGCCTCCGCCGGCAGGTCCATCACCGGCGCGGCGCCGGTGCGGATGCGGGCGAGGCGGAGGCCCGTCTCCGGCAGCATCCGGCTCATGTAGTAGCGGCCGGTGCGGAGCTTGTTCCGGTAGAACTCGGCGTTGCCCTCGCCCGAGGCGAGCCCGGCCCGCGCGGCGACGGCCATGCGCGCCCAGGCCCAGCCCATCAGCACATGGCCGAAGAGATGCATGAAGTCGGACGAGCCGGAGAGCGCGTTGTTCGGGTTCTTCATGCCCTCGGCCATGAAATACATCGCCGCCTCCTGCATGTCCTTCGACGCGGCCTTGAGCGGATCGAGGAAGTCCTTCGCCAGCTCCTCGTCCGCCGCCTTCGCCTTGATGAAGCCCTTTATCGCCTCGAAGAAGCCCATCAGCGTCTTGCCGCCATTGGCGGCGAGCTTGCGGCCCACGAGGTCGAGCGCCTGCACGCCGTTCGCGCCCTCGTAGATCATGGCGATCCGCGCGTCGCGCACGAACTGCTCCATGCCCCATTCGCGGATATAGCCGTGCCCGCCGAAGACCTGCTGGGCCTGCACGGTCATGTCGAAGCCCTTGTCGGTGCAGAAGCCCTTCAGCACCGGCGTGAGGAGGGAGAGCATGTCGTCCGCCTCCTTCCGCTTCGCCGGGTCGGCGTGGCGATGCGAGGCGTCGTTCAGCTCGGCGGCGATGAGGAGCGCGGCGCGCGCGCCCTCGACGAAGCTCTTCTGGTCGAGGAGGAGGCGGCGGACATCGGGGTGCACGATGAGCGGGTCGGCCGCCTTCTCCGGCGCGACGGCGCCGGTGACGGCGCGGCCCTGGAGGCGGTCCTTCGCGTAGGACGCGGCGACCTGATAGGCGGCGGCGGCCTGAAAGAGGCCCTGGCCCGCCACGTCGAGCCGCGCGTGATTCATCATCGTGAACATGGCGGGCAGGCCGCGGTTCTCTTCCCCGAGCAGCCAGCCTGTCGCCTCGTCATAGTTCATGACGCAGGTCGGGTTGCCGTGGATGCCCATCTTCTCCTCGAGCTTGCCGCAGGAGAGGGCGTTGCGGGCGCCCGGCGCCCCGTCTTCCTTCGGAAGGAATTTCGGGACGATGAAGAGCGAGATGCCCTTCACGCCCGCCGGCGCGTTTGGCGTCCGCGCGAGGACGAGGTGGACGATGTTCTCCGCCATGTCGTGCTCGCCGGAGGAGATGAAGATCTTCTGCCCCGAGAGCTTGTAGGAGCCGTCGCCCTGCGGGACGGCCTTCGTGCGCAGCATCCCGAGATCGGTGCCGCAATGCGGCTCCGTCAGGTTCATCGTGCCGGTCCACTGGCAGGTGGCCATCTTTTCGAGATAGGTCGCCTTCTGCTCCTCCGTCCCGTAGGCGTGGATCGTGCGGTAGGCGCCGAGGGTGAGGCCGGAGAACATCATGAAGGCCATGTTGGCCGAGGAATGATACTCGCCCGCCGCCGCGTGGAGGATGCCGGGGAGGCCCTGCCCGCCGAAATCCGGGTCGCAGGCGAGCGATGTCCAGCCGCCGTCCCGCAGCATGTCGAAGGCCTGCTTGAAGCCTTCGGGCGTGCGGACGACGCCGTTCTCCAGCGTGCAGCCGCCGTCCCCGACGATGTTGAGGGGGGCGAGGACCTCGGCGCCGAGCTTGCCGGCTTCCTGCAGCACCGGGCCGGTGAGATCCGGCGTCAGGTCCGTATACCCCTCGATTTCCTGATTTTCCTGAACCTTCAGGACTTCGTGGAGGATGAAGAGATGGTCTTCGGTCGGCGGCGTGTAGCTCGGCATCGTCGGGCTCTCCGGTGGAATGTCTTGTGGTCAGGCGCGCGGCGGGCGCGCCGGATTCATTCGGCGGCGCGCTTCGCCGCGCGGCGCGAAAGCTCCGCCTCGGTCTCGTCGATCAGAACCTGAAGCTCCGCCATCGCGTCCTCCAGTTCGTCCCGCTGGTCGCGGAGCGCGCCCATCTGGGTCTTCGCGTTCTCGACCCAGGTCGTCATCTGCGTGACGCCGCCGTCTCCGAGATCGTAGAGGTTAAGCCACTGGCGGATCGATTCGAGCGAGAAGCCGAAGCGCTTGCCGCGGAGGATCAGCTTCAGCCGCGCCCGGTCCCGCTGGGTGAAGATGCGGCGCTGGCCGTCACGAATCGGCGTGAGGAGCTCGCGCTGTTCATAAAACCGCAATGTTCGCGGGGTCACGTCGAATTCGGCGCACAGCTCGCCGATGGAATAGGTGGGATCGCTCATGGCGCTCGGGTCCCGGTGATTGCGTCTCTCTGACATCGCATGTATATTACGTTGACGTAAACGTCAAGATCACTTTCCTGCGAGGCGGAAACCCGGATGGAGGATGCGGCGGAGGCGCCGAAGCGGCGCAAGCGGAGCCCGTTCGAGCTCTTCCCGCACGCCAGCGCGCTCGGCATGACGCTGGAGACGCTGGCGGACGGGCGGCTGGTGGCCGCCGTGCCTTATGACGAGCGGCTGATCGGCGACCCGGCGACGGGAGTGATCCATGGCGGCGTCGTCACCACGATTCTCGACACGGGATGCGGGCTCGCCGCGGTGATGAAGCTCTCCGGCAAGGCGGGCGTCGCGACTCTCGACCTGAGGATCGACTACATGCGCCCCTCGAAGCCCGGCTATCCGATCCGCGCCACATGCGAATGCTACCGGCTCACCCGCTCCGTCGCGTTCTGCCGCGGCGTGGCCTGGGACGAGGCGGAGGAGGACCCGGTGGCGAGCGCGACGGGGGCCTTCATGATCACGAAGCTCGGATGGACGGAATGAGCGAACCCGAGGAGGAGGCGCGCCGCGACGCGGCGCTGGAGCGGCTGACCCTGACCTCGCCCTATCATCGCTTCATCGGCGTCGGCTTCACGCGGATGGGAGACGAGCTGACCGGGCGGCTCGCCTATTCCGGGCATCTGATCGGCAATCCTGCGATCCCCGCGCTTCATGGCGGGGTGACGGGCGCGCTGCTGGAGATCACGGCGCTGATGCAGCTCGCCTGGGACGATCTCTGGCGCCGGATGGAGGCGGGGGAGGCGGCGGGCGAGGGGCCGCCGCGCCTGCCGAAGACGATCGACCTCACCATCGACTATCTCCGTTCGGGGCGCCCGCGGGATGTGTTCGCCCGCGCGACGGTGCTGAAGGCGGGCCGGCGCGTCTCCAATGTGCGGATCGAGGCCTGGCAGGACGCGCGCGGCCGGCCCATCGCCGCGGCGCACGGGCATTTCCTGATGCCGGATGGCTGAGGCGGCGCCGGGCGCGGGTGCGCTCACCTCGCCGCGCGTGCTGCGGATCGCGGCGCCCATCGTCCTCGCCAACCTGACGACGCCGCTCCTCGGGGCGGTTGACACAGGCGTCGTCGGCCAGCTCGGGGAGGCGGCGCCGATCGGGGCGGTCGGGCTCGGAGCGGTGATCCTCACCTTCTTCTACTGGGCCTTCGGGTTCCTCCGCATGGGCACGGCCGGTCTCGCGGCGCAGGCGCTCGGCGCGGGGGAGGGGCGGGAGGTCGTGGCGCTTCTCGTCCGCGGGCTTCTTGTGGCGGGCGCGGCGGGGCTGGGGCTGATCCTGTTGCAAGCGCCGCTCTTCGCCGCGGGCTTCGCCGTCTCCCCGGCTTCGGAGGAGGTGGAGGGGCTCGCGCGGTCCTATATGGAGATTCGCATCTGGGGCGCCCCGGCGGCCATCGCGGCCTATGCGATCACCGGCTGGCTGATCGCGGCGGAGCGGACGCAGGCGGTGCTCCTCCTCCAGTTCGTCGTGAACGGGGTCAACATCCTTCTCGACCTCTGGTTCGTGCTCGGACTCGGCTGGGGCGTTGAAGGGGTCGCGGTCGCGACGCTGATTGCGGAATGGTCCGGCGCGGCGCTCGGCCTCTGGCTCTGCCGCGAGGCTTTTCGCGGGTCCGCGTGGCGGGACCGGGCGCAGGTGCTGGACGGCGCGCGGCTCCGGCGCATGGCGGCGGTGAACGGGGACATTCTCATTCGCTCGATCCTGCTGGAGGTCGGCCTCGCCGCCTTCGTGTTCCGCTCGGCGGCTGCGGGGGACGTGACGTTGGCCGCCAATCAGGTGCTGATGCAGTTCATCATGCTCGCCGCCCATGCGCTGGACGGTTTCGCCTTCGCGGCGGAGGCGCTGGTCGGCCGGGCGATGGGCGCGCGGGACCGGGCGTCGCTCCGGCGCGCGGCCTTGCTGGCCTCGCTCTGGGCTATGGGGACGGCGGGGTTCATTTCAGTCGTTTTCGCGCTTGCGGGGACGGGGATCATAGCGCTGATGACGAACGCGGAGCCGGTGCGGGAGGCGGCGGGCGCGCTCCTGCCCTTCGCGGCGGTGGCGCCGGTGATCGCCGCTCCGGCCTTCATGCTTGACGGAATCTTCATCGGCGCGACGAGGACGCGGGACATGCGGAACGCGATGATCGTGAGCACCGCGCTCTATCTTACGCTGCTCTTCACGCTGGCGCCCGCCTTCGGCGCGCCGGGGCTGTGGATGGCGCTGCTCGCGTTCTTCGGATTGCGGGGCGTCACGCTCTGGCGGCGCTATCCCGCGCTGGAAGCCGCCGCGGGGCCGTGAAGGGGGAGCCCGGCCTCGATCAGCGAACTTCCGGGGGAAGGTCGCAGAGGCCGTCGGCTGGAGGCGCAAGCCGGAGGGCGAATGGCGCCGAGCCGCCGCGTCGGTCGAAGATCTGTCCGCGGTCGCCGCGGCGGGCGCGAAACGCGGCCGCCGGGGGGCGGCGGCCGCGGGCAGATCAGCCGCGGCTCTGATCTGCCGGGAGCTCCTTATGGCGATCCACGAACCTCGTGCGGCGCGCTGAATGAAATCCATGCACACATGTCACATGCGGCCAGCGCAGCCGGTTCCGAATGGTGCTTCGGAAAGGCCAACGGGGCTCGCTTCCGCCCCGCCCTCAGTGCCGGAAATGCCGCATCCCGGTGAAGACCATGGCGAGCCCCGCCTCGTCCGCCGCCGCGATCACCTCCTCGTCCCGCACCGAGCCGCCGGGCTGGATCAGCGCCGTCGCTCCCGCCTCCGCCGCGGTCAGAACGCCGTCCGCGAAGGGGAAGAAGGCGTCCGAGGCGACGACGGCGCCCTTCACCGGGCTTGTCCCGAGGCCGAGGACGGCGGCCATGTCCTCCCCCTTCCGCGCGGCGATGCGGGTGGAATCCACCCGGCTCATCTGGCCGGCGCCGACGCCGACGGTCGCGCCGTTCTTCGCATAGACGATGGCGTTGGATTTCACATGCTTCGCGACGATGCGAGCGAAGAGGAGGTCCGCCATCTCCGCCTCCGTCGGCGCGCGCTTTGTGACGACCTTCAGCGCGGCGGGGGAGCCGGCGTCACGGTCCTGCACGAGGAAGCCGCCGGCGACCTGCCGGAAGGCGAGGCCGGGCGCGGCCGGGTCGGGCAGGCCGGCGGCGAGGAGGAGGCGGAGGTTCTTCTTCGCGGCGAAGACGGCCTCCGCCTCCGCGCTCGCGCCCGGGGCGATCACGACCTCGGTGAAGATCTCCGCGATCAGCCGCGCCGTCTCTGCGTCCAGCGGGCGGTTGAGCGCGACGATGCCGCCGAAGGCGGAGGTCCGGTCGCAATCATGGGCGCGGGCGTAGGCCTCCGCCAGAGTCGCGCCGCGGGCGACGCCGCAGGGATTGGCGTGCTTGACGATGACGCAGGCCGGCCCCTCCGCGGGCGGGAACTCCGCGACAAGCTCGAAGGCGGCGTCGGTGTCGTTGATGTTGTTGTAGGAAAGTTCCTTGCCCTGGACCTGCCGCGCTGTGGCGACGCCCTCCCGCGCCTCCCCCGTCACATAGAAGGCCGCGCCCTGATGCGGGTTCTCGCCATAGCGCATGACCTGCCGGAGCGTTCCGGCGAAGGCGCGGCGGCGCGGCGCTTCCTCCCCCGCCTCGGCGCTCAGCCAGGCGGAGACGGCGGAATCGTAGGCGGCGGTGCGGGCGTAGGCCGTGGCGGCCATGCGGCGGCGGAATGCGGCAGAAGGGCCGCCCGCGTCCATCTCCGCCAGAAGCGCGTCGTAATCCTCGGCGTCGACGACGACCGTCACATGCGCGTGGTTCTTCGCCGCCGCGCGGATCATCGCCGGGCCGCCGATGTCGATGTTCTCCACGCTCTCGTCATAGCCGGCGCCGGCGGCGCGCACCGCCTCGAACGGGTAGAGGTTGACGACGAGGAGATCGATCGGCGCTATCCCGTGCGCTTCCATCGACGCCTCGTGCTCCGGGTTTCCACGGAGCGCGAGGAGGCCGCCATGCACCATCGGGTGCAGCGTCTTCACGCGCCCGTCCATCATCTCCGGAAAGCCGGTCAGTTCGCTCACGTCGCGGACGGCGAGGCCGGCGGCGCGAAGCGCTTTCGCCGTGCCGCCGGTGGAGACAAGCTCCACGCCCCGCGCGGCGAGGGCGGCGCCGAGGGCTTCGAGCCCGGTCTTGTCCGAGACGGAGATGAGCGCGCGCCGGATCGGCGCGGGGGCGTCTTGCATGGGGCTCTCCCGGTTCAGGCGTCGGCTTCGGCGGCGGCCCGCGCCTCCGGGCCCTCGCCCTCCGCGCGGCGGAACGTCCATTTCACGGCGCCCCTGTAATCCTTCGCCGCGGCCCTGACCACCATCTGTTTCGTCGCGCGCGGAGCGGCGCGCGCCTCGTCGAGCCAGACGCTCTCCTCGATCGAGAGGGCGCCGCCGGAGGCGCGCATGACCCAGATCTCGGACCCGAGACGGAGCCGCGCGGCGGAGCCGGCGAGGAAGAGCCCGGCCTCCGCCTCCGGATGGAGGTGGAAGCGGATCGTGAAGGGCACGCTGCCGCGCTCTTCCCGGCGCGCGGCGGCGTCGAAGATTTCCCGCGGGCCGGGGCCGGTGGCGTCCACCCGGTCCTCCCCGCGGAAATCCGTCCCGTCCGCGGAAAGCCAGAGGCGGCGGTGATGGACGAGGCCGTGGCTCCCGAGCCAGCCGTCATGCTCCGCGACGAGCCAGACGCCGCTCTCGTCCTCCTCCCGCACCGCGCTCACATGGCCGGGGCGGGTGAGCCGCCCCTCCGCGCCGGATAGGCGGGCGGAGGAGGTTTCGTCCACCGAGAGGCCGCTATGCGCGGCGGTGGCGCGGGCGGCGCGGCGCCATTCCTCCCCGAACCGGGCGCCCGGGCCGCAATTGACGACGAGCGGGCGGCGGCCGACCGACATCTCGAAGCAGAAGAGGCTGGCATGCGCCGCCGCGCTTTCCCCCGCCGCGGCGGCGTCGAAGAGGATGGTGGTGCGGGCCGAGCCGAGGCGGTGGAAGCCCATCGTCTCCCGCACTGGCGCGGCGGGGCGGATGCCGGAGGCGGAAAGCGCGCGGTCGATGCGTTCCGGGTCGCCCCCGCCGCCGCCATGGAAGCGGGCGAGCCGCCCGTCCCCCAGCCGGAGCGCGCGGAGCGCGGCGGCGAGGCGCGGCAGCGCGGCGGCGTGCTCCGCCGCCGGGGCGCGCCCCGCCCCTTCGAGGCTCCGCGCCGCCCAGACGAGGATCGCGAAGACCTCCGCCAGCGCCTCCGGGTTCCGCGCCGCGATCCCGCCGTCCTGCCAGACGGAGCGCGCCGCTTCTCGCCCGAGCGCGGCGGCGCCGGTCGCCAGCGTCTTCCCCTCAGCGCCTTCGAGGGCGAGCCCGGCATGGACGAGCCCGGCAGCGGCGCGGAAGCGCGGGAGGCCGGCGGGCGCGGCGCGCCAGCGGCGGGCGAGAAAGCGCGTCTGCCGCCCGAGCGCGCGGAAGAAGGCGCGGGAGCGGGCGGGGCCGGCGCCGGAAAGGATCAGCGGGGCATGGGCGATCCAGCGGCTGAGGCGCCGCCCGGTCAGGTCAGGCCGCCAGCCCGGCCCCGCGCCGCCGGCGAAGCGCGTGATCCAGTCGAAGACCCAGTCGCGGAGCGCGCTTCGCGTTTCCGGATCGGCGGCGGCGAAATCGTCCAGCCAGTCGAATCCGTGGAGCGTTTCCGCCCATGCGGCGGTCGGCGGCTCAACGTCCCACGGGCTCTTGCCCGGCGCCTCGACAAGCGCGCCTGCGAAGCGGAGAAGGCCGGAGGCGAGGCGCCGGGCCTCCGCTCCGTCCCCCGTCCAGAGCGGTTCGGGCGCGGTGACGATGGCGGTGGGCGCGCGGCCGAAGCGCGCCAGAAAGGCGTGCATCCGATCCGCCCGCGAGGGGGTGGGTGTTCCCGTCATGTCGCCGCTCGATGCGCCGCTTTCTGCGGCTTGTCGGGGAAGCTTACGCCGCCGCGGCGCCGCTGTCACGCGCGGCGGCGGAAGCGGGCGGCGAAGAACCCGTCCATCCCGCCCCGCTCCGGCCAGAAATCGGGCCGGGCGCGGAAGTCGCCTGCGCGGGTGATGAACGCCGCGTCACCCGCCTCCTCCGCCGTCACCGGCTCGCGCGCCGCATCCTCATGGGCGCGGAGGAAGGCGCTCGCTTGCGCTTCGCCCTCCGTGCGGATGAGGGAGCATGTGGCGTAGATCAGGAGGCCGCCGGGGCGGGTCAATGCGAAGGCGGCTTCCAGAAGGCGCGCCTGGAGCGCGGCGGCCTCCGCGACGCCGAGATCGGCGCGGATATGCGGAAGCTCGGGATGGCGGCGGATCGTGCCGGTCGCGGTGCAGGGGGCGTCGAGCAGGACGAGATCGAAGGGCTCCGCCTTCCATTCCAGCGCGTCGGCGACGACGATCTCCGCCGCGAGGCCGGTGCGGGCGAGGTTTTCCCGCAGCCGCTCAGTCCGCGCCTCCGAAGCGTCGAGCGCGGTGACGCGCCAGCCGGCGGCGGCGACCTGCATCGTCTTTCCGCCGGGCGCGGCGCAGAGGTCGAGCGCGCGGCGCCCTTCGCCGGGGCCGGCGAGCCGGGCGGGGATGGCGGCGGCGGCGTCCTGCGCCCACCATTCGCCCTCCGTATAGCCGGGGAGTTCGGTGATCCGCCCCGGCCGTTCGAGCCGGACGGAGCCGCCGGGCAGCGCCTCCCCGCCGAGCCGGGCGGCGAGGGCGGCGGCGTCTCCGTCCCGCGGCGTGAGGTCGAGCGGGGCGGGGCGGAGATGCGCGGCGCCGATGGCGCGGGCGCCGTCACGGCCCCAGTCCGCGCGGAGCGCGCGCCAGAGCGGATCGGGCGTCGCGAGGCGGGGGAGGTCGAGCGCGGACCAGATCTCCGGCCCTTCAGCCGCCGCGCGGCGGAGGACGGCGTTGACGAAGCCGGAAAGCCGCGCCGTCTCTCCGTCCGCCTTGGCGAGGCGCACGGCGGCGTCCACCGCCGCGTGCGGCGCCTCCCCGAGCGCGAGAAGCTCGGTTCCGGCGAGGCGGAGGATGGCGAGCGCCCCCTCCGGCGGGCGCCGCTCCGCGAGTGTCGCCAGCACGGCGTCCACCGGGCCCACCCAGCGCAGGGTCTCTCGCGCAAGGGTCAGCGCGCGGGCGCGGTCCGGCCCCGGGAGGCCGGCGGGCAGCGCCGCGTCTTCGAGCGGCGCGCCTTCTTCCAGCGCGCGGCGGATGAGGGCGAGCGCGGCGGCGCGGGCGGGCTGGCCGGGGGCGGCGGCCTGGGCCTTCGCCGCGCGGGTCACGCCCAAGGGTTCGAGCCGGGGCGGCGGGGAACGCGGCTTCGCCGTTCGATCAGGCTCCGCCCCGCCATCTCCTCCAGCGCGGCGATGCGGTTTTCGGGGTTCGGATGGGTGGAGAAGAGCTTGTCCGCCCCCCGCCCGGTCAGCGGGTTCATGATGAAGAGATGCGCCGAGGCCGGATTACGCTCGGCGGAGGGCATCTCGATCCGCCCGGCGAAGCCCGCGATCTTCCGGAGCGCGCCGGCGAGGGCGAGCGGGTCTCCGCAGATCTCGGCGCCCGCCCGGTCCGCCGCGTATTCGCGGGTGCGGGAGATCGTCATCTGCACCACCGTCGCCGCGAGGGGGGCGAGGATCATCACGAGGATCGCGCCGACGGCGCCCATCGGCCCGCGATCATTCCGGAAGAAGAGCGCAAATTGCGCGAGGAAGCCGACGGCGCCCGCGATGCTCGCCGCGATGGTCATGATGAGCGTGTCGCGGTTGCGGATATGCGCCAGCTCATGCGCGATGACGCCCTCCAGCTCCGGCCTGGTCAGGAGGCGGATCAGCCCGGTCGTCGCCGCGACGGCGGCGTTTTCCGGGTCCCGCCCGGTGGCGAAGGCGTTCGGCTGGTCGGAGTGGATGATGTAGAGCGCGGGCATGGGCAGGCCGGCGTTGGCCGCAAGCCGCTCCGTCATCTCGTAGAGTTCCGGCGCTCCGGCGGGCGTGACGGGCTCCGCGTTGTGCATCCGGAGCGCCATCTTGTCGGAGTTCCACCAGGCCCAGCCGTTCATGCCGAGCGCGACGACAAGGGCGATGAGCGCGCCGCCCGCGCCGCCGAGCAGATAGCCCGCGGTGAGGAAGAGCGCCGTCATCGCCGCCAGCAGCAAGGCTGTCTTTGCGTAGTTCATCCGCTATATCCCCGAGGAGGACAGGATCGCGGAGGGATATATGCCTGACGGAGGCCCGGCGAAAGGAGCCGAAGCGCGCATCGCGGAAGCCGCCGCCCGCGCGCTCGCGGAGGCGGAGGCGCGGCGGAAGGCGGAGGCGCCGCTGATCCTGCCGAAGGAACTCGGCGGACGGGACGGGCCGGAGCCGACGCGCTACGGCGACTGGGAGAAGGACGGACTGGTTTCCGACTTCTGACGATTCGATTGACTTTTTCGCAGGATTCGCGATTACGTCTCGTCGTGTTGTGTGTGCTCGGCCTAGCCAGATGGGGTGATCATGTTGTCGTTTGGAAGAAGCTTCGCTGCGGCCCTCGTGGCGGCATGGTTGGTCGGCGCGCCATCCGCGAACGCTGCGCTAGTGGACTTCGATCTCGATGGCGAGATCGAGACCCTGGCAGGGGACTTCGAGCCCGCGACCGGCACTCTCAGCTTCGACACTGAAAACATTCTCGTCACCGATATCGGCGGCGGACTCTTCGCGCGGACGCTCACGCTGGCCGACATCATGCTGAGCCTTGCCGCTTTCGGGCAGACCTTCACGGAAGCGGACGTGCTGGCCGACCCTGACGACGAGGTCGTGGAACTCGGCGACGATGGCGTTCCCTTCACCCTCGCGCTCGATTTCGACCTCGGCACCGGCTTCATGTTCTCACTCTTCGACGTCGAGCCGAACGGCCCGGGCGTGCTCACCTTCACCGGCAGCGTGGACGTTCTGAGCCCGGACCCGGGCCCTGGCCAGGGCTCCACCGGCGGAGGGCGCCCGGACGGGGTGATTCCGCTGCCCGCCACCCTTCCGCTCCTCCTCGGCGCCTTCGGCGTCGCCGGGCTCGTGCTGCGGCGGCGGGCGGCCTGAGCGGCGGTTGACGCCGGGCCCGCGACCCCTGATCGTGGCCTCCCGCCTCTAGCGGGAAGAGCCTTGGGGGAGCGATGAGCCAGACGTCGATCAGGGACTATATCCGCACGATTCCCGACTTCCCGCATGAGGGCGTGCTCTTCCGGGACGTGACGACGCTCTTCGCCGATCCGCGCGGCTTCCGCATGGCGGTCGACCTCCTCATCCATCCCTTCGCAGGGCGGCGGATCGACAGGGTGGCGGGACTGGAGGCGCGGGGCTTCATCCTCGGCGGCGCGGCGGCGCACCAGCTTTCGGTCGGCTTCACCCCGATCCGCAAGAAGGGGAAGCTCCCGTTCCGCACCATCGCGGAGGAATACACGCTCGAATACGGCCAGGCGGTGATGGAGGTGCATGACGACGCGATCCAGCCCGGCGAGCAGGTGCTGCTGGTCGACGACCTCCTCGCCACGGGGGGCACGGCGGCGGCGGGGGTGCGGCTGATCGAGCGGCTGGGCGGCGAGGTGGTCGGATGCGCCTTCGTGATCGACCTCCCCGATCTCGGCGGGCGCAAACGGCTGGAGGGGATGGGGCTTTCCGTCCATGCGCTGACGGAATTCGAGGGGGCATGAAGGCGGGCGGGAGACCGGGCTTTCTCGAATTCTTCGCCGGCGGCGGCATGGCCCGCGCCGGGCTCGGGCCGGGTTGGGACTGCCTCTTCGCCAACGATATCGACCCGAAGAAGGCCGCCTCCTATGCGGAGAACTGGGGCGCGGAGGCGTTCCGCCTTGGCGATGTGACGGCGCTCTCGCCCGCCGACATTCCGGGGCGGGCCGCGCTCGCCTGGGGTTCGTTTCCCTGCCAGGACCTCTCGCTCGCGGGCGCCGGGAAGGGGCTCGGCGGGGCGCGGTCGGGGACGTATTTCGCCTTCTGGCGGCTCCTCGCCGGGCTTGCGGCTGAGGGGCGGGCGCCGGCGCTCGTCGCGGTCGAGAACGTCGCCGGAGCGCTGACGGCGCGGGGCGGCGCGGATTTCGCGGCGATCCTCGACGCCTTCGTCGCGAACGGCTATCGCGCCGGGGCGCTGATGATCGACGCGGCTTCCTTCCTGCCGCAGTCGCGCCCGCGGCTCTTCGTGGTCGGGGCGCGGGAGGGCGTCTCGCTCCCGCTGGCGAAGGCGCCGGGGCCGTTCCATCCGCCGGCGCTGCTTCGGGCCGTCGAGGCTCTGCCGGAATCGCTCCGCGCCGCGCATCTTCTCCTGCGCCTGCCCGAGCCGCCGCGGCGCAACCTGACGCTTTCGGGGATCGTCGAGGAGGGCGCCGGCGGCTGGCTGCCGGAGCCGAAGACGGCGCGGCTCCTCTCCCTCATGGCGCCGCGGCATCGCGCGGCGGTCGAGGCTGCACAGGCGGTGGGGCGCACGGTCCATGGCTGCGTCTTCCGCCGGACGCGCCCCGTGGCGGGCGGGGGCAAGGCGCAGCGGGCGGAAGTGCGGTTCGACGGGCTTGCGGGGTGCCTCCGCACGCCGGGCGGCGGCTCCTCGCGCCAGTTCCTGATCGAAGTCGACGGGGCGAGCGTGCGCGCCCGGCTTATGACGGCGCGGGAGGCGGCGCGGCTGATGGGGCTGCCGGAAGACTATATCCTCCCCGCCCGGCTCAACGCCGCGCTGCACCTGGCGGGCGACGGGGTGGCACCGCCGGTCGTCCGCTGGCTCGCCGCGCATCTCTTCGAACCGGCGCTCGGCCTCGCCCCGGCGCGGGCGGCCTGACCGGGCATTTGCGCGAGGGCGGTCGGCTCCCGCCTGCCGACGCAAGAAAGGGCGCGGTCTCCCGCGCCCTTGAATGGCGATCGCCTGGTCCGTCAGGCCGAGATCGGCCCGTCGTCGCGGCGGTTCCGGTCCGACATGAACTGGTCGAACTCGGCCTTGTCCTTCGCGCGGCGGAGCTTGTCGAGGAAGTCGACGAAGGCCGTCCGCTCCTCCTCCAGCCGCCGCAGCGTCTCCGCGCGGTATTCGTCAAAGGCGGCGTTGCCCGTCTCGCCCATGCGTTCGTTCCGGTACCGGCGGCCCCAGCCGCCCTTCGAGCATCCCATTCGTCCACTCCAGAGCATGTAGAAGAGAATCGCCAGGCCAAGCGGCCAGACGAGTATGAAGCCGAGGACCATCGCCGCGATCCAGGCGGGGCGGCCCTTTTCGTCCAGCCACGCCTCGGCGCCTCTCAGCCATTCGCCGATCTTGTTCACGTCAGCAGCCTCCTTCCCGGCATGTTAATGTTAATCACATTCACATAGATGGGAGGGGCTCGCGGACCCGTCAAGCGGCCTTGGGCGAAAAATCGTCAGGGATCTTCGGGGATGAATCCGAGGCCGCGGAGATAGATCGCCGCGCCGGCCTCCAGCAGGTCCTCCGGCGGGATCGGCGCGCGGCGGCGCGCCTCGTCCCCCCGCCCGAAGAGCGCGGTGACGCCATGGCTGAGCGCCCAGAGGTGATAGGACATCATCAGGACGGGCGGGCGCTTCGCCTCCGGCATCTTTTCCGCAAGCTTCACGCAGGCGCGGTGGAGGGCGTTGAACGCGCGGTCGGCGGCGGCGCGCAATTCCGGGTCCCGGTCCGGCGAGACGCCGGCCTCGAACATCGCGGCGAAATAGGCGGGCTCGGCCTTTGCGAAGCCGAGATAGGCGCGCCCCACCCGCTCGAAGGCCGAGAGTGCGGAGGGGCGCCCTTCGTCCCACGCCGCCTCCAGCCTCGCGGCGAAGAGCTCGAAGCCGCGCCGCGCCGTCTCGACGATCAGCTCGTCCCGGTCCTTGAAGTGCCTGTAGGGCGCGGCGGGCGAGACGCCGGCGCGCCGCGCCGCCTCCGCGAAGGAGAAGCCGTTCGGGCCTTTTTCCGAAATGAGCGAGAGAACGGCCTCGACGAGGGCCGATTTCAGGTTGCCGTGGTGATAGCTGTTGCGGCCCATCCCCCTTATATGGCCCGCCGGCGCGGCGGGGGCCAGTAGGGCGCGCGTGCGCGCCGAGGGGGCCAGCGGCGGCGATGGTCTTTACCGCGCCGCCGCGCTATTGCGACGCCATGAACGAGACACGCACGCAAAAGCCCGCCTGGGTGATCGAGAAGGAGCGCGCGCGCCGCGAGGGGCCGGCGCCCGTCTGGCTCTTCGGGCTCCATGCGGTGCGGGACGCTTTGCTTAACCCTGCGCGCGCCCATGAACGGCTCGTCGTCACCCGCAACGCGGCGGAGAAGCTCTTCGAGGCCATCGCCGCCAGCCGCGTGACGCCGGAGGAGGCGGACCCGCGCCGCTTCCCCGCGCCGCTCGACCCGGGCTCGGTGCACCAGGGCGCCGCGCTGCTGACCCGCCCGCTCGACTGGGGCGGGCTGGAGGAGACCTGTGCGCCGACGGAGGCGGACCCGGCGCCCGTCGTCCTCCTCCTCGACCGGGTGACGGATCCGCACAATGTCGGCGCGATTCTGCGCTCCGCCGAGGTTTTCGGGGCGCGGGCGGTGATCGCCCCGCTTCGCCATGCGGCGCCGGAGACGGGGGCGCTGGCGAAGTCGGCCTCCGGCGCGCTGGAGCGGCAGCCCTATCTCCGCGTGAAGAACCTTTCCGAGACGATGGAGCGGCTGCGCGGGCTCGGCTTCCGGCTCGTCGGGCTCGACGGCGCGGCGGAGGCGGAGATCGGCGAGGCGGTCGCGCCGCCGGGGCCGGTCGGGCTCGTCCTCGGCGCGGAGGGGCCCGGCCTCAGGGAAAAATCGCGGGAGGGCTGCGATCTTCTCGCCCGCATTCCGTTCGCGGGGAGCTTCGGCTCCCTTAATGTTTCGAACGCCGCCGCCATTTCGCTCTACGCAGCGCGCACGGCGCGGCGCTGAGGTGCGAATCTCTGCGCGGCTGGGGGGGTTCCCCGCGGGTCGCGCGCGTTGCGCGCATCGCGTGTGTTACAGGCGGGCGCAGGTTCGTGAGATTCCTTGCAGGTGGATTATGACAAGAGCAACTTTGGAGTGCATCTTTTTAAATTACTGATATGAAAGGTAAATTTCTGGCGCTCCGGCAAGATCGGCCAAACCGTTGTGCGAAAATGAACACCGCCTGCAACAATTCGACATAAAAAGGGGAGCAACGGCTGGCCGATTGCTGCTATAACACCCACATGAGTTTTGAAGGCGGATCGAGAGGTCTCCTTCATCCACTCACTGTCCCTCGTTCTGACTGCGCCCGCTTCGGCGGGCGTTTTTTTTGACCGGGGGCCCTTCCGCCGCGCCGCGCCGCGCGGCAGGATCGGGGGATGAACGACCTTCCCGAAAGACCCTCCGACAAGGCGCTGAGATCGCTTCTCGGGCGGGTGAAGACCATCGCGCTCGTCGGCGTCTCGACCAATCCGGTGCGCCCTTCCTTCTATGTCGGCCGCTACCTGAAGCTGAAGGGCTGGCGCGTGCTGCCGGTGAACCCGGCCTATCCGGGGGAGAGCGTGTTCGGCGAACCGATCGCGCCCTCCCTCGCCGCGCTGGCGGAGGCGGGAGAGCGGGTGGACATGGTGGACATCTTCCGCCGCTCCTCCGAGGCGGGCGCCGTGGTGGACGAGGCGCTGGAGCATTTCGGCGACAGGGGGCTCAAGGCGATCTGGATGCAGATCGGCGTCGTCGACGAGGCGGCGGCGGCGCGGGCCCGGGCGCGGGGCGTCGAGGTCGTGATGAATCTCTGCCCGAAGATGGAATGGCAGCGCCTTGTCGGCGAGCTTTCGATGGGCGGCTTCAATTCCGGGCGCTTGTCGTCGAAGCTGAGTTAGGCGAAAGATCGCGCAAACTCGACAACAGGGAGGCCCGCATGGCCGAGCGCACTTACGGATTCGACACGCTTCAGATCCACGCCGGCGCAAGGCCGGACCCGGCGACCGGCGCGCGGCAGACGCCGATCTACCAGACCACCGCCTATGTGTTCCGCGACGCGGACCATGCGGCGGCGCTCTTCAACCTCCAGGAAGTCGGCTACATCTATTCCCGCCTGACCAACCCGACGGTGAGCGCGCTGCAGGAGCGCGTCGCCGCGCTCGAAGGCGGCGTCGGCGCGGTGGCCTGCGCCTCGGGCCATGCGGCGCAGATCATGGCGCTCTTCCCGCTGATGGGGCCGGGGGCCAACTTCGTCGCCTCGAACCGGCTCTATGGCGGCTCGATCACGCAGTTCAGCCAGACCTTCAAGCGCTTCGGCTGGGAATGCCGCTTCGTCGATTTCGAGGACACGTCCGCGATCCGCAAGGCGATCGACGCGAACACGAAGGCGATCTTCTGCGAATCGATCGCCAACCCCGGCGGCTACATCACCGACCTCGAGAAGATCGGCAAGCTGGCGGAGAAAGAGAAGCTGCCGCTGATCGTGGACAATACCTCCGCGAGCCCGTTCCTCTGCCGCCCGTTCGACTGGGGCGCGACGCAGGTGGTGCATTCGACGACGAAGTATCTCTCCGGCAACGGCACCTCGATGGGCGGGATCGTCGTCGATTCCGGCAAGTTCGACTGGATCGGGGCGGGCAAGCACCCCTCGATGATCGAGCCCGAGCCCGCCTATCACGGGCTGAAATTCGCGGAGACCTTCGGGCCGCTCGCCTACACGTTCCACGGCATCGCCATCGGGCTCCGCGACATCGGCGCCTGCCAGTCTCCCATGAACGCGTTCCAGACCCTGCTCGGGATCGAGACGCTCTCGCTCCGCATGGCGAAGCATTGCGAGAACGCGAAGACGGTGGCGGAGTTCCTCGCCGGGCATCCGGCGGTCGAATACGTCTCCTATGCCGGGCTCGACACCAGCCCCTATGCGCTCCGGGCGCGGAAATACACGCCGAAGGGCGCAGGCGCGATCTTCACCTTCGGGGTGAAGGGGGGTTACGAGAGCTGCCTGAAGCTGGTCGATGCGGTCGAGATCTTCAGCCACGTCGCGAATCTCGGGGATTCGCGCTCTCTCATCATCCATTCCGCCTCCACCACGCACCGGCAGCTGACGCCGGAGCAGCAGGCGGCGGCGGGGGCGGGGCCGGAGGTCGTGCGCCTCTCCATCGGCATCGAGGACGCGGCTGACCTGATCGCCGATCTCGAACAGGCGCTGGACAAGGCCTGCGGGAATGCGGCGAAGCCGGCTGCGAAGGCCGCGAAGAAGAAGAAGAAATGACCGGCCGGCGCCGGCCGGCCCGGGAGCGGAACGAGGATGGAGCCCGCGCCGCGCGATCCCTCTGAGGCGCCGCTCGTCCTCGAATTCGGGGAGACGGCGATCCGGCTGCTTCGTCTGGGCAGCGAAGAGTCGCTCGGCGAGGTAGCGCTGGACGATCCGGATTTCGCCGCCGCAGCCTCGGCTCTGGGCGCCAGCGCCGCCGCGGTGACGGGGCGGAGCCCTGCGCCCGTGACGCTCTGGCTGCCGCCCTCGCGGGTGCTCGCCGTCGTGTCGGAAGGCGGCGGCGCGGCGGCGGAGCGGGCGGTGGAGGCCGCCTCGCCGGCGCCTCTGGCTGATCTTGTCGTGGCCTTCGCGGCGCAGGACGGCGTCGCCGCCGCGGCGGAGCGGAGCGTCGTCGAGGAGGCGGCGGAGTATGCGCGGCTCTGGGGCTTCGCGCCGCTTAGGGTTTCGACGAATCCGGAGGCGCGGCCGGAGCTTGCGGCCTTCCCGGGCGGGCCGGACTTTCTCTCTACTCCGCCCGAGCCGGCCGCGCCTGCGGCTCCGGCACCTTCGGTCGCGGCGGCGCCCGCTCCCGTTCCGTCCATGCGGCTGCGGATCAGGGGGGCGGCGCTCTTCGCCAGCCTCATCGGGCTGGCGGCGGCGGCGGCCTTCTGGCTGGCGCCGCAGGAACGGGACGAGGCGCCCTTCACGACCGCGCCGCCGCCGCCGCCCGCGCTTTCGGCGCCTGTCGTAGTCGTTCAGGCCGCCGCCCCGGCCACGCTGTCGCCCGCCCCGACCGCGCCGACCCCGGACGGCGTTCCGGAGCCGACGCGGAGCGCGGCGCCGCCCGCACTCGTCGCCGTGGCGGAGCCGCCCGAGGCGCCGGTCATTCCGGAGACCCCGCCGCCGCCCGCCGCCGTCTCGCCGGCGCCCGAAGCCGCAGCGCCGCCGGCGGCCCCGTTGACCCCCGCCGCGCCGGACGCGGCGGCGGAGGAGCCGCCGGCGCCGGAGCCTCTGGCCGAGACCG
>JAUIDE010000191.1 GCA_030429105.1 Alphaproteobacteria bacterium
CGGCACGGCGCGGATGCCGACGCAGGGGTCGTGCCGGCCCTTCGTGACGATCTCGGTCTCGTTCCCCTCGCGGTCCACCGTCCGGCGCGGGGCGAGGATGGAGGAGGTGGGCTTCACCGCGAAGCGCACGACGATGTCCTGCCCGGTGGAGATGCCGCCGAGGACGCCGCCGGCATGGTTGGAGAGAAAAACGGGGCCGTCCTCCCCCGTCCGCATCTCGTCGGCGTTCTCCTCCCCGGTCAGGGCAGCCGCGCCCATGCCGGCGCCGATCTCCACGCCCTTGACCGCGTTGATCGACATCATCGCCGCCGCGAGGTCGGCGTCGAGCTTGCCGTAGAGCGGCGCGCCGAGCCCGGCGGGAACGCCCGCCGCGACGATCTCGATCGCCGCGCCGACGGAGGAGCCGGCCTTGCGCACCCCGTCGAGATAATCCGCCCAGAGCGCCGCCGCCTTCGCGTCCCCCGTCCAGAACGGGTTGCGGTCCACCTCGTCCCAGTCCCAGGCCGAACGATCCGCCTTGTGGGGGCCCATCTGCACCATCGCCCCGCGGATCGCGACGCCGGGCATGAGCGCCGCCAGCGCCGCCCGCGCCACCGCCCCGGCGGCGACGCGCGCCGCCGTCTCCCGCGCCGAGGAGCGGCCGCCGCCGCGCGGGTCGCGCAGCCCGTATTTCGCTTCGTAGGCGAAATCGGCATGGCCCGGGCGGAACTTCGCCGCGATCTCGGAATAATCCTTGGAGCGCTGGTCGGTGTTGCGGATCAGAAGCTGAATCGGCGTTCCCGTCGTCATCCCTTCGAAGACGCCGGAGAGGATCTCCACCTCGTCGGCCTCGCGGCGCTGGGTGGTGAACCGGTTCTGGCCGGGCTTCCGCCGGTCCAGCCACGGCTGGATGTCGGCCTCGGAGAGGGGAACGCCCGGCGGGCACCCGTCCACGACCGCGCCGAGGGCGGGGCCGTGGCTCTCCCCCCAGGTCGTCACGCGGAAGAGATGGCCGAACGTGTTGTGGGACATGGCGCCGCTCCTTCGCCGGGCGATGTAGCGGAGCGGCGGGGCGAAGGGAAGCGCGGCGCGCCCCGCAAGCGGGAGGCCGGCGAAACCGCTTGACGCGGCGCGGGGCGCGGCCTATCCACCGCGCCGGCGGGACGTTAGCTCAGTTGGTAGAGCACAGTGTTCACATCGCTGGGGTCACTGGTTCGAGCCCAGTACGTCCCACCATCCGCCCCCCTCGACGAGCAGCGGCCAGACTAGGGCCGGAAGCGTATCGCCAGCGTCATCGCGAACGGCCCGGCCCCAAGCTCCGCCGGCGCCGCTGGATAGGGCGCGGCGGCGCGAATGGCCGCCAGCGCGGCCTCATCGAAGGCCGGGTTTCCTGCGCTCCTCGAGATTTCTGCGGAGACGAGGGCGCCGGAGCCCTCAACGACAAACGCAACTTCCGCCATAATCGGAATCAACTCGCCCTGAATGTCGATAATGCGAACGCAGGTTCAGTCGACCCCAATGGCATCAAGGTGCGCGTGCCGGGGATCAAGAGTTTCCAGCTGACCGGCGAAGCCCTTGGTTACATCCCGTCGCCGATCCCGTTCTCCGAAGCCTTCACCGCCGTGCAGACCGGCGTGGTCGATGGCGTCATCGGGTCGGGCGCCGAAGGCTACTATGCCTCGTTCCGCGACGTGACGAAGACCTACATCCCAGCCAATACCCATTTCGAAGTCTGGTACATGATCATCTCGAACGAGGTGTTCGAGGGTCTGGACGCCGAGGATCAGGACGCCCTGAGGGGTCGGCTGAGCCAGGCCCAGGCGATAGGCCAGCGGCCCCGCGGTCAGGCCATAGATCGCCACGGTGCTGATGATCACGACGAAGGTCACCGCGCCCAGCTGCGCAGCCTCGGGCACGCCAGACTCGACCAGGCGCAGCGAGAACTCCGACGCGACGGCCGCGGCCACGATTCCGCGGGGGGCCATCCAGGAGAGGAAGATCTTCTCGTTGAGGCTCAGGCTCGAGCCGTGGGTCGAGATCCAGACCATGGTCGGGCGCACGACGAAGATCAGGGTCAGCACGAAACCCAGCACCCGCCAGTTGAGCGCCTGGAGCAGGGTGTCCAGGTCGACGCGGGCGGCGAGGACCACGAACAGCACCGCGAGCAGGAG
>JAUIDE010000121.1 GCA_030429105.1 Alphaproteobacteria bacterium
CTTCCTCGTCCACGGCGCGCATGACCGGGCGCGCGCGGCGGGCCGCCGCTACGCGCTGGAGATCGAGGCGGCGATGGCTTTCGGCACCGGGCATCACGGCACGACGCGCGGCTGCCTCCTCGCCATCCACGAGCTCGCGAAATCCGGCTTCCGGCCGCGCAGGATCGCCGATATCGGCGCGGGCACGGGCGTGCTCGCGATGGCGGCGGCCTCGCTCTGGCGCGCGCCCGCCCTCGCCTCGGACATCGACCCGGTGGCGGCGGAGACGGCGCGGGCGAACGCCGCGGCGAACCGGCTCGGGCCCTGGATCCGCGCGCTGCGGGCGCCGGGCTTCGCGCATCCGGCGCTCCGCGCCTCGGCTCCCTACGAGCTCATCCTGGCGAACATTCTGGCGAACCCGCTGAAGCGGCTTGCGCCCGCCATGCGCCGCCATGCGGCGCCGGGCGGCGTCGTCGTGCTCTCCGGCATCCTCAACGGGCAGGCGGCGGGTGTGGAGGCGGTCTACCGCGCCTGGGGCTTCTCCCGCCGCCGCCTGACCCGCGACGGGGACTGGACGACGCTGACGCTCGACGCCTGAATCGAAACGGCCGCCCCGAAGGGCGGCCGCTCCGGTCCCTGGCGGGGATCAGCCCCGGCGGCGGGCGATCTCGGCGGCGAATTCGCCGAGGTCGCGGTCGCCAAGCCCGATATCGCGGAGCTGGGCCGGGGAGAGCTTGACGAGCTCGCTGTGCGTCCGCTCCGCAACGATGCGGGCGCGGACGGCGCGGAGGACGCGCTCGCCGAACTGGACGACGCGGAAGACGGAGATGGCCCCGAAGGGCGCGACGCGGGAAGTCTCGATGGCGGCCATGACGGGCTCCTGGTGCAGGGGCTGCAACGCCCCGGTGTTCGATGGCGCGCATCTAGGGGCCTTGAATTCGCTTCGCAAATGCGCGCCGAACATGCCCGCCATGCGTGCGGATCATGGGTTTTGTGCGGCGCCGCACAATGCGCCGCGCATGTCGCTTTCGGCCTTTCCGCTGGCCGTTGTTCATGCTTCGTGCTAGGAGCCGTAAACGCGGCGTCAACAAGGTTTCATCAATGCGCGTCATCGGAATCGACCCGGGCCTGCGCCGCATGGGCTGGGGGGTGATCGAGGCGGGCGCCGGGGGGCGCCTCCGGCACGTCGCCTCGGGCGCGGTGGCCACCGATTCGGGCGATCTCGCGCCCCGGCTGGCCCTCCTCGCCGCCGGGCTCCGCGCCGTCCTCGCCCGCCACGCGCCCGAAGTCGCGGCGGTGGAGAAGACCTTCGTGAACCGGGACCCGGCGGGCGCGCTGAAGCTCGGCCAGGCCCGCGGCGTCGCGCTCCTGATCCCGGCGGAGGCCGGGCTCGCCGTCCACGAATACGCGCCGAACGAGGTGAAGAAGACGGTCGTGGGCGTCGGCCATGCCGAGAAGGCGCAAATCCTCCACATGGTCCGCCTCCTCCTCCCCGGCGCCGACCCGGCGAGCGCGGACGCGGCGGATGCGCTCGCCGTCGCGATCTGCCATGCGCAGCATGCCGGCCCCGCGCTCCGCGCCGCGGCGGAGGCCGCGCGATGATCGGCAAGGTCGTCGGCCTCGTGGACCATGTGGCGGAGGATCACGCGCTGATCGTGGCGGGCGGCGTCGGCTATGAGGTCCACGCCCCGCCCCGCGTCCTCGCCGGGCTCCGGCCGGGGATGGAGGCGGCGCTCTACACCGTCCACATCGTGCGGGAGGATGCGCAGCAGCTCTTCGGCTATCCGACGCGGGAGGAGAGGGACTGGCACCGCCTCCTCGCCTCCGTCCAGGGCGTCGGCGCGAAGGTGGCGCTCGGCATCCTCGGCGCGCTCGGGGCGGAGGGCGCGGCGCGGGCCGTCGCGCTGGGGGACGCGGCGGCGATGAAGGCTGCGCCCGGCGTCGGGCCAAAGCTCGCGCAGCGGATCGTGCTGGAGCTGAAGGGCAAGGCCCCCGCCGGCGCCGCCCCGCTCCCCCTTCCGCGCGCCGCTGCGCCGAAGGGAGAGCGGAGCGCGCGGGAGGATGCGCTCTCCGCCCTCG
The DNA here is from genome assembly GCA_030429105.1 of Alphaproteobacteria bacterium. Taxonomy (GTDB): domain Bacteria; phylum Pseudomonadota; class Alphaproteobacteria; order Rhodobacterales; family Rhodobacteraceae; genus Pikeienuella. The sequence continues at coordinate 2,059 of JAUIDE010000121.1, forward strand.
CCAATCTCGGCTACCAGCCCTCGGAGGCCTCCGCCGCCGTGCTCGCCGCGGAGGAGGCGGGGGCCGAGGGCGCGCCGGCGCTGATCCGCGCCGCGCTCAAGTCGCTTGCGCCGGGCCGGTGATGATCTCGCTCCCTGCGCTTCTCGAATGCAGGGGCGTCGCGCCCGGCGACGTCGTTGCGCTTCTCCATCGGCCTGGCGGCAAAGCGGAAAGGAGCCGTCTAGCTCGGCTCGCGGTAGAGCGCCCGGACCGTTTCATGACCTTCCAGCGAACGCATGGCGCGATTGCGGAGGCGAGCCTCGCCCGGCGCGCGTTCGCCGCCGTCTTCGCGCCCCGTGATGATGGCCTGCTTGTCTTTCATGGCTTGCTTCGAAAGGTCGGCGCGCATCGTCTGTCCGCCATGGAAGTAGATGCGCGGCAGGACTTCTCGGAACTCCGGCGTCTAATGGGTTTCGCCCCGCTAGCGGTCAGATGCGGGGCGGCCGCTACGGTGCTCCTGTTCGATTTCGAGGAAGAGCCCGCCTTCGGAGACCTGAAGGAGCGCGCCACGATCCGGCATCCGGGCGGGCGCAACCACGCCCGATTGGCGGAACGCCTCACAGGGCTGGAGGTCCGGCTCCCGACGCCTTCCGGCTTGCGCGTCGGCGACGGTCCGGGCGAAGGCTGAACCATGACCGAGCCCGACCCGATCCTCCGCCCCGAACCGCTGACGGAAGACGCGCCCGAGCGCGCGCTCCGCCCGCAGAGCCTCGCCGAATTCGTCGGCCAGCGGGCGGCGCGCGCCAATCTGGAGGTCTTCGCCCGCTCCGCCCGGCAGCGGGGGGAGGCGATGGACCATCTGCTCTTCTACGGGCCCCCCGGCCTCGGCAAGACGACGCTGGCGCAGATCATGGCGCGGGAGCTCGGCGTCGGGTTCCGCATGACGTCCGGTCCGGTCATCGCCCGGGCGGGGGACCTCGCGGCGATCCTCACCAATCTAGAGGCGCGGGACGTGCTCTTCATCGACGAGATCCACCGCCTCAACCCGGCGGTGGAAGAAGTTCTCTATCCCGCGATGGAGGATTTCGAGCTCGACCTCGTGATCGGGGAAGGGCCGGCGGCCCGCACCGTGCGGATCGAGCTTCAGCCCTTCACGCTGATCGGGGCGACGACGCGCCTCGGCCTCCTGACCACGCCGCTTCGCGACCGGTTCGGCATCCCCGTCCGGCTCGAATTCTACGACGAGCCAGAGCTCGTCCAGATCGTGGAGCGCGGCGCCCGGCTCCTGAAGGCGCCGGCGACGCCGGACGGCGCGCGGGAGATCGCGCGGCGGAGCCGCGGCACCCCCCGCGTCGCCGGGCGCCTCCTTCGCCGGGTGATCGACTTCGCGCTGATCGAGGGGGACGGCCGGGTGGACCGGGAGATCGCGGACATGGCGCTCACCCGCCTCGGCGTGGACGCGCTCGGGCTCGACGCGGCGGACCTCCGCTATCTCTCCATCATCGCGGAAAACTACAATGGCGGCCCGGTCGGCGTCGAAACCATCGCCGCCGCCATGGCCGAGACGCGGGACGCGGTGGAGGACGTGATCGAGCCCTTTCTGCTCCAGCAGGGCCTCATCCAGCGCACCCCGCGCGGCCGTATGGTGGCGGAAAAGGGCTGGCGCCATCTCGGCCTCGCCGCTCCGGGCGGCGCGGGGCGGACGGGGGACCTCTTCGGGGAGTGAGCGGGCGGCCCCGCTCTCCGGCTCACCCGATCCGCACCATCCCGTCCGCGCCCGCCGCCACCGGAACCGGATCGAGCGCGAGCCCCGCCCCCGGCCCCTCCACCCCCTCGCCCGTCTCCGCGAGAAAGCCGGCCCCGTGGCTCGTGCAGCGGAGCACCCGACCGTCGGCGGAAAGGAGCCGCGAGCCCTTGTGGTCGAGCGGCAGATATTGATGCGGGCAGGCGTTCACAAAGGCCCGGAGCGCGCCCGCCGCCCGGACGAGAAGCAGCGGGAAGCCTCCGAGATTGAGGCAGAGCGTCCCCGCCTCCGGAACTTCCGAAAGCGGGCAGACGGGCGTTCCCGGCTCCGGCGCGTGGCGATAGCCCTTCCAGGCCTCGCTCAGGGCCATTTCGCTTCGGGCGGCAGGGACATCAGCACCGCCTCCGGGTTGTGCCCCGTCTCCAGCCCGAATTTCGTCCCCCGGTCATAGACGAGGTTGAACTCGGCGTAGCGCCCCCGCTTCACTAGCTGCACCTCCCGGTCCTCCGCCGTCCAGCTCTCGGTCCGCCGCTTCTCGGTGATCGGCAGGAAAGCGTCGAGGAAGGCGCGGCCCACATCCTGCGTATAGGCGAAATCCGCCTCCCAGTCCCCGGTGCAGAGATCGTCATAGAAGATGCCGCCGACGCCGCGGGGCTCGTTCCAGTGCTTGATCATGAAATACTCGTCCGCCCAGGCCTTGTGCGCCGGGTAATAGGCGGGGTCGTGCCGGTCGCAGGCGGCCTTCAGCACGCCGTGGAAGAAGGCGGTGTCCTCCGCCACCTCCACCATCGGGTTGAGGTCCGTCCCGCCGCCGAACCACCAGGCGCCCGGCGTCCAGAACATCCGCGTGTTGAGGTGGATCGCCGGCGTCTTCGGGCTCCGCATATGGGCGACGAGGGAGACGCCGGAGGCCCAGAAGCGCGGGTCCTCCGCCAGCCCCGGAATCTCCTTCCGCGCGGTCAGCGAACGCTGCGCCATCGCGCCGAGCTGGCCGTGGACGGTGGAGATGTTGACCCCCACCTTCTCGAAGACGCGCCCGCCGCGCATCACGCTCATGACGCCGCCGCCGCCCTCGCCGCCGCCCTCCGCCGCGCGGCGCGTCTCCTTCCGCTCGAAGCGGCCGGGCGGGAGATCGGCGTGCGGCCCGGTCTCCTGCGTGTCCTCCAGCCGCTCGAAGGCGGCGCAGATCATGTCCCGCAATTCGGCGAACCAGGCGGAGGCGCGGGCCTTCTCGGCCTCCATGTCGCGGATGCGGCTCTCGGGCGCGTCGGTCACTCGCTCTCACTCCCTGATGTCTTTCGGGGTTTATCGCCGCACGGCGCCCGGCGCGCAAGCCGGCGGCTCAGTCAACCCGGACGAGCGTCCCGTGATAGAGCGGCTGCGTGGGCGAGCCGGTGGGCGAACCCCCTTCGGGTTCGAGGCTGATGGCGAAGATCTGCCCCTCCGCCGCCGTAAAGCCGGGCCGGAGCGCGGCGCCCCGCGGCAGGAGCCCGAGGGAGACGGGCTGCGTCCGCCCCTCCGGGATCGTCCACATCTCGTAGGAATTGCCCGAAGGCGGCGCCGTGACGGGGATGACGGTGGCGAGCCCCGTGCCCGTGTCGAACTGGATGATGAGCCCCGCCTCGCCGCCCTCGTCCGCCGTCACCACGGCGACATAGCGCTCCCCCGCCCGCTCCGCCGGAACCGCGATCCAGAGCGCGAGCGCGGCGGCGGCGGCGAGCGCGAGGCCGGAGACGGCGCGCCAGAGCCGGACCTGCCGCCGCAGCGGAACGATCTCCGCTCCGCCGGAAGCCTCCGGCTCCAGCGCCGCCTCGATCCGCGCGAAAAGCCCGGGCGAAGGCGCCGCCTCGGGCGCGTCGAGAAGGGGCGCGAGCCGGCGCTCCCAGTCCTCCCGGAGCCGGGCCTCCTCCGCGCCCTCCCGCTCCCGCGGCTCATGGCCGAGGGCGCGTTCGGCGGCGATGTACTCCCGTTCCTCCATCCCCCTCACCCGTCCAGGCAGGTCTTGAGCGCGGCGAGCCCGCGGCGCAGCCAGGTCTTGATCGTGTTCACCGGCGCATCGTAGCGGGCGGAAAGTTCCTCCCGGCTTAACCCTTCGACATAGGCGAGCACCACGAGCTCGCGCGGCCGCGGCTCAAGCCGGCCGAGGCATTCGGAAAGCGCCATCGCCTCCGCCCCGCCATCCGGCCGCGCGAAGGGGTCGATGAGGCCCGCCAGCGGGTCCTCCCCTTCGCCGCCGCCGCCCCAGCCCGGCGCGCGGCCGCGGCGGCGCACGAGATCGATCGCGCGGTTCCGCGCGATCACGGCCATCCAGCCGGCGGCGGAGCCGCGCGCGGGGTCGAACCCCGCGGCCTTCCGCCAGATCTCGACGAACGCCTCCTGCACCGCATCCTCCGCCAGCGCCTGCTCACGGCATATGCGCAGGGCGAGGCCCATTAGTTTCGGCCCCGCCGTGTCGAAAAGCACGCGGAACGCCCTGCGGTCCCGCTGCGCGACGGCGGCGAGGAGCGTCTCGAGCGCGCGCGCCTCCTCCATTCGCCTCGCCTCCCGCAGCCTGACCCTCGCTTCGCGCCCGTTCTAGCGGGGGCGGCGCGGCGCGTCGATGCGATACCGTGCGGCGCCGTGAAACCTTTCCCGAAGCCGATCCGAAAGGGGACGGGGCGAGGCGCCAGGCGCGCCGGCCCGGCTGCGGGGCCCCTCTCCCCTCCTGCGGCCGGAGCCCGGGCCGGGCGCGTGTGTTGGCGCCCGGCCTACCCGCCCCGGAGCGGCGGGCGAGGGCCGCCGCTTCGAGGCGAAAAATTTCGAAATTTTTGGAAAATCCTTTGGAATCAACGGAAGGCGCCCGATTTCCATGGAAATCGGGCGCCGGAGGGCCTCAGAAGCCCTCGATCAGCCCCTCCGTCCAGCACTTCAGGATGACCTGCGCCACCGCCCCCTTCCGCGCGGGGGCGATCCGGTCCGACCGGCCGGCCAGCGCCTCCGCCACCTCCGCCTTTGAGACCCAGAGCGCATCCTCCAGCTCGTTCGCCCCAAGGTCGATGGCGTTCGCCTCCGCCCGCCCGGCGCAGCCGATCATCAGCGAGGCCGGGAAGGGCCAAGGCTGGGAGGTGACGTAGCGGACCTCGCCGACGGGGATTCCCGCCTCCTCCATCACCTCGCGCCGCACCGCCTCCTCCACCGTCTCCCCCGGCTCCATGAAGCCGGCGAGGAGGGAATACATCTTCGGCGGCCAGACGGATTGCCGCCCGAGCAGAACCCGGTCCCCGTCGAGGATCAGCATGATCACCACTGGGTCCGTGCGCGGGAAATGCTGCCGCCCGCAGGCGGGGCAGTCCATCCGCCAGCCGGCATGGCCGACCGCGTTCTTGCCGCCGCAATTGGCGCAGAAGCCGTGCGTCAGCCGCCATTCGAAGATGCCCTTGGCCGAGGCCGCCACCCCGGCGTCCCGCTTGTCGATCTCCCCCATGATGGCGCGGAGGTCGATGAACTTCCGCTCCTCCGAAAGATCGAGCGTCCGCCGGTCCACGAACTCCGCCGGCTTCTCGTCCGGCGGCGCGATGTAGGAGACATCGGCGGCGAAATGGGCGACGCCCGCTTCGTCCAGCCCGAGGAAGAGCGGCGGCTCCGGGCTCTCGCTCACCAGCGGCTCGACGACCGACAGCCAGGAAAGGCGCGGCCCCTCCGCCGTCAGGTCGAAGAGCGGCTTGCCGCGCCAGAACGGCGCGGCGCGGGAGGCGGGGTCGGCGAGGCGGCGGGCGATTTCCGGCCCGTCGCCGCGCAGCTTGTCGGCGCGGTCCAGAAAACTGCCCGCGAAGGTGACTTCGGATTCGGGGATCATGGCCGGAGAATGCGACGGCGGCGCGGCCCGCGCAATCGCCCGAAGCCGGAAAACGGCTCTGGACAGGCCGGGCAAGCGCCTGTATCCACCGCCCGTCGCGCAAGCGGCGGCCCGTTCCGGCGTAGCTCAGTGGTAGAGCATCCGACTGTTAATCGGACGGCCGTAGGTTCGAATCCTACCGCCGGAGCCAGGCCGCCCATCCCGAAACACGGATAGTGCGCCCGCCCCCGTATCCGGGAACGGGCGCGGCGCTGTCTCAGCTCGACAGCGCCTCGTCGCAGCGCCCGCAGACGGCCTCGTGCGCGTGGAGCCCCACATCGGGCAGCACCTTCCAGCAACGGGCGCATTTCGCGCCCTCCGCCAGGGCGGGAACGACCGAGACGCCCGCAACGTCGTCGAGCCGGAAGGCGCCCTCGGGCCCCTCGCCCGCCTCGATCCGGAGCGCGGAGACGATGCAGAGATCGGCGAAATCCACGCTTTCCAGCGCCGCCTTCAGCGCCGGATCGGAGACGAAGACGACCGGCGCCGCCTCCAGCGAGGCGCCGATCCGCTTCTCCCGCCGCTCCACTTCCAGCGCGCCGGTGACGACGCGGCGGGCGCGGCGCACGCCCTCCCACTTCTTCGCGAGCGCCTCGTCCCGCCAGTCCGGCGTCGCCGGAAAGTCCTGCAGGTGGACGGACTCCTCTTCGCCCGGATAGCGGGTGAGCCAGACCTCCTCCATCGTGAAGACGAGGACGGGCGCGAGCCAGGTCGTCAGCCGGTGGAAGATGAGGTCCAGCACGGTCCGCGCCGCGCGGCGGCGGAGCGAGGAAGGCGCGTCGCAATAGAGCGCGTCCTTGCGGATGTCGAAATAGATCGCGGAGAGGTCGACGGTCGCGAACTGGAAGAGCTTCGAGAAGACGCCGGCGAAATCGTATTCGCCGTAACCCTTCCGCACCGCTTCATCCAGCTCCGCGAGCCGGTGCAGCACCCAGCGTTCGAGCTCCGGCATCTCCGCCGGCGCGACCCGCTCCGCCTCCGAAAACCCTTCGAGATTGGCGAGGAGGAAACGCATCGTGTTGCGGAGCCGGCGATAGGAATCCGCTGTCCCCTTCAGGATCTTCGGGCCAATCCGCTGGTCCGCCATGTAGTCGGCCTGCGCGACCCAGAGGCGGAGGATGTCCGCCCCATATTCGTCGATCACCGCCTGCGGCGCGACGACGTTGCCGAGCGACTTGGACATCTTCTGCCCCTTGTCGTCGAGCGTGAAGCCATGCGTCACCACGGCGCGATAGGGCGCGCGCCCCATCGTGCCGCAGCCCTGCAGGAGCGAGGAATGGAACCAACCGCGATGCTGGTCCGTCCCCTCCATGTAGACGTCGGCGATCCCGTCCTCCGTCCCGTCCGCCCGGTCGCGGAGGACGAAGGCGTGGGTGGAGCCGCTGTCGAACCAGACGTCGAGGATGTCGTCCACCTTCTCCCACTCGTCGGGGTTCACGCCCTCGATCCCGCCGAGGAAGCGCTGTTTCGCGCCTTCCGCGAACCAGGCGTCCGCCCCCTCCGCGCGGAAGGCGGCCTCGATCCGGCCGTTGACCTGCTCGTTCTTCAACACCTCCACGACGCCCGGCGCCGTCTCCCGCCTGAAGCAGGTGAGCGGCACGCCCCAGGCGCGCTGGCGGGAGAGCACCCAGTCCGGCCGCGCCTCGATCATCGAGCGGAGGCGGTTCTTGCCGGTAGCCGGGTAGAAGTTAACGAGCCGGTCGATGGAGGCCAGCGCCCGGGCGCGGATCGTGGTTCCGTATTCGTCGTGGTCGTCCTCCAGCATCCGGTCGATGGCGGCGAACCATTGCGGCGTGTTGCGGAAGATCAGCGGCGCCTTGGAGCGCCACGAATGCGGATAGGAATGGCGCACGGAGCCCTTGGCGAAAAGCGCGCCGACCTCGGCCAGTTTCCTGATGACGGCGACGTTGGCGCCCGCCTCCTTGCCCTGCGCGTCGAAGATCACCTGCCCGCCGAAGAACGGGAGATCGGCGCGGAAGGAGCCGTCCTCGAGAACGTTGTGGGTCATCGGCAGGCCGTGCTTCACGCCGATATTGTAGTCGTCCGCGCCGTGGGACGGGGCGGTGTGGACGAAGCCGGTCCCCGCCTCGTCGGTCACATGGTCGCCGGGGAGCATCGGCACGTCGAAATCCCACTCGCCGTTCGCGCCTTCGGCGCCGCGGAGCGGGTGCGCGCAGACGAGGGCGGAGAGTTCATCCGCCGTCACAGCTCGAACCTTCTCATAGGCCGCGACCTTCGCCTTCTCGAAACAGTCGGCGGCGAGGCGGTCGGCCAGCAGGAGGAGGTCGCCGTTGGCGGCCTTCGCCTCCTCTCCCGCCTCGGTGACGCGGTAGACGCCGTAGGCGAGAAGCGGATTGAAGCAGATCGCGCGGTTCTGCGGGATGGTCCAGGGCGTGGTCGTCCAGATTACCACGCTGGCGGAACGAAGGTCGCGACGGTCGGCCATCTGACTTGCGACGCTCGGATTTCCTCCGCCCGCACCGTAGATCGATGACGCCTTTGTCACCGGAAACCGCACCCAGACCGTATGGCTCTTGTGCTCGTGATACTCGACCTCGGCCTCGGCCAGCGCCGTCTTCTCGACCACGGACCACATGACCGGCTTCGAGCCCTGATAGAGCGAGCCGTTCATCACGAATTTCATGAACTCGGCGGCGATGGTCGCCTCCGCCGCGTAGTCCATCGTGAGATAGGGGTTTTCCCAGTCCCCGATCACGCCGAGCCGCTTGAACTCCGTGCGCTGCACGTCGATCCAGCCTTCGGCGAATTTCCGGCATTCGGCGCGAAGCTCGTTGATCGGCACGGCGTCCTTGTCCAGCCCTTTCGCGCGATAGGCTTCCTCGATCTTCCATTCGATGGGCAGGCCGTGGCAGTCCCACCCCGGCACATAGCGGCTGTCATGCCCCATCATCTGGCGGGAGCGGACGATCATGTCCTTGATCGTCTTGTTCAGCGCATGGCCTATATGGAGATGGCCGTTGGCGTAGGGCGGGCCGTCATGCAGCGTGAATTGCCTGCGGCCCTGCTTGGCCCGGAGGCGGGCGTAGATGTCCAGCCGCTCCCACCGCGCCAGCCATTCCGGCTCGCGCTGGGGGAGGCCGGCGCGCATCGGGAATTCGGTTTCGGGGAGGAACAGCGTGTCCTTGTAGTCGGGC
>JAUIDE010000122.1 GCA_030429105.1 Alphaproteobacteria bacterium
GTTGCAATATTTCGGGATGTTCTCCATCGGGCCGGGCCGATAGAGCGCGACGAGCGCCACGATGTCCTCGATGCAGGTCGGCTGGAGTTGGCGCAGCGCGTCCCGCATCCCCTGGCTTTCCACCTGGAACACGGCGACCGTATTGGCCGAGCCGTAGAGCGCGTAGGTCTTCTCGTCGTCGAGCGGGATGGCGTTGATGTCGATCTCGACGCCCCGGGCCTTCAGGAGATCGAGCGCGCAGCGGATCACCGTCAGCGTTTTCAGCCCGAGGAAGTCGAACTTCACGAGCCCGGCCTGCTCCACCCATTTCATGTTGAACTGCGTCGCGGGCATGTCGGAGCGCGGGTCCTGATAGAGCGGGGTCAGCTCCACCAGCGGCCGGTCCCCGATCACGACGCCGGCGGCGTGGGTGGAGGCGTTGCGCAGCAGCCCCTCCACCTTCTCCGCGAGGTCGAGCAATTGCCCGGTCACGAAATCCGCGGCCGCCTCCTCCGCCAGCCGCGGCTCCTCCATGCGCGCGCGGGCGACGGACATGGGCTTCACGCCCTCCATCGGGATGAGCTTCGAGAGCCGGTCCACCTGTCCGTAGGGCATCTGGAGCACGCGCCCGACGTCCCGCACCGCGGCCTTCGACATCATGCCGCCGAAGGTGATGATCTGCGCCACCCGGTCCCGCCCGTATCGCTCCTGCACGTAGGCGATGACCTCTTCGCGCCGGTCCATGCAGAAATCGATGTCGAAATCCGGCATCGAGACGCGCTCGGGGTTCAGGAACCGCTCGAAGAGGAGGCCGTAGCGCAGGGGGTCGAGGTCCGTGATCGTGAGCGCCCAGGCGACGAGGGAGCCTGCGCCCGAGCCGCGGCCGGGGCCGACGGGGATGTCCCGCGCCTTCGCCCATTTGATGAAGTCGGCGACGATGAGGAAATAGCCGGGGAAGCCCATCCCTTCGATCACGCGGAGCTCGTAGTCGAGCCGCTTTGCGTATTCCTCCGGCGGGGCGACGGGGTCGACCGTCGCCAGCCTTTCCGCCAATCCCTCCCGCGCCTGCCGGCGCAGCTCCTCCACCTCGTCATCGGCGAATTTCGGCAGGATCGGCGCAATGGTGACGGGCCGCCAATGGCAACGGCGGGCGATCTCCACCGTGTTTTCAACGGCTTCCGGCAGGTCACTGAAAAGTTGAATCATCTCGGCGGCGGACTTGAAGCGATGGTCCGGCGTCAGCCGGCGGCGCTTCTCCTCGTTCACATAGGCCCCCTGCCCGATGCAGAGGAAGGCGTCATGCGCCTCGAACATCGACTCGTCGGGGAAATGCGCGTCGTTCGTCGCGACGAGGGGGAGGCCCCGCGCATAGGCTTCCTCGACGAACCAGCGCTCCGTCGCCTCCTCCTCGGGGGTGCGGAGGGCGCCGTCCTGCCCGTGGCGCTGAAGCTCGACATAGAGCCGGTCGCCGAAGGCCTCGGCGAGGCGCTGAAGGAGCGCCTCGGCTTCCGCCGCCCGCCGCTCCTGCACGAGGCGGCCCAGCGGCCCGTCCGGCCCGCCGGTGAGGAGGATCAGCCCCTCGCTTCGCTCGATCAGGCGCTCGACCGTGACATGATGCGGCGCGTCCCCCGCTTCGAGATAGGCGGCGGAGGAGAGCGCCATCAGGTTGCGATACCCCGCCTCCGACATGGCGAGAAGGACGACCGGCAAGGGCGGCGCGGCGCGCTGGCCAGGCTGCGGCGGCGGGCCGTTTGCGAGGTCGAGCTGACAGCCGATGATCGGCTGCACCCCTGCCTTCGCCAGCGTCTCCGAGGCTTCGAGCGCGCCGAAGAGGTTGTTCGTGTCCGTGATCGCGACGGCGGGCATCCCCTCCGCCGCACAGAGCTTCGGCAGCGCCTTCACCGGGATCGCGCCTTCGAGGAGCGAATAGATCGTGTGGACGCGGAGATGGATGAACGAGTCGGCCATGGGCGGAGGCTAGGACGCCCCCCGCCGCGGCGCCAGCGTCATCGCGATGGAGGCGACGATGAGGACGAGCGCGACGGCCTTCGCCGCCGTCGCCGCCTCCCCGAGGAAAAGGATGGAGGAAAGCACGCCGACGACCGGCGCCGTCAGCGTCGCGATGGCGGCGACTGAGGCGGGGAGGCGCCCGACCAGCACGGCGAAGAGCGTGTAGGAGACGACCATCGGCCCGAGCACGTGGTAGGCCAGCGTGGCGAGGACGGGCGCGGAGGGGAGCGGGATGGTCCACGGCTCCTCCAGAACGAGGACGACGGGCCAGATCGCAGCGGAGGAGACGACGAAGAACCAGACCGTGCGCGCAAGCGGCGATAGCGCCCAGTCCCGCGCCTTCATCGAGACATTGCCGAGAGCCCAGCACAAGGCGGCGAGCAGCATGACGAGAAGCCCGGCCGGCGCCGCCGCGACCTGCGCGTAGCTCCCCCAGCCGAGCGCCGCGAGCCCCGCGAGCCCGACGCCGAGCGCGGCGACGCGGCGGGAAGTCAGCCGCTCCTTCAGAAAGATTGCGGCGAGCACGGCGGTCAGCGCCGGCATCGTATAGGCGACGATGGCGGCCTTCGACGCCTCGGTCAGCGTCTGGCCGATCGAGGTCAGCGCGTTGAAGGCGAAGACGTTCAGGAGCCCGGTGCGGATCAGCGCCGGGATCTCCTCCCGCGGCGGGAGGAGCCGGTGGCCGAGCGCCAGCGCGACGAGCGCGAGGAGACAGGCGGCCATGGGGAAGGCCAGCGCCCGGACGGTGAGCGGCGGCAGCTCCGTCATCATGAATTTCACCGCCGGCCAGTTGAGGCCCCAGAGGAGCCCGACCGTCAGGACGATCAGCGCCGTTCCGTATCGCGATCCGCCGCCCAAGCCCGCCCCCGTCTCGCCCGCGGCCAGAAGGGGCGCCGGGCGCGACGCCAAGTCAAGCCGGGGGCGGTGGCGGCGCCGGCCGGGGCGCGCTATGTTGCGGTGCAGGAGAAGGAAGACCCTCATGGCGTTCGCCGCGCATCTCGCCGTTCTGACCGCGCTCATCTGGGCTGCGACGACGGCGCTCTATTTCGCCGGCGGCCTCGCGATCCGCGCCTGGGCACGGCGGCGTCCTGAGCGGAAGATCCAGACCCGGACAGACGGGGAGGCGCGCGCGCGGGCGGAGATCATGGAGAGCCTCCGCTCCATCGCGATCACCAGCTTCTGCATGGCGCTGGCGATCTGCCTCTCGCTCTTCGGCTGGACGCTCTGGGCGCCGATGGAGGGCTGGCTCGGCGTCGCGATCGGCGCGGCGCTGCTGATCATCGGATATGATCTCTACTATTACTGGGCGCACCGGCTGCTGCACACGAAACGCTTCGTCCGCTTCCACCGGTGGCACCATCAGAGCCGCGCGCCGACCGTCTGGTCCACCGACAGCCAGAGCCCGGTGGAGACGCTGATGATCCAGAGCTGGATGATCTGGGCGGTTGTCTTCCTGCCGATCCCGCCGCTCGCGCTGGTCGCCCACCGGCTATACGACCATTTCAACGGCCAGCTCGGCCATTGCGGCTACGAGTTCTTCGCGGACCGGAGCACGCGCGCGCCCTCCCCGCTCGTCTGCACCACCTATCACGACCAGCATCACGAGCTTTACAGCTGGAATTACGGCAACTTCACCTCGATCTGGGATCGGCTGCACGGCACGCTCCACCCGGATTACGACCGGCTGGTGAAGGCGCGCGAGGCCACGGCCCCGCCGGCGCCGGCGGAATAGCGCGGTGGCGGAGCTCGGCGTTCTTCTCGGGCTCTGGGCCGCGGTCTACGCCGCCACGGTGGCGCTCTATTTCGGGCAGGGCTGGCTCCTCCTCCGGATCAACGCGCGCCGGCCGGAGCGGCGCATCCAGAAGGAGAGGCGCGGCGAGGACCGTGCGCGCGTCGAGATCGTCCAATCCCTCAAGTCCCTCGTCGTCACCTGCGGGTGCCTCGCGGGCGGGCTCTGGCTGCAATGGATGGGCTGGACGCTCTGGCCCCCGCTCGATCTCTCGATCTGGAGCCTCGCGGGGATGTTCGCGCTCTCGGTCGTGCTTTACGACGCCTGGTTCTACTGGGGCCACCGGCTGATGCACTGGGGGCCGCTCTACCGGCATCACCTCTGGCATCACCGCTCGGTGGCGCCAACGGTGTGGTCCAACTATTCGGACTCTCTGCCCGACGCCTTCGCCATGCAGTCCTATTACCTGATCGCGCCGGTCATCCTGCCGATTCCGCCGCTCGTGCTCGTTCTCCACCGTCTCTGGGACCATGTGAACGGCCAGATCGGCCATTCCGGCTTCGAGCATTTCGCGGACCGGACGACGCGCTTCCCCTCGCCCATGGTCTGCGTCACGTTCCATGACCAGCATCACGAGAAGTTCGGCTACAACTACGCCAACTTCTTCTCCTTCTGGGACCGGCTCTGCGGCACGATCCACCCGGATTACGACCGGCTCGTCGAGGCGCGGAGCGGGGGCGCGGGCCGCGCGGAGAAGACGCCGGCGGAGTGAGCGCGGCGATTTGACCGGACGGCGCGGCGCTCCATCTCTCTCCTCCGCAAGAGGGAGACCGAAATGCCGAGACAGCATGCCGAGCAGGCCCAGCGGAAAATCCTCAGCCTCGCCCATTTCATCACCGGCGGCGCGGACGAGACCGACGCGCTCAGCGCCGCGCGCGCGCGCCACTGGCTGGACGAGGCCGGCGCGCCGACGCCGGAGGGGCTCGATCTCGTCGCGGCTGTGAGCGCGCAGATCGACACCCGCTCGGCCTTCCGCAACCTCTTCTGAATCCGGTCCGCGGCTGAGGCCTTCGTTCCGCAGGGAACGGGACGCCTTCGATGACGTTCTCCTCAATGACCGGCGCGCGAAGGGCCGCCGGCCAGGATGGAGAACCGCATGTCAGCCGAACTGATCATCCCCTCCGACGAGACCCTCGACGCCTTCGCGACCGTTCACAGGCGCAGCGTGGCTGCCGCGAACGGGTTCGACGAAATCCTCGACCGCACGAAGCCGGACCTCGCCGCCGCCGCCCGGCGGCTCCATGACATGCACCGCCGGCATGCGGCGGAGCTCGCGGACGCGCTGGTTCGGGCCGGGCGGAAGCCCGACGCCGACGGCGGGTTCATGTCCACCGTGCACCGGACCATCGTGATGGCGTGGGACCTCGTCTCGGACGTCGATTCGGACATGCTTCCGCGCATCAGGTCGGGCGAGCGCGCCATGGCGGAGGTGTTCGAGGACGCGATCCGGGAGACGGGCGAGCCCGAGCCCTCCGCGATCCTGGAGCGGATGCGCGGCGAAATTCTCCGGGAGGCGGCGCGGCTCTGACCTCGTCGCGCCGGTCTTGCGGCGGCTCCGACCTCCCGCCATGGTGCGGGAAAAGGAGCCCCGCATGTCCGAAACGCTCGACTTCTCCGACCCCCGCCAGCGCCCCCGCTTCACCGGCCTCGCGACCTTCTTCCGCATGCCCTATGTCGAGGATTTCGAGGGCGCGGGGCTCGATATCGGCGTTTGCGGCGTTCCCTATGACGGCGGGGTGACCAACCGGCCCGGCCCGCGTCACGGGCCGCGGGAAGTGCGCAACCAGTCCTCCCTCATCCGCGGCCACAATCAGGCGACGGGCGAGGCCCCTTTCCTAAAGGCGAAGGTCGCCGATATCGGCGACGCGTGGATCAGGAAGCCCTATGAGCTCGAAGGCGCACACCGCGAGATTCAGGACTATTTCGCGCGGGTGAAGGCTGCCGGGATACGCCCGCTCACCTGCGGCGGGGACCATTCCGTATCCCTTCCCATCCTCCGGGCGCTGGCGAAGGACGGGCCGGTGGGCATGATCCATATCGACGCCCATGCGGACACCGGGGACGATTACGGCGGCAGCCGCTTCCACCACGGCGCGCCCTTCAAGATCGCGGTGGACGAGGGCCTGCTGGACCCGAAGCGCGTGGCGCAGATCGGTATTCGCGGCTCGCTCTACAATCCGGCGATGTGGAAGTTCTCCTATGACAGCGGCATGCGCGTCATGCTGATGGAGGAGGTGGAGGAGAAGGGCTGGCGCGCCGCAATGACAGAGGCGCTGGCCTTCGTCGGCGCCGGGCCGATCTATGTCAGCTTCGACATCGACAGCCTCGACCCCTCCCTCGCGCCCGGCACGGGCACGCCGGAGGCCGGCGGCCTGACGATGCGGGAGGCGCAGGGGATGATCCGGATGCTCGCCGGCTGCGAGATCATCGGCGCCGACATGGTGGAGGTCTCCCCGCCTTTCGATACGGGCGGGCTCACGGCGCTCAACGGCGCGACCGTGATGTTCGAGCTGCTCTGCGTGATGGCCGCGGGCAAGGGCTGATCCGATGCGGATGAGCGGGGGAGAGGCCATCGTCGCCGCGCTGGCGGATCATGGCGTGGACACGGTCTTCGGCCTGCCAGGGGTGCAGACCTATCCGGTCTTCGACGCGCTGGCGAAGCGCTCCGGGTCGATCCGCACCATCGGCGCGCGGCATGAGCAGGCGACGGCCTACATGGCCTTCGGCTATGCGCAGGCGACGGGGCGGCCGGGCGTCTATTGCGTCGTGCCCGGGCCGGGCGTGCTCAACACGCTCGCCGCGCTTTCGACAGCGTGGGGATGCAGCCTCCCCGTCCTCTGCGTGACGGGGCAGACGCCGCGCGCCTTCCTCGAAGCCAAGCGCGGGCATCTCCACGAGATTCCGGACCAGCTCGGCGCAGCCGGCCGGTTCTGCAATTACGCCGCCCGGATCGAACGGGCGGAGGACGCGCCGCGCATCGTCGCGGAGGCGTTCCGCGCCATGCTCTCGAGCCGCCCCGGCCCCGCGCTGATCGAGATGTGCTGGGACGATCTGGCGAAGGAGGGCGAAGTGGAGCCCTTCGCCCCCCTGCCCCTCGCGCCGCCGCCCGCGCCCGATGCGGGGGCGATTGCGGAGGCGGCGCGGCTGGCCCGCGGGGCGAAGCGCCCCATGATCGCGGTCGGGACCGGGGCGCGGGATGCGGGGCCGGAGGTTCTGGCGCTCGCCGAGGCGCTCGGCGCGCCGGTCGTCTCCCATCGCGGCGGACGGGGGATCGCGCCTTCGGACCATCCGCTCGCGCTCTCCTCCTATGCCGCGCGCACACTCTGGGAGGAGACCGACCTCCTGATCGGGATCGGCTCCCGGCTGGAGATGCCCTACATGCGCTGGTCCGGCATGGGGACGCGGATCGTGGAGCCGGAGGCGCCGCCGCACCTGATCCGGATCGACATCGACCCGGAGGAGATCGGGCGGCTCGTGCCTCATGTCGGGATCGTGGCGGATGCGGCGGCGGGGGCGGAGGCGCTCCGCGCCGCGCTCGAAGGCCATGAGCCGGCGGGGCGGGAGCGGCTGGAGCAGGCGCGCGCCCGCGCCGCGCAGGCCATCGCGGAGGTGCGCCCGCATGTAGGCCATCTGGAAGCGCTCCGCCGCGCCCTGCCGCGAGACGGGATCTTCGTGGACGAGCTGACACAGGCCGGCTACGCCGCCTTCTTCGCCTGGGACGTCTTCGCGCCCCGCACCTATGTGACGAGCGGCTTTCAGGGCAATCTCGGCTACGGCTTCATGACCGCGCTCGGCGTGAAGGCGGCGCGGCCCGACCTGCCCGTGCTCTCCATCACGGGGGACGGCGGTTTCCTCTACGGCGCGAGCGAGATGGCGACGGCGACGCGGGAGGGGCTGAACCTCACGGTCGTGCTCTTCGACAACGGCGCCTACGGCAATGTGAAGCGGGACCAGATGCGGCTCTACGAGGGCCGCGCGCTCGCCTCTGATTTCGACAACCCGGACTTCGAACTCCTCGCCCGCGCCTATGGCTGGGCTTACGCCCGCGCCGAGGGGGCGGAGGCGCTGGAGGCGGCGGCGCGGGAGGGGCTGGCGGCGGGGAAGCCGACGCTGGTCCATGTCCCCGTGAGGCTGGAGGACGAGGTGAGCCCCTGGCCGCTGATCATCAAGGGGTGAGGGGGCCGTATAGCTGCGGATCAACCGCGCCTCACCGTCCTTCGCCGCTCTCTCCGCCCGGCCTCGACAAGCGTCTCTCCGGGGGAGAGACGCCGAGGCCGTCGGCTGGAGGCGCAAGCCGGAGGCCGAGGGGCGCCAAGCCGCCGCCTCGGTCGAAGATCTGATTGCGGTCGCCGCGGCGGGCGCAGAAACGCGGCCGCCGGGGGGCGGCGACCGCGGGCAGATCAGCCGCGGGTCTGATCTGCCGGGTGCTCAATGGGACGGTTTGCAAAATGACCCGGCCAGATTTTGGCCGCTACTCTTTTTAGCCGTCAGCCCTCACCCCGCCATCGGCGCCATGATCTCCACCGCCTCGCCCCCGCGCACCGCGGTGTAAAAGCAGCTCCGCCGGTTGGTGTGGCAGGCCGGGCCCTCCTGCTCGACAAGGAGGAGGAGGCAATCCCTGTCGCAGTCGAAGCGAAGCTCGACGAGGCGCTGCACATGGCCGGACGTTTCCCCCTTCCGCCAGAAGGCGGCGCGGGAGCGGGACCAGTAGCAGACGCGCCCGGTCTCCAGCGTCTCCCGCAGGCTCGCCTCGTTCATCCAGGCGAGCATCAGCACCTCGCCCGTCGCCGCCTCCTGCGCGATGGCGGGGATCAGGCCGCAGGAATCCCAGGCGAGGGCAGCGGGGTCGAACGGCGCCGGCATGGCGGGGCTCCTCTTTGCGGATCGGTCCTGCGGCGCTATCTATGACGCGGGACGGGAGAATGACATGGCCGAGACGGACCTGATCCAGCTTTACTCGAAGCGCATCCTCGCCCTCGCGGCGGACATGCCGCTGACCGCGCCGATCGAGGGCGCGAACGGAACCGCGAAGGCCCGCTCCCCGCTCTGCGGCTCCACCGTCTCCGTCTCGCTCCGGGAGGAAGACGGCAAGGTCGCCGGCTTCAGCCAGGACGTGAAGGCCTGCGCACTCGGCCAGGCCTCGGCCGCCGTGCTCGGCGGGGCCGTGCTCGGCCGCAGCCGGGAGGAGATCGCGGCCGGGCGGGAGGCGCTCCGCGCCATGCTGAAGGAGGGCGCGCCGCCCCCCGGCGCGCCGTTCGAGGCGCTGGAGGTGCTGGAGCCCGCGAAGGACTACCGCAACCGCCACGCCTCCATCCTCCTCGCCTGGGACGCGACGGTGCAGGCGCTGGACGAGGCGGCGAAGCGGCGCGCCGGCTGAGCCCGGACTCCCAGAAAAGACTCCCCCCTCGGGCCCGCCGGGACTAGGCTTTGCGTCGGGGCCGCGAGAGACGGCCCGAACGCGCCGCGGAGAACCGGGGCGCCGGCACAGCCGCAAGGGGAGTCAACGCCATGAACATGCGACCCGATCCTACATTCCACCCGACCCCGCGGATGGCGATGGAGGCCCCGCCGGAGACGCTCGCCTTCACCCTGATGCTGAGCCCCGACGGCTCCCAGCCGGACGGGCTCGCGGTGATCGATGTCGACCCGAAATCGAAGAGCTATGGCCAGATCGTCCACTCGCTCTTCATGCCCAACAAGGGCGACGAGTTCCATCATTTCGGCTGGAACGCCTGCTCCTCCGCCCTCTCGCCGCTCACGGGGCACGCCTTCCTCGAACGGCGCTATCTCATCATTCCCGGCATCCGCTCCAGCCGCATCTACGTGATCGACGTGAAGGAGCCGCTGAAGGCGAAGATCCACAAGATCATCGAGCCGGAGGAGCTTTTCGCCAAGACCGGCTATTCCCGCCCGCACACGATCCATTGCGGGCCGGAGGGAATCTACGTCTCCACCCTCGGCGGAGGCGGCAAGGACGGGACGGACGGGCCTCCGGGCATCTTCATCATGGACTGCGAGACCTTCGAGATCCGCGGCCGTTACGAGATGGACCGGGGGGCGCAGTCGAAGCACTACGATTTCTGGTGGAACCTGCCGCGGGACTACATGGTGAGCTCCGAATGGGGCCTGCCGCCGCAATTCGAGAACGGGATCGTGCCGGAGGACCTGCTCTCCAACAAGTACGGCCACATGATCCACTTCTGGGACCTTCGCGCGCGGCGCTGCGTCCAGAGCCTCGATCTCGGGGCCAACCACCAGATGGCGCTGGAGATCCGGCCCGCGCATGACCCGGCGAAGGAATACGGCTTCTGCGGCGTGGTGGTGGACACGACGAACCTCCAGGGCGCGATCTTCACCTGGCGGAGGAAGGCGGACGGGACGTTCGAGGCGGTCAAGACGATCACGATCGACCCGAAACCTGCCGACCCGGCGGACCTGCCGGACCTCCTGAAAGGGTTCGGCGCCGTTCCCCCGCTCGTGACCGACATCGACCTCAGCCTCGACGACCGGTTCCTTTACGTAGCCTGCTGGGGGCTCGGCGAGATGCGGCAATACGACGTGTCCGACCCCATGAACCCCGTACTCACCGGCAAGGTGGAGATCGGCGGGATCGTCGCCAAGACGCCGCACCCGGGCAGAGACCCCTGCAACTTTCGTGAATTGCGGCCGCAGCTCCTCATCGACCTCGGCAATTGAGACGACGCTCGACGGCCGCGGCATCAGCCCTGGTCCAGCTTCAGCACCCGGGCTGCATTACCGAAGAGAAACCCGCGCCACACCTCGTCTTTGAAGGGTACCTTGGGCAGGTCGGAGAAAATGCGCTCGAGGCTCAGCCCCATGGGGAAATAGCCCGCGTAGATTATTTTGTCAGCACCGCGGGTGTTGGCGTAGTCGACGATCG
>JAUIDE010000192.1 GCA_030429105.1 Alphaproteobacteria bacterium
GCGTCGGACGTCGAGAGCGGGCCGGAGGGCCACGCGATCCTGACCGAGGCGGCGGACCTTGCCGAGGTTTCCGCGGCGCTGGAGGAAACGCTGGGCGAAGCCGAGTCGACCAAGCTGATCTGGAAGCCGCAGACTCTCACGGAAGTGGACGAGGCGGTGGGAGCAACGCTTTTCAAGCTCATCGCCACCCTTGAGGACGATGACGACGTGCAGAACGTAACCGCCAATTTCGATCTGTCGGACGAGGCGATGGAGCGGCTCGCCGGGTGAGCGCCGCTCCGGAGTTCCGCGCCTTCGGGAGCCTGAGCGGGCGGGAGGTCCATGACCTCCTGAAACTCCGCTTCGACGTCTTCGTGCTGGAGCAGCGGAGCCTCTATCCGGAGATCGACGGGCTCGACCCGGTCTCGCTCCACGGCCTCCTCCGCGAGGGGGCGGAGATCACCGGAGCCTGCCGTCTCGCCGGGCTCGAAGGCGAAGGCCCCGTCAATCTCGGCCGAATCGCCCTCCGGGAGGACCGGCGCGGCGGCGGCAGGGGCAGCGCGCTGATCCGCGCCGCCCTCGCGGAGGTCGCTGCGCGCGCGCCGGGCCGGCTGCTGGAGATCGAGGCGCAGGCGCATCTTCAGCGCTTCTACGAGGGCTTCGGCTTCGCCCGCACCCCGCGCGAAGGCTTCATCGACGGAGGAATCCCGCATTTCGAGATGGCGCTGAGGCTCGGCGCCTGATGGAGACGGCTCGGGAGATCGTCGCCACACTCGGCCTCGAACCACACCCCGAGGGCGGCTGGTATCGAGAGACTTGGCGCGCCCCCGCCGCAGAGGGCGAACGCGCCGACGGCACCGCGATCTACTACCTTCTGGAGGCGCATCAGTTCTCCCATTGGCACCGCGTCGATGCTGCGGAGATCTGGCTCTGGCATCTTGGCGCGCCGCTGGCGCTGACCCTCTCATCCGACGGTCACGATGCGGAGACGAGGATGCTCGGCCCTGAGCTCGCTCAGGGGCAGCGGCCGCAGTTGGTCGTCCCGGCTGGATGGTGGCAGACAGCGGCATCGCTCGGGCGTTTCACGCTCGTCTCCTGCACGGTTTCGCCGGGTTTCGAGTTCGCGGGCTTCGAGATGGCTCCAGCGGACTGGCGGCCGGAGCCACGGAAAGGCGGGGCGTGAGCGCGCCGCTCCTCGCCTGGGTGGAAGGTTCGGACGCGCCGCGCGTCTTCGGCCTCTTGCCGCGGGAGCGGCTTGCGCGGCAGGCGGCGAAGGCAGGCTTCCGGATCGCGGACACGCCGGAGGCCGCTGAATTGCTCCTTTCGGCCTCGCATGTTTATGGCGGGTCAGTCCTAGCCGCGCTGGCGAAGGCCGCGCCCGGCGCGGTGCTGAAGGACGACTCAGGACTCGTCGCCGCCATGCGGTTGCCCGCGGCGACTGAGATTGGCGCGAAGGCCGGGCCGGAGGCGAAGAGCGGGGCTGAGCTCGCCGGACGCTATGACAAGCAGCTGAGGAAGCGCGCGGACCCCATGGTTCGCGCAATCGGCGCCGACCCGCGCCCCGCGGAACAGGAGATCTTCGACGCGACCTACAAGGGCGTCACCGACTTCGTGACCAAGCATGTCTGGCCCGTTCCGGCTCTTCACGCCGTGCGGCTATGCGTACGCTTTGGGCTCACGCCGAACCAGGTGACGCTCGCGTCTCTTGCGCTCGTGTTCGTGGCGATGTGGTTGTTCTGGACGGGCTCATTCCTCGCCGGCCTGGCTGTCGCCTGGGTGATGACCTTCCTGGACACGGTCGACGGCAAGCTGGCGCGGGCGACGCTCACTTCATCGAAGATCGGGGACGTGCTGGACCACGGCATCGAAGCGCCAGCGCCGCGCACGTGCGTACAGCGCGTCGTCGCGGGTGTAGATGTCGAGCAGCTCGCCGAGCAGGCCGCCGCTCACGACCGGCTGCGTCCGCTGCCGTGCCCGCCCGGCGGCACCGGCCGGTTCATCGGACCTTGAACATGTCGTCGACCTCGACCTGGAGGGCACTCGACAAGCGCGCGTCGAGGCCGAAGGCTTCATTCCGTTTGGACTGATGGGCTCGTACGCCGGAACGTTGGTCGACGATACCCAGTTCGGTGCCGTGCTCT
>JAUIDE010000123.1 GCA_030429105.1 Alphaproteobacteria bacterium
CGGCGAAGCTGGCGGCGCGGGGCCGGTCCGCGAGGCCGGAGGGGGGCATGGACCGGGCGAGGGCGCGCAGCGTCTCCGCCCCGGCGGCGAGCGCGGCCGCCTCCGTGTTCAGCCGCTCGGCCAGCAGCGGATCGTCCGGAGCGCCCGCCCCTTCCCGCATCGCGGCGGCGAGGTCGCCGCGCGTGCGTTGGAGCGCGGCGAGCGCGGCGCGGGCGGAGTCTGCGGCCGCCTCCCGCGCTTCGTAGATCCCGGCGATCTCCCTCAGCGTTCCGGCGAGGTCCGCCGCTTCCCGCGCCAGCTCCGGGGCGAAGGCGGCGAGGCTCATCTCCGCCCGCGCCGCGGCGACCGGCCCGCCCGGATGCGCCAGCGTCGCCGCGCGCGGCGCCCGCTCCAGCCGCTGGAGCGCGGAGAGGACGGCGAGGAGCCGCCGCTCCTCCGCCCGGAGCGCGGCGTCGATCTCCGCCCGCCGCTCCGCGCCGACGCGAAGATCGTCGCGCAGCGAGGCGAGCGCCGCCTCCCGCGCCTGCGCCGCGCGGCCTAGCGCGGCGAGCCGCTCCTCGGGCGAGCGGGCGGCGGAGAGGAGCGCCTCGGCCCGCTCCAGCATCTCCGCCGCCCGCCGCGCCGCCGCCTCGTCCGCCGCCGCGGGGCCGGCCAAAGCCAGCGCGAGGAGGAGAGCGGCGCGGATCATCGGGCGAGGAGGCTCCGCCCGGTCATCTCCGGCGGCTGCGGCAGGCCCATCAGGTCAAGGAGCGTCGGCGCCACATCGGCGAGCCGCCCCGGCCCCTCCAGCCGCGCGCCCGGGACGCCGGCGAGGAAGGCGGCGACGGGCGTCGTCGTGTGAGCCGTGTGCGGGCCGCCGGTTTCCGGGTCGACCATCATCTCGCAATTGCCGTGGTCGGCGGTGACGATCATCGCTCCGCCAACCCGCTCGATGGCGGCGAGCGCGGCGCCGAGCGCGCGGTCCACCGCCTCGCAGGCGCGGATCGCGGCCTGAAGGTCGCCGGTATGGCCCACCATGTCCGGATTGGCGAAGTTCACCACGATGAGGTCATGCGCCCCGCCCTCGATCCCGGCGACGAGGGCGCCTGAGACCTCGGCGGCGGACATTTCGGGCTTGAGGTCATAGGTCCGCACCTTCGGGCTCGGCGCCATGAACCGCGCCTCGCCCGCATTCGGCTCCTCCTCCCCGCCGTTCAGGAAGAAGGTGACATGCGGATATTTCTCCGTCTCCGCCAGCCGCAGCTGCGCCCTGCCTTGCTTCGCCACCCATTCGCCGAGCGTGTTGGCGAGCGGCTCCGCGGGGAAGAGGACGGACATGAAGCGGTCATGCCGCTCCGAATAGGAGACGAGCCCGGCCATGGCGGAAAAGGCGGGGCGCGCGGCGGCGTCGAACCCGTCGAAGCCCGGCTCCCCGAGCGCCGAGAGCAGCTCCCGCGCCCGGTCCGCCCGGAAATTGAGGAAAAGGACGCCGTCCCCCTCCCGCGCCCCCTCGTAGCCGTCGATCACCGTCGGCGTCACGAACTCGTCCGTCTCGCCGCGGGCGCGGGCGTCGCCCAGCGCCTCCGCCGCCGTCTCCGCCGCCTCGCCCTCCCCGAAGACGATGGCGCGCCAGGCGGCCTCCACCCGGTCCCACCGCTTGTCCCGGTCCATCGCGTAGAAGCGGCCGGAAACGGTTGCGATCTCGCCGGCGCCGCCAAGGTCCGGCAGGAAGGCGGCGAGATATTCGGGCGCCGCCTCCGGCGGCGTGTCCCGCCCGTCGGTGAAGAGATGGAGGAGGACGGGAACGCCAAGCGCCTTCAGCGCCTTCGCCGCCGCCGCGATGTGGCGCTGATGGGCGTGGACGCCGCCGGGGCTCATCAGCCCCATCAGATGCGCCCGCCCGCCCGCGGCCTTCACCTTTTCCGCGAAACCGAGCAGCGCCGGGTTCCTCGCGAAGCTCCCGTCCGCAATCGCCTTGTCGATCTTCGGCAGGTCCATCCAGACGACGCGGCCCGCGCCGATGTTCATGTGCCCGACCTCGGAATTCCCCATCTGCCCCTCGGGGAGGCCCACATCTGGGCCGGAACAGGCCAGCATCGCGGGCGGCGCGGCGGCGACGAGCGAATCCCAGTTCGGCGTCTCCGCCTGGGCGACGGCGTTCGCATCCCGCGCCTCCCGCCAGCCCCAGCCGTCGAGGATGCAGAGGACGACGGGCTTGATCGCGGCCTTCACGCCGCGATCCCCGCCGCCCGCTCCGCCGCCTCCAGCCGCGCCTCCGCCTTGGGAATAAAGGCGCGGGAGCGGGGCGCCTCGTCATGCCGCTTCGTCAGGATGATCTGGAAATTCGCCAGCTTGCCGAAGCGGAAGCTGATTTCCGAGGTGATGAGGTAAAGGTCCCACATCCGGAAGAACCGCTCGTCATAGAGCTTCAGCGCCTCATCCCGGTTCTCGTGGAACCGCCGCCGCCAGTCCCGCAGCGTGTCGGCGTAGTGCATGGTGAGGATCTCAACGTCCTTCACCAGCAGCTTCGTCTTCTCGATGGCCGGGAACGTCTCCCCGAGGCTGGGGATATGGCCGTTCGGGAAGATGTATTTCTCGACGAAGGGCGGGTCGGAGCGGTTCGGCTTCTGCCGGACAATGGAATGGATCACCGCCACCCCGTCCGGCGCCAGCAGCCGTTCGATCTGCCGGAAATATTCCTCGAAATGGTGCGGGCCGACATGTTCGAACATGCCGACGGAGACGATGCGGTCGAACGTCCCCTCGACCTGCCGGTAATCCTGAAGCCGGAACTTCGCCCGGTCCGCCATGCCCGCCGCCGCCGCGCGTTCATTGGCGACGCGGAGCTGCTCCTCGGCGAGCGTGACGCCGAGCACCTCGGCGCCCGAGACCTGCGCGAGATAGAGCCCCATCCCGCCCCAGCCGCAGCCGATGTCCAGCACGCGGAGGCCGGGCTTCAGATGCATCTTCGCCGCGATATGCCGCTTCTTCTTCCGCTGCGCCTCCTCCAGCGTCTCCTCGCCCGTCTCGAAATAGGCGCAGGAATACTGGAGGTCGGCGTCGAGGAAGAGCCGGAACAGCCGCTCGTCTAGATCGTAATGATGCGCGACGTTCCGCTTCGCCCGCTCGGGCAGGACATGCCGGCGCAGCATCCGGTGCAGCGCGCGCCCCGCCTCCCGCATCGCCGCGGGGGCGGAGGCGAAGCCGCGGGCGCCGTTCTTCTTCGCCAGCGCGAGAAAGTCGTAGAGCTCCCCCCGCTCCACGATCAGGTTCCCGTCCATGTACTGCTCGGCGAATTGCAGCGACGGGTCGAGCCAGACCGCCCGCGCCGCCGCCTCGCTCGCCACGCGCACGCGGGCCACCGGCGGGGAGCCGTCCCCGAAAATCTCCTCCCGCCCGGAGGGGAAGACGACCTCCAGCGCGCCCTTGCGGATCCCGCGCTTCAGCATCCCCCGGAGCCGATCCTCGAACATGCCGTCGCCCTTTCGCCTGACGCCCGCGGCTTAGCGCAGCCGCGCGCCGATGTGAAGGAACGCATGGAACGGGGCGGCGCAGGCGGGTAACGTCTCCGGCATGAGGCGCGCGCTCCTCCCCCTGCTTCTCCTCGCCGCCGGCCCCGCAGCGGCGGAGATCGTCGTGACGCTGGAGCCGGGCGGCGGGCGGCTCACGGTGGAGAACGCCAGCGCCTGCGACGCCGGGCCGTTCGAGTTCATCTTCGACCTGCGCCTTGCGGGGCGGGGCGCCCGCTTCGCCGCGCAGGAGGCGCGCGCGCCGTTCTCCGTGGAGGAGGGCGCCGGCTTCGTCGCCGCCGCGGCGCATTCGGGCTCGGACGGCAAGGTGCTGACGCTCGCGCTGAACGACCTGCCGGCGGGGGCGCGGCTCGCGGTGGCGCTCGACATGGTGGACAGGCGGGGGGCGAGGCCGGCGGACCTCTCCGGCGCCGTCGCCGCGGTCGCCTTCCGGCACGAGCGGACGGATGCGGCGCTGGGGGCGGAGGGGGTGGCGCGGCTCAGGGGGTTCGGGTGTTTGGGGTAGAGGCGAGGCGCAATGGAAGGCGGTGTCGCGGGCTGGTGAGAACTTGCATGACCACTGTCGCTTGATAAGCTCAAATGAAATTGAAATTCAGAGGTTTTTATTTTCGAAGTTTACCGTTAGACAATTTTTTTCCAAGCCATGACACAGCATATCTAAGGGCAAGACCAAAAAAGTACATTACAAGAACGAGGAATATTGCCCTAGGATACCCCACATTTTGATCGGTGATGCCCTGATGGGGCACCACGAAGATCAATACCACAAGAGAAAACATGGATGAAATCACCTTTGTTGCCAATATATAATTCAGATCTGTGATAACAAAGGCGTACACGAACGCCGTGAGCAGGTGAAATCTCGGATCTATATAAGGCGGAAATATAACCCCTCTTGAAATGTATTCAAAGCTGAACGCAAAGTAGAAAAAAGCTGGAAAAATCACGAGCAAAATGAAAAGCTTCATCGAAGAACCCTCAAGAAAAACAAGAAAGGCCAAGCGGTATATAGCGTGGCAGGCGACGACGTTTCGAATTATTAAACACTACCGAGGTCGCTAGACATATGCCGGGTTGGAGAGGTCGAAAGATCACCGCTTGCCCCCTCACTCGTGCTTGAACTCCGCCTTCCGCTTCGCCAGAGGGCCGCCATGCCCGCTTTCCGGTCACGTCATTGGAAACCTCTTGAAGTCCCATGTCTCGTTCGCCGCAAATGAAACGCTGACTTCCGGCTTTCAGTGCCTCGTTGGCTCGGGCCAATGACGATACCGCTCAAGAAACGACGTCGTGAGGACGAACGTATCGTGGATCGCCGGCTCTTCGCCGATCATGCGCGCCGCGAAGGCGTTGTTTCGTTCGGCTGTTTCGAGGTCGACCGGCGGGTCCAACCCGTCCCAGATCGCGTCCAGCCGAGCCTCGAATCCGGGAGAATGCCAGATGTCGCCCTCCCAGCGAACCACGAGAAACCCTCTGGGCGCCGCCATCCGGCAAACCTCGATCGCCGCTTGCCGCGTCAGGCACATCACCGCGTGGCCGTCGAGATCGAAGAACGCGTTGGGGTCGTGATAGAGCTTCTTTACATCACCCTTCATCGCTTCTGTTCCGCCGCCGTAATCTGAATTGATCGCCCTCGGCCCGCACCGAGGGTTAGCCACTTCACTCGTGCTTGAACTCCGCCTTCCGCTTCGCCGTGAAGGCCGCCATGCCCTCCTTCTGGTCATGCCCGGCGAAGAGGCCGAAGAAGACGCGCCGCTCGTAATGCAGCCCCTCGGCGAGCGAGGTTTCGAAAGCGCGGTCGACCGCCTCCTTGGCGACCATAGTGGCGGGCTTGGAATAGCCGGCGATCGTCTCCGCCGCCTCCATCGCCGCGTCCATCAGCGTCTCGGCGGGGACGACGCGGGAGACGAGGCCGCAGCGCTCCGCCTCCGCCGCGTCCATCATCCGGCCCGTCAGCACCATGTCCATCGTCTTGGCCTTGCCGATATAGCGGGCCATGCGCTGCGAGCCGCCCATGCCGGGAATGACGCCGAGCTTGATCTCGGGCTGGCCGAACTTGGCGTTGTCGGCGGCGATGATGAAGTCGCACATCATGGCGAGCTCGCAGCCGCCGCCGAGCGCGTAGCCGGCCACCGCCGCGATCTTCGGCGTGCGGAGCCGGGCGAACCTGTCCCACCCGGCGAAATAGTCGCCGTAGAACATGTCCATCTGGTCCTTGTCCGCCATCTCCTTGATGTCGGCGCCGGCGGCGAAGGCCTTTTCCGAGCCGGTGACGATCAGGCAGCCGACCTCGCGCTTCGCGTCGAGCGCGCTCGCCTTCTCCAGCATCTCCTCCAGCACGGCGGCGTTCAGCGCGTTGAGCGCCTGCGGACGGTTGAGGCGGAGGATCGCGATGCGCCCCTTCCGCTCGACAATGACAGCCTCGCTCATCCCGCATTCCTTTCCATCGATTCCAGTCGTTTCAGCATGGCGGAGAAGTCCATCCCCCCGCCGCCCTCCGCCACCATCGCCTCGTAGAGCGCCCGCGCATGTTCTCCGAGCGGCGTCGCCGCGCCCGCATCGGCGGCGGCGGCCTGCGCCAGCGTCAGGTCCTTCAGCATCAGGCTCGCGGCGAAGCCGGGCTTGTAGTCGTTGTCCGCCGGCGATTTCGGGCCGACGCCCGGCGCCGGGCAATAGGCGTTCATCGACCAGGAATAGCCGGATGACGTGCTCACCACGTCGAACATCGCCTGCCGCGAAAGGCCGAGCTTGTCCGCCAGCGCGAAGGCCTCGCAGGTGACGATCATCGTCGCGCCGAGGATCATGTTGTTGCAGATCTTCGCGGCCTGCCCGGCCCCCGGCCCGCCGCAATGCACGGCCTTCTGGCCCATGACCTCGAAAAGCGGCTTCGCGGCGGCGAAGGCTTCGTCCGCCCCGCCGCACATGAAGGTCAGCGTCCCCGCCGCCGCGCCTCCAACGCCGCCGGAGACCGGCGCGTCGACGGAGAGGAGCCCCGCCGCAGCCGCGGCCTCGTGCGCGGCGCGGGCGGCGGCGACGTCCACCGTCGAGCAGTCGATCAGCACCGCGCCGTTCCGCGCCGCAGGCGCGATCTCCGCCATGACGGCGGAGAGGATCGCGCCGTTCGGCAGCATGGTGATGACCGCGTCCCGCCCCGAGGCCGCCTCCGCCGCCGTCGCGGCTTTCGCCACGCCCTCGACCGTGACGCTTGCGACGTCGAACCCCGTCACCTCATGCCCGGCCTTGACGAGGTTGGCGGCCATCGGCGCGCCCATGTTGCCCAGGCCGATGAATCCGATCTTCATGGCGTCTCCCCGCAGAGTTTCAGCTCGTCCGGCTCGAGCGGGGCGAGCATCGCCGCCACGTCCCGCGCCGTCACGTCGGAAAGCCGGGGCTTCGCCCATTGCGGCTTCCTGTCCTTGTCGATCACCGCGGCGCGGATGCCTTCAAGGAACTCGCCCTGCTCCATGCAGCGCGCCGTGAAGCGGTATTCCTGCGCCAGCGCCTCTTCAAGCGTCATGTGCCGGGCGGCGCGGATCATCTCCATGGCGGAGGCCACCGAAAGCGGGCAGCCGCGGCGGAGCGCCTTCAGCGTCGCCGTCGCCCAGGGGAGCCCGGCGCGCTCCCCCTCCTCCAGCTTCGCCTCCAGCTCCACCGGCGAGGCCGCCTCGAAGGCGTCGTCGATGGGCAGGCGGAAATAGTCCAGCTCCCCCGGCGGCGGCGCGGCTGCGAAGGACTGGATCACGGCCGGGTCGCCCGTCTCCGCCAGCCTCGCCTTCATCGCCTCCAGCCGGTCCTTCGGCACGAAGACATCGGCGAAGCCGGCATGGATCGCATCCGCCGGGCCCATCCGCGCCCCCGTCATGCCGAGATATTCCCCCGCCCGCCCCGGCGCGTTGGCGAGGAGCCAGGAACCGCCGACATCCGGAACGAGCCCGATGCCGCATTCCGGCATGGCGACCTCCGTCCCGTCGGTGACGATGCGATGCGAGCCGAGCGCGGAGACCCCGACGCCCCCGCCCATGACGAAGCCGTGCATGACGGCGACATAAGGCTTCGGATAGCGCGCGATCTTCGCGTTGAGCCTGTATTCGAAGGCCCAGAACGCCTTGCCGAAAGCGAAATCCCCCGCCCGCCCCGTGGCGTAGAGATCGCGGATATCCCCCCCGGCGGCGAAGGCCCGCTCCCCCGCCGCGTCGATCAGCACGAGGGCGACGGCCGGGTCCTTCGCCCAACCGTCCAGCGCCGCGTCGATGGCGCGGAGCATGTCATAGGTCAGCGCGTTCAGCGCCTCCGGCCGGTTGAGGGTGATGCGCCCGGCGCGCCCCTCGACCCGGATCAGGATCTCGCTCATGGTCGGGCCTCCGGACGACTTTCTGTAACTACGTTTTCTTTGCGTGCGGGGGGCTGGCCGTGTATCAGTGGGACGAGGCGAAGCGAGCGGCGAACCTTGCGAAACACGGGGTGGACTTTGCGGAAGCCTATGCCGCCGAAGATCGGCCATTGGCGACGCTTTCGCAGGTCGTGGGCGGGGAGGTTCGCTTCCTCAGCTACGTGACGATCCGGGGCCGGCTCCACGCCCTTGTGTGGACGCCGAGGGAAGGCGCGACGCGCGTCATCAGCCTGAGACGAGCGAACCAGAGGGAGGTGGCGCGGTATGGGAAAGCTGAAGGTTCCGACTGACGAGGAAGAACGGCGCATCAACGAGGGCGTCGCCGCCGATCCGGACACATGGGTGCCGACGGATGAGGAATTCGCCCGCGCGAAATGGGGGCGACCGCCGGAATTGTTCCCGAAGACGCAGGTCACGATCCGCCTCGACCAGGCGGTTGTCGCCCATTTCAAGGGCGAGGACCCGAAGGGCTGGCAGACCCGCGTCAACGCCGCGCTTCGCAAGGCGGCGGGGCTCGACTGAATCACGCCGCCCGCTCCGCCAGCAGGGCGCGGGAGACGATGACGCGCATGATCTCGTTCGTCCCTTCGAGGATCTGGTGGACCCTCAGGTCCCGTACGATCTTCTCGATCCCGTAATCCGCCAGATAGCCGTAGCCGCCATGGAGCTGCAGCGCGTCGTTCGCCACGTCGAACGAGGCGTCGGTGACGAACTTCTTCGCCATGGCGCAGAACTTCGTCGCGTCCGGCGCGCCCGAATCCAGCTTCCACGCCGCCTGCCGGAGGAAGACGCGCGCCGCCTGGAGCGAGGTCTCCATGTCCGCCAGCTTGAACTGCAATCCCTGGAACTGGTCGATCGACTTGCCGAAGGCCTTCCGCTCCCCCGCATAGCGGAGCGCAGCGGAGAGCGCGGCCTGCGCCCCGCCGAGCGCGGAGGCGGCGATGTTCAGCCGCCCGCCGTCGAGCCCCGCCATGGCGTAGGAGAAGCCCCTGCCCTCCTCCCCGATCAGGTTCGCCGCCGGCGCCTTCGCCCCGTCGAACTGCACCTGCGCCGTGGGCTGGGAGCGCCAGCCCATCTTGTCCTCCGGCTTGCCGAAGGAGAGGCCCTCCGCCCCGTCCTCCACGATGATGGCGGAGACGCCCCTCGGCCCCTCCCCGCCTGTGCGGCACATCACGACATAGGCGTCGGAATAGCCGCCGCCCGAGATGAAGGCCTTCGTCCCCGTCAGGCTCCAGCCCTCGTTCGTCCGCTCCGCCTTCGTGCGGAGCGCGGCGGCGTCGGAGCCCGAGCCGGGTTCGGTCAGGCAATAGGAGATCACCGTCTCCATCGCGCAGAGCCGGGGCAGCCACTCCGCCTTCATCTCCGCCGAGCCGAACCGGTCGATCATCCCGGCGCACATGTTGTGGATCGAGAGGAAGGAGCCGACGGAGGGGCAGGCCATCGCCAGCGCCTCGAAGACCAGCGTCGCGTCGAGCCGCGTGAGGCCGGAGCCGCCGTATTCCTCCGAGACATAGATGCCGCCGAGGCCGAGCGCCGCGACCTTCGGCCAGAGATCCTTCGGGATCGTCCCCTCCGCCTCCCAGCGGCGGGCATGGGGCGCGATCTCCGCCTGGCCGAACTCATGGGCCATGTCGAAGATCGCCTGCTGTTCCTCGCTCAGGGCGAAATCCATCTCAGTCCTCCCAGGGGTTCAGGAGCCGCGCGCCGGTGAAGGCGAAGTCCGCCGTGTTCCGGGTCATCAGCGTGAGGTCATGCTCGATCGCGGTTGCGGCGATGAGGCCGTCGGCCAACGGCAGGCGGCGGCCAGCGCGCTGGTGCGCCGCGCGCATCGCGCCCCATCGTTCGGCGATTCCTTCAGTCACGTCCAGCACCCGGTCGGCATGATCGGCCTTCAGGCCCTCGTAATAGGCGCGAAGCGTCACCTTCCTCCGGCCTTCGGGGAGGAGTTCGATACCGAACAGAAGCTCGCCCATCACGACGACGCTGAGGAACAGGTCCCTGTTCCAGCGCGCGACGGCGGCCTTCACGCGCACATCGCCGTCCGGCCGCATGGCCTCGGAGATCACGTTGGTGTCCGCGAGGATCACGAGAAGTCGACCTCGCGCCCCTCCGACTTGTCCCGCGTCAGGTCCAGCCCCTCCAGCGACGGGCCGGAGAGGAGATATTCCCCGAGGCTCATCTTCTTCTTGCCGGTCGCCTTCTCCCACTCGGCGGCGGAGACGACGACGACTCGCTCGCCCCGGCGGGAGACATATTGCGGCCCCTCGGTCAGCGCCCGGCGCACGACTTCGGAGAACTTGTTCTTCGCCTCTGCAAGTTGCCACATGGCCGCGACTCCTCCGGGATGGCTAGATTGTCTAGACATGCGCCCGCCCGCCCCTGCGGTCAAGGCAGGTCCGAGGCCGGCGCGCCGATCTCCGCCGCCGCCGCCTTCATGAGCGCGAGCGTCGCCGCAGGGACCGGCACGCCCGAGGCCCGCCGCCGCGCCGCCAGCGCCGCCTCCCGCCGCCCCGGAATCTCGACGGCGGCGAAGCCCGGCGCGGGCTTCGTCGCCGCCACCTCCGCCGCCGCCGCCTCCGCCGCCGCCGCGTAGCCTGCGGGCGCGCGGAAGCGGGAGATGTCCACGCAGACGATCATCCAGTTCATGCCGGATTGCGCCTCCGCCGCCACCGCCTCCCCGATCAGCTCCGCGACGAGCGCCATGCCGAAGCCCTTCGGCCCCGCCGCGGGGAGGATCGCGCCGCCCGCCTCGTAGGC
>JAUIDE010000193.1 GCA_030429105.1 Alphaproteobacteria bacterium
TCCTACGAGGGCCAGCGCCTCGGCCAGGGCCGCGAGAATTCCAAGCAGTTCCTGCGCGAGAACCCGGCCATCGCCGACGTCATCGAGCAGGCGATCCGCCAGAACGCCGGCATCATCGTCGAGCGCATCACCGGCGCCCCCGAGCCCGACGCCGACGCCGATTCGCCCGACGAGGAACTCCCCGCCGCGGAGTAATCCGCGCGACGGCCGACGACAGACTGATGGGCCCGCCGAGCACGCTCCGGCGGGCCCATCGCGTTTGCGAGCCCGGCACGCGCCTTGTGTCGCGCCTTTATCGTAACTACAATAAATGAACGTTCGCGACGGTCGCTTCGAATGAGACGCGCGCAAGGCGGCCGACAACGAGTGCAAGCACGGCATCGCGTTCGCCCGTGTCGCCGAGTTCGATTTCGCGGCGGCTGGCACGACGCGGGACACCCGCCGCGACTATGGCGAGCCGCGCTACCTCTCGCTCGGCTATCTCGGCGACCGGCTGCACGTGGTTGCGTGGACGGTGCGCGGTCCGCGCATCAGGATCATCTCGCTGCGGCGAGCCAACGAGCGGGAAAGGACACGTTATGAGCGAAACTCTTAAAAAGCGCGCCCTTCCCGCTGATCCCGAGCCGGACAGCCCGCCGCTCACCGACGCAATGATCTCTTCCCTCCGCCCCGGCGCCGAAGTCTTCGCCAAGCTCGGCATCGATCCGCCGCGCGGCCGCCCGCGCAAGTCGAACGCCAAGGTGTCGCTGACCCTGCGGCTCGACCCGGATATCGTCGATCATTTCCGCGAAACCGGCCAAGGCTGGCAGACGCGCATCAACGATGCGCTCCGGCAGGTCGTCCAGGGCACGGATCGGACGGTGGAGCCCCGCGCGGCCCGTCCCGGCAAAGCCGGCGGGATCCCGGCCAAAGGGAAAGCCGCTGCCGCACCGGAGGCCGCGAAACCGCGCAAAATCCGCGGCACCGCCCAGCCCCGGGCCGCCGTGCGTCGAGCGAAAGCCGGCGAAGCGTCCTGACGCTGCCCGCGGCGCCCCCCGCAACCTTATCCCCACCCCCAAAAACCCATGCCACATTCCCCCGGTCGCTCGATCGAGGGGGAGGCGCGTGCCGGACCGCCCGCCGCGAGATCGAGGGCTCGGCGGCCCCGATCCGCGCCATAACGGAGGCGCGGGGAGGGGCATGACCGGATCGGCGTCCCCGCTGGACGCGCCTTGAGCCGCCCCTTTTCGGAGGCCAGCGGCCATGACGAAGCCTTCGGGCGAAGTTCCGGCGGGAACTCTAGCGGCCGGCCCGAGAGGGGAGGCCGCCGAATGCGATCCGCGAGACGTCGAGGCGGGACGCGTGGGGGCCGCCCCACACAAAATCATTCGCCGGGCCGCTCCTTCACGTCCCGCCGATCCCCGAAACCTCCGGCCCCATCGGGCGCGGAGCCGCTGCCGCGCGCCTCCGCGATCCTTGTCGCGCGCGGGTCACGGCGCGCCGGACGATCCCATCCGGCCCTGACCCGCCCCGGCCCTAGACCTTGAGCGTCAGGCGCGGCGACAGCGCCGCCGGGTCGACGCGCAGCTCGATCAGCGCCGGACGCCCCGCGCTCATCGCCCGCTCCAGCGCCGCCGGGAATTCGTCCGTGGCGGTCACCGTCTCGCCGTGGCCGCCGTAGCTCTGGGCGAGGGCGGCGAAGTCGGGGTTCACCATCTGCGTGCCGGACACGCGGCCGGGGTAGTTCTTCTCCTGGTGCATCCGGATCGTGCCGTACATGCCGTTGTTGGAGATGATCACCACGATGTTCGCACCATACTGGCAGGCCGTGCCGAACTCCTGCATCGTCATCTGGAAGCAGCCGTCGCCGGCGAGGCAGATCACCGTGCGGTCGGGGTGGGTCAGCTTCGCCGCCACCGCCGCCGGCAGGCCGTACCCCATCGAGCCCGACGTCGGCGCAAGCTGCGTCCGCCAGCGCCGATAGCGGTAGTAGCGATGCAGCCAGGCCGAATAATTGCCCGCGCCGTTGGTGAGGATCGCATCCTCGGGCAGCACCTTGCCCAGATGCGCCACGATGCGCTCCATCTTCACCGCGCCAGGCGAAGATGGAGCGCATCGTGGCGCATC
>JAUIDE010000124.1 GCA_030429105.1 Alphaproteobacteria bacterium
AGCCGCACGATGCGGGCGATGGTGTTGTCCTCGGCGGCGCGCGTGACGCGGATCGTCAGCGCGCCCTCGACGGCGATCGAGCCGGCGAAGACGTCCGACCCCGGCCCCTTCGCAACCGGCACCGACTCGCCCGTCACCGGGCTCTCGTCCACGCCGGACTCGCCCTCGACGATCTCTCCGTCAGCCGGCAGCCGCTCGCCCGGGCGGACGAGAACGAGGTCGCCGACGTTGAGCGCCGTCGCCGGAACGTCGCGAAGCGCCCCGCCCTCTATCCGCCGGGCGGTCTTCGGCACGAGCGCGGCCAGCGCGCGGATGCCGTTGCGGGCGCGGTCGGTCGCGACGCCCTCGAGGAGTTCGCCGACAGCAAAGAGAAAGACGACCATCGCCGCCTCCGCGGCGGCGCCGATCAAGAGCGCGCCGGCCGCCGCGACGGTCATCAGCATCTCGATCGTGAAAGGCTGCCTCGCGCGAAGCGCGGCGAAGGCGCGGGCCGCGATGGGAGCCAGGCCGAGCACGCAGGCCGCAATGAAGGCCCAGTCCGCCTGTTCTGGCGGAAGAACGAGGCTCGCACCCCAGGCGGCGGCGAGGAGAAAGGCCGTCGCGGCGACAAGTTGCGCCTTCGCGGAGCGGAGCAGCGCCCGGAGCGGGCCTTCGTCGGCGGCTGTCGCCACGGTCGCCGAAGCGGCGTCGCCCGCTGGAGCCTCCGGCGAGATCCGGTAGCCAAGCGCAGTCACTGCGCGTTCGACATCTTCGGTTGCGCCGCCGGCTCCGAGCCGGAGCCGCAGCCGCTCCGCCATCAGCGACACCTCGACCGCCTCGACTCCGGGAAGCCGGGCGACAGCGCCTTCGACTTTCCGGACGCAGCCGGCGCAGTCCATGCCCTCGACCCGCCAACTGCGAAGGTCCGCCGTCGCCGTTCCATCCATCACCGTCTCCCTGACCGATTCGGCCCTTGTCCGCTTGGTTCCAATTAGCTAATGCCTACAGCAACTATAGCTACAAGGGGTCTCGGCATGATGACCATCGGCAGACTCGCCACGGCGGCCGGAGTCAAGGTTCCGACGATCCGCTACTACGAGCAGATCGGTCTGCTCGGCGCGGCGGAGCGAAGCGCGGGCAACCAGCGGCTCTACGGACGGGACGCGGCCGACCGGCTCGCCTTCATACGGCACGCGCGCGAACTCGGCTTTCCGCTCGAGGCGATCCGAGACCTTCTCAGCCTCTCGGACCGACCGGATCAGCCCTGCGACGCGGCGGACGCCATCGCCCGCGCGCAGCTTGCGGACGTCACGCGTCGACTGGCTCGCCTGGGTGCCCTGAAAGTGGAGTTGGAGCGCATGATCGAGCAATGCAGCGGCGGTCGGATCGCCGATTGCCGCGTCATAGAGGTCATCGGCGACCATGCGCTCTGCGAGACGGATCATCGGAAAGCGTCCGGCGCGCGCGCGATTGTCTGATCCGCTCTCACTCACTACATTCAGGAAATGAAGTTGGTCCTGCGCACGCTCCTGTTGGCGTTGATTGTCCTCGGCTCCGCAATCCACGGACAGTCGCGGGAGCCGGCATGGCACTTCGAAGGGCCTGCAATCGGACTCGCAAGCAGCGCGAACGGCGCTGCGAAGGACAGTCGATGTCAGCCCACGCATTGCGAGCGCGCCGCCGTGGCGGCCGGTGCGCCGGCGCTACAAAGATCGATTGACGCTCCCATATTCATCGCTTGGGAAGTGTTGGATGCAGGCGCTTCGTCAAAGCCCGACCTGGCGCTCGACCCTCCTCCGCCCCGCCTCGCCTAATCCTCGCAAAGGCGCGCCGGTGACGGCGTCGTCTCTGATCCTGTCCGGGCGCCTGTCGCCTGCCGCCGCAACGTACCCGGGGGCAGGTGACACGCCTACGAGAGCAAGGCGAACACAATGGCGTTTTCCGTCGAAGCGAATCGAACCGCCGGCAGCCCTTCCGCCGGGCGACTGAATCCGAAGGCGGGTCCCGCCTTTCTCGCGCTGCTGATCCTCTCCGCGATTCCGGTCTTCTGGAACGGGTTCGCCTCGCTGATGGCCGCGTGGAGCCTGCCCGAGTACAGCCACGGGCCGCTGATCCCCATACTCTCGGCCTATCTCTTCCTCAGGCAGATGAAGACGATGCCGCCGGACACGCCGAGCGCGGCGGAGCGACGGCCGGGCGTCGTGATCGTGATCTTCGCCTATCTCGTCGCCGCCTTCGGGGAAGTGGCGAACATCTATGACATCGTCACCTACGCCCTCATCCTGTGGGTCTTCGGCGTTACGGTGATCGGCTTTGGCTGGCGGCGCGGCTGGCCCTACTGGCACGCCATCCTCCATCTCGGCTTCATGTTGCCGCTGCCTCAGTTCATCTACTGGCAGGTGACGACGCAGCTCCAGTTCATCTCCTCCGAGATAGGCGTCGCGGTGATCCGGCTGATGAACATTCCGGTCTTTCTCGACGGCAACATCATCGACCTCGGCGTCTACAAGCTGCAGGTTGCCGAGGCCTGTTCGGGCCTGCGCTACCTCTTCCCGATCATGAGCTTCACCTATGTGTTCAGCGTTCTTTACCGTGGCCCTTGGTGGCTGAAGGCGATGCTTCTGCTTTCCGCTATGCCGCTGACCGTTCTGATGAACAGCTTCCGGATCGGCGTCATCGGCGTCCTCGTCGACAATTACGGGATCGGGATGGCGGAAGGGTTCCTGCACTATTTCCAGGGCTGGGTGATCTTCGGTGCGGCGATCCTGATCCTTCTCGGCATGGTGCTCGTGATGCAGCGACTGATCGGAGACCGTAGGCCGGTCGCTGATGCGCTCGACATCGATTTCTCCGGGCTCCGGGGCCAGATGGCGCGCAGCCTCCAAGCCGCGCCTTCGCGTGCGCTCGTCGGCTCCGCGCTCATCACGGTTCTGCTGGCCGCCTTCATGCTCGGCGCGCCGGAGCGCGAACTCCAGCGTGTCGAGCGCGCGCCATTCATCCTCTTCCCCGACAGGATCGACGGTTGGAGAGGCAAGGTGCGCCCGCCACTAGACCCTCAGATCTCCGCCGTCCTCGCTGCGGACGACTACCATGCCGCCCTCTATCAGTCTCCGAGCGAGGCGGCGCCGGTGGACTTCTACACCGCGTTCTACTTCAAGCAGACCGAAGGCAGCGGCATTCACTCGCCGGAGGTGTGTATTCCCGGTGGCGGCTGGGAAATCTCCGAAATAGAGCAGGCGATGATCCAGCTGTCGCCGAAATCGGAAGTCGCTCCTTTCGAGGTGAACCGCGCGATCATCCAGCTCGGCTTGCAGCGCCAGCTGGTCTATTATTGGTTTGAGCAGCGCGGTCGACGGATGACAAACGACTACCTCGTGAAGGCGACCGTGCTATGGGATTCGCTGATGATCGGACGGCAGGACGGGGCGCTCGTGCGCCTCATCACGCCGATCCTGCCGGGCGAGAGCGACGCGTTCGCCGAGGCTCGTCTGCAAAGGTTCATGGAGAGCCTGACCCCGCTCTTGCCGCGTTACATTCCCGGCCGGTGACGCAGGCCGGGCGCGCCCCGCGTCCCCCCGCCGCCCACTACGCTTGCGGCGAGGTCGGAACGTGGCGGCTCCGCGAGTGGCGAACGTGCGCTCGGCCTGATCGGCGAGGCGCGCCCGGCCAGAGCCAGAGGCTGCGCCGGGTTCCGTGACGGGTTTGGAGGCGAGGGGAGAGGCCCTGCGCCGCCCGTCCCGGGAGATGACTGATGGATATGCAGGTTCTGGACGGCGGCCGCGACGCAGCCGGCGGCTACAGGGTGGATGCGTCGCGCGGCGAGCGTGTGGGGCGGGTCTCGTCGGAATGGTTCAACCGGCCGGACGACGAGCGATATCTTTCGCTCGACGATCTCTTCGCAACGGTGAAGAGCCGGGCGGAGCGCAGCCGGACGCGCACCGTGGAGAGCGCCGCCATCCGCGTCGAGGCCGCGCGCGACAACCTGGAGCGGCTGGGCCTCGTCCTGCCGGGCGCCGAGGCGCCCGTCGCGCCGACGCACTGGAGCTTCGGGCAGCTCTCGAGCCTTGTCGGCGCGCCGGCGGCCTATCTGCGCCAGCTGCCCGCGCCTCTGGCGGGCATCAACCTCCAGTATGGCCTCACCAACCACCGCGCCGAGCAGATCAAGACGCTGGAGACCGAGGAGGGCCGGACCGAGCTCCGCGCCGTCACCGGACCGGACTATGGGCGGATCTACGATCACGAGCTGGTCTCGGCCGTCCGGCGTATCGCCGGGAACGGCACGGGAGACACCCGCTGGAAGGTGCCCGGCGTGCTGGACTGGTCCACGGGCGTCTACAACCCGATGGTCGACGTCACCAGGGACACGACCACGCTCTACGCCTCCGACCGCGACGTGTTCCTGTTCCTCGTCGACGACATGAACCCGATCGAGGCGGGGCGGCTGCCGGACGGCGCGCCCGACCTCTATTTCCGCGGGTTCTATTGCTGGAACTCCGAAGTCGGCGCCAAGACGCTCGGCATCGCGAGCTTCTATCTCCGCGCCGTCTGCCAGAACCGCAATCTCTGGGGCGTCGAGGATTTCCAGGAGATCACGATCCGGCACTCCAAATACGCCGCCAACCGCTTCGCGCACGAGGCCGCCCCGGCGCTCAACCGTTTCGCCGAGTCCTCGCCCGCGCCCTTCATCGAGGGTGTCCGCGCAGCGCGTGAGAAGATCGTCGCGCGGACCGACGAGGACCGGCAGGACTTCCTGCGGAGGCGCGGGTTCTCGAAGGCGGAGACGGGGCGGATCGTCGAGGCGGTCCTCGCCGAGGAGGGCCGCCCGCCCGAGAGCGTCTTCGACTTCGTGCAGGGCATCACCGCACTCGCCCGAACGAAGCCACACCAAGATGCGCGGCTGGCGATGGAGGGCAAGGCGAAGGCGCTGCTGGACCGCGCGGCCTGAGCCCCGCCCCGACCGGACGATGCACGGCCCGCCTCGGAGGGAGAGGGGGGCCGTGTTCCTCGTGACGGGTTCGGAGGTCGGGAGAGCGGCTCCCGGCCGGCCCGTCGCGGAGACGAGACATGGCCCGGAAGACCCAGACGCAACCGAAGATCACACTCAGCGCCTCGCGCGACATTCCCTTCGACAGGCTGACGCTCAGCCAGTCCAACGTCCGGCATGTGAAGGCCGGCGTCTCGATCGAGGAGCTGGCCGAGGACATCGCGCGGCGGACGCTGCTCGCCTCGCTCACCGTCCGGCCGGTGCTGGACGACAAGGGCGCCGAGACCGGCATGTTCGAGATCCCGGCGGGCGGGCGGCGCTACCGCGCGCTCGAACTCCTCGTGAAGCAGAAGCGCCTCGCCCGCAACGCCCCCGTGCCCTGCATCGTGCGCACGGACGGCCTCGCCGAGGAGGACAGCCTCGCCGAGAACGTCCAGCGCGCGCCCTTGCATCCGCTCGACCAGTTCCGCGCCTTCCAGGCGATGCGCGACAAGGGGCGGAGCGAGGAGGAGATCGCCGCGGCCTTCTTCGTCGCGCCCGGGGTGGTGAGGCAGCGGCTGAAGCTCGCCGCCGTCGCGCCGACGCTCCTCGAGGCCTACGCCGAGGAGGCGATGACGCTCGACCAGCTGATGGCCTTCACCGTCAATCCTGATCCAGCGCGGCAGGAACAGGTCTGGGAGGCGTTGCAGGGGCGCTACACGAAGGCCCCGCACGAGATCCGGCGCATGCTGACCGAGGGCGCGGTGCGGGCCACCGACAAGCGGGCGCGCCTCATTGGACTCGACGCCTATGTCGAGGCGGGCGGCGCGATCATGCGCGATCTCTTCAGCCAGGACGATGGCGGCTGGCTGCAGGATGCGGGGCTGCTGGACCTGATGGTCTCGGAGAAGCTCGCGGAGGAAGCCGAGGCGGTGCGGGCCGAAGGCTGGAAGTGGGTCGAGGTCGCGACCGACTTCGCCTACGGGCACAGCTGGGGCATGCGGCGGCTGCGCGGCGAGGCCGAGCCGATGAGCGACGAGGAGCTCGCCGCGCATCAGGCGTTGCGCGCGGAGATGGACGCGCTCGAAGCCGAGCACGCCGGCGAGGCCGAGCTGCCCGATGCGGTCGACATCCGGCTCGGCGAGATCGAGACCGCGCTGGAGACGCTCGAGGCGCGGCCCCTGCGGTTCGAACCCGAGGACCTGGCCCGCGCCGGTGCCTTCGTCAGCATCGACCCCTCCGGCCGGCTGCGGATCGAGCGCGGCTTTGTCCGCCCCGAAGACGAACCGGCCCCGGAGCCCGAGGCGACTGCGGAGGTGGGTACGGACGAAGCCGCAGCCGTTGGATATGAGATCGCCGCGTCGGAGGTCGACGACGGTCCCCTCTCGCCGGACGCCGCGCCGGTCGAGGAGGAGGAAGAAGACGGGCTGAAGCCGCTCTCCGACCGGCTGGTCGCCGAGCTCACCGCCCATCGCACCATTGCGCTCCGCGATGCGGCAGCGCGGGACCCGGAAGTCGCGATGCTCGCGGCGCTGCATGCGCTGGCGCTCCGACTCTTCCATCGCTACGGGCTCGACAGCTGCGTCGAGATCGAGCCGAGGAGCGCGGTCTTCGGCGCTCAGGCGCCGGGACTCGGCGACATGCCCTACGCACAGGCGGTCGAGGCGCGGCATGCGGCCTGGGCGGAGCGCCTGCCCGCGGCGCCGGAAGAGCTCTGGGAGGTGCTGACCGGCTTCGACGCCGAGAGCCGCGCCGCGCTCTTCGCCCATTGCGTCTCGCTGACGGTGAACGCCGTGCACGACCCCTATCGCCGCCGGCCCAGAGCGCTGGCGCATGGCGACGCGCTGGCGGCGACGCTCAGCCTCGACATGAACCGGGCGGGCTGGAGGGTCTCGGCCGACACCTATCTCGGCCGGATCACCAAGGCCCGCATCCTGGAGGCCGTGCGCGAAGCGAAGGGGGAAGCGGCGGCCGAGCGGATCGCGGGGCTGAAGAAGCCCGAGATGGCTAAGGCGGCCGAGGCGCTGCTCGAAGGCTCCGGCTGGCTGCCGGAACTCCTCCGCACCACGCCTCTGGCGGAGGACGCCGCGCCGGAGATCGAGCTTGTCGACGCGGATGACGCCGCGGTCGCGACCGAGCCTGCGACCGGCGTAGCGCGATCGGACATCGACGGCGGCGAAACGGCCATGGGCGATCCGGAGGACGCGGGCGAAGATGAGCCCGTCGCCGGCGAGGCCCTTGCGAAGACCGCCGCCGAGTGATGCGCCGGGGTCGACGAGGTTGCTCCCCGCCTCTCCGACCCGGGACGTCTGGGGTCCGCCGGCGACGGCGGACCCCTCTTTCGCCGCCATCCGATCCGAGGCGCCGCCCATGGACAGCCCCGCCGCCCTGCTCGCCCGCCGCCTCGCCGAAGAAGCCGAGGCCGTCTGCCGCCATTACCTGCCGAACGGCCGGAAGCAGGGCCGCTACTGGGTCGCAGGCGATGTCGCGAACTCCCCCGGACGCAGCCTCTATGTGCGACTGACCGGACCGACCGCCGGGCCGGGCGCCGCCGGCAAATGGACGGATGCGGCGAC
Source organism: Alphaproteobacteria bacterium (assembly GCA_030429105.1). Lineage (GTDB taxonomy): Bacteria > Pseudomonadota > Alphaproteobacteria > Rhodobacterales > Rhodobacteraceae > Pikeienuella. Next base: position 7,519 of record JAUIDE010000124.1, read on the forward strand.
CGGCGAGTTCGGCGACCTGATCGACCTCATCGCTGCGAACCGAAACTGCGCCACGCTCCGCGACGCGCTCGACGAGGCGCGCCGCTTCCTGAACCTGCCCCGCCCGTTGATCGCCTCAGCCAGCGGCTCACGTCCCCTCGGCGGATCGGTTGTGGCCGCAAGGCGCCTCTGGGCAATGGGCCGGCCGATCCCCGGCACGCTGGCCGAGCGCTATCTCGCCGGGCGAGGCATCGTCGGTCTCGGCGATCTTCCCACCCTGCGGTTCCACCCCGCCTGCTTCCATGTCCGCGAGGGCCGGCCGCCGACCGCCCCGCCCGAGACCTGGCCGGCGCTGCTGGCGAAGGTCGCCGATCCGGGCGGACGCCTGACCGGCCTCCATCGCACCTGGCTCGACCCGGCGAGCGCGGGCAAGGCGCCGGTGATCCCGCCGCGCAAGGCTATGGGGCGGCTCATCGGCGCGGGCGTGCGCATCGGAGCCGCGACCGACATCCTCGCCGCCGGCGAAGGGCTCGAGACCATGCTGGCGCTCCGTTCGGCCCTGTCGTTCCTGCCGGTCGTCGCCGCGCTCTCCGCCACTCATCTCGCGGGACTCGTTCTGCCGGTCGCGCTCCGCCGTCTCTACGTCGCCGCCGACCGCGACGAGGCGGGCCGCGCTGCGGCTGATGCGCTCGTGGCCCGCGCTGCCAGAGACGGCGCCGAAGCGATCCGCCTCCTCCCGCGTCGCGGCGACTTTAATGACGACCTGATCGCCTTCGGTCTCGCCGATCTTCGCGCGCATCTCCGCCCGCAACTCGCGCCCGAGGACGCAGCCCGACTCCTGGCGCTCGTTCCTGGCTGATCGGGTCCGGACTCAGGGTTCGGGCTCACTCTCCCGTCAGCGCCGCGCCTTCGGGCCTTCCGAGAGCGGGCGAGACGGAGCAGAGCCCGACCGGGCCCGCAACGGCGAGCCGTCCTCCGCTCCGCTCCGGCCGCCGCATGCGCGGCGGTGCAGACCCGCCCGGCCCCTGCTTGCCCGTCGCCCGGGAAGGCCCGCGAGAGGCGCGGGCCGGAGAGACGGGAAGACCCGACCATGACCGACATCCAGACCCGATCCACCACCGCCATCGTGCTGGACGAATTGCAGCTCTACGGCCACCGCGCCTTCGCGGATGAGCCCGATCCGCGCCCGCTGCCGGAGCCCGAGGCCCTGCAGGGCGCCGTCGCCGACATCTTCGACGCGCTGGTCGCGACGCTCGGCGACACCCGCCTCGAGTCCGATCTCGAGGACGTCCTCTGGAGGGTGACCGATGTCTTCCACCGCATGGCGGCCCGCGTCGAACGCGAGCTCGACGCCAACGAGCAGGCGCAGCGCCGGACGCAGGCCGAACAGGACGGATCGGAGATCCGTTCGGTCGAGCTCGAGACCCTGATCGCCGAGGGACTTTCGCTGATCGAGCGGCGGAACGCATGGGAGGCGATGCGCGATCTCGCCGCCGAGGGATTCGAGGCCCATCTCGGCGAGGTCTGGCGCCCGCGCGTCGGGAGCCATGTCCGCCATCGCAGCCTGACCGCCGCGCTGATCGACAGCCGCGACCACATCGCCGCCCGCCGCCGGGCCGCCATCGAACCGCTCCTGCCGCCGGGGCCGAAGATCGCCTTCACCGGCGGGACCGACTGCGCCGACCACGCCGCGATCTGGGACGCGCTCGACCGCGTGCAGGCCAAGCATGCCGACATGGTGCTGCTACACGGCGGCTCCCCGCGCGGCGCGGAACGCATCGCCGCCGCCTGGGCCGACAATCGCAGCGTGACGCAGATCGTCTTCCGCCCCGACTGGGCGCGCCATGGCAAGGCCGCCCCGTTCCGGCGCAACGACCAGCTTCTGGAGGTCCTTCCCATCGGGCTGATCGTCTTCCCCGGCTCCGGCATCACCGACAACCTCGCCGACAAGGCCCGCGCCCTCGGCATCCCGCTCTTCGACTTCCGTCCCCGGCGGCTGGCGGCCTGAACGGAGCCGGCGAAGCCGGGCCGACTCCCGCGCCGGACGCTTCCGGCGCGGGCGTCATTCTGCTATCATTCCGATGCGTCAATTGGCGGTGGTGGCGACGCGATCCCCTTGCTGGAGGAGCCCCGCCATGCTGGCCTCGACCGCTCTCACAATACTCGGCCTCGGCGCGATCTGCTGGCTGATGTTCACCCTCGCCGTCTATGCGCTGCCCTTCTGGATCGGCCTTTCCGCGGCTTTCTGGCTGCACGCGGACGATCAGGGCCTGCTGGTCGCCATCGTCGGCGGCGTCGCTGCCGCAGGCATCGTCGCCGTCCTTGGCGAGATCGTCTTCGCCCGTGTCCGGTCCGTCCCGCTCCGGCTCGCAATCGGCCTCATATACGCCATCCCGGCGGGTCTGGCCGGCTTCCACATGACCAAGGGCGTCACCGCGCTCACCGGCGCTGGCGACACTGCAGCCCTCGTCCTCGCCGGTCTCGGCGCGCTGATTATCGGCGCAACGGCATGGGCCCGCATCGCCGGGTGGTCCGGGGCGGACGAGCTTGCGGAGGTCGCCGGGAGCAATGGTAGGGTTGGGACCGGCGAGGGAGACGATCTCCGCGCCCGCCGATCGTGGGGTCCGGTCGGTTGGCGACGTTCGGCGGTCAGGGAGGGGCGTCGACCGAGGCTACGGTAGTCGCGGCTCACGGGCCGAATCGGCGTTCTACACCGCCGTCTCCGACGCGCGACGGAACCTCGAGTGGCGGGCATGGCGTTTGCGGGGCCTGTCCCGAGACGTGCGGCGCCCGCCGCCTACACGCCGGAGCCTCTCTTCGCGCGACGCCTGTCGGCGCGGTCTTGCCGGGGCGTCCGGCGGCCTGTGATCGTCTCTCCCGGCTGACGCCCCCGTCCCTCGCGGACCTCTCTTGGCTGAT
>JAUIDE010000008.1 GCA_030429105.1 Alphaproteobacteria bacterium
GCCGCGGTCGCGCAGGTCCGGGCCCGCGCCCCGGCGGCGGCCAGCGCCTCGTCAAGGATGCGGGCGTGGCGCTCGGAGGAGGAGACGAGCATCAGCCGGGCGCCTTCCAGCAGGCGCGGTTTCTCCACAGCTTCGGCCGGGAGCAGCGCCTCCATCACGAAGCGCGCGCCGCCCTCCGGCCCGGCCTCGACCCGGATCGCGCCGTTCATCAGCCGCGTCAGCGAGGCGCTGACGGCGAGGCCGAGGCCCGCGCCCTGATGCCGGCGGCGAAGCGATTCGTCGCCCTGCCGGAACGCCTCGAAGATCCGGTCCCGCTCCTCGCGGGGAACGCCTGGGCCGGTATCCTCCACCGCGAGCCTGAGGAGGAACGCGCCGCGGCGCGGGGCGCCCGTCGCTTCGATCAGCACATGGCCCCGCTCGGTGAATTTCACGGCGTTTCCGGCCAGATTCAGCAGGATCTGCCGGAGCCGCCCGGCGTCTCCGGTCAGCGTTTCGGGCACGGAGGGCGAGACGCGCGCCATCACCTCGACCGGCCCCTCGCCGACGCGCGCCGCCATCAGCGTCGCAACATCCCCGACCAGCGCATGGGGGGAGAAGGGCGCCGGCCGCAGCTCCATCCGCCCGGCCTCGACCTTCGAGAGATCGAGCACCTCGTCGATGATCGTGAGCAGCGCGTCGCCGGAGGACTTGATGAGCCCGACATAGCCCTTCTGCCGTTCGTCGAGCGACGTGTGGTCGAGAAGCTCCGCGACGCCGAGGACGCCGTTCATCGGCGTCCTGATCTCGTGGCTCATGTTGGCGAGAAAGGCGCTCTTCGCGCGGTCGGCGGCTGCGGCGCTGAGCTTGGCGGCCTTCAGCTCCTCGGTCAGATGCACGAAATAGAACACGACCGGGGTCGCCACCGAGAGCGCTATGGGAACGGCCAGCGCCATCTCGAAAAGCAGCCGCTCCGGCGCGATGATGGAATAGGCGGCGAATACGGCGATCTCGGCAAGCGCAAGGCAGACGAGGATCGCCGCCGCCGCCCTTCGCGCCATCGCCCTTGTGATGCGCATTCGCCCGCCTCACCTCCTGCACGACACCGCTATCGAAGGAAGCTGAAGCCTTGGCTAACGCGGCGCTTCACGATTTCCGCCGGATCCCGAGCTTCTGCCCGGCCTCGGGCGGATGCGGCAGGGCGGCCTGCGCCGCCGCCATCCGCGCGATCCGCTCCTGCGCCCAGGCCGGATAGGGGGCGGGGCGGCGCGTCTCGAGGTCCACATTCATGCCGAGGCTCTCATAGGTCGCCGCGCGCTTGCCCGTCCTGTCCGAAATCATAACGCCGAAGAAATGCATCCGCTTCTCGTCATGGTCGAGAATGCGCGTCTCGACATGAAACGGCTCCCCCTCCACCAGTTCCGCAAGGTAACAGATCTGGGTCTGGAGGGCCATCGGGCCGAGGCGGGCGCGCTTCACGAACTCCACGCCTATGCCGAGCCAGTTGTCGAGAAGGTCGTCAAAGGCCTTGTCGAAGGCGAATGTGTAATAAGAGACGTTCATGTGCCCGTTATAGTCGATCCATTCCGGAAGGACGATTTGCGGCTGCATCGGGACCATGCCGGCGGGAAAGTCCCGGTCGGGGCAGCAGGGGCTCAGGTCGCGCATGGCGCCTCCTCTTTCTTGCGTCGCCTCCCGTGATAGACGCGCGCCGCCGCCCCGCCAAGCGGGCTTCCTTGCCGCCGCGGTTCGCGCTACGCCTTCCGGCAAACAGCGGGAGGCGACGGCGATGAGCGTTGAGGCGGCGATAGCGCGGGTGCGGGACCTGATCGGGGAGCGACTTTCGACCTCCCCCTCCGTGCGCGACCTGCACGGGCAGAACGAGAGCTATTTCACCCCCGTCCCGCCCGACGCCGTGGCCTTCCCGCATTCGACGGAGGAAGTCTCCGCCATCGTGAAGATCTGCAACGAGGAGCTGTGCCCGATCGTCGCCTGGGGCACGGGCACCTCGCTTGAAGGGCACGCCGTCGCCTTCAACGGCGGCATCTCGCTCGACATGTCGGAGATGAACAGGGTCCTCGAAATCCACGCCGAGGACATGGACGCCGTGGTGCAGCCCGGCGTGACGCGGGAGCAGCTCAACACGGAGCTGCGGGCGACCGGGCTCTTCTTCCCCGTCGATCCCGGCGCCAACGCCTCCCTCGGCGGCATGGCGGCGACCCGCGCCTCCGGCACCACCGCGGTGCGCTACGGCACGATGCGGGAGAACGTCATGGCGCTCGAAGTCGTCCTCGCGGACGGGCGGATCATCCGCACCGGCTCCCGCGCCCGGAAATCCTCCGCCGGCTACGACCTCACCAAGCTGATGGTCGGCTCCGAGGGCACGCTCGGCATCATCACCGAGCTGACCGTGAAGCTCCAGGGCCAGCCGGAGAGCATCACCGCCGCCGTCTGCCCCTTCCCGGACATGCAATCCGCCGTCAACACCGTGATCCAGACGATCCAGATGGGCGTGCCGATGGCGCGGATCGAGATCGTGGACCCGGTGGCGATCCGCGCCGTGAACATCTCGGGCGCGATGAGCCTGCCGGAGGTTCCGCATCTCTTCGTCGAGTTCCACGGCACCGAGGCGGGCGCGAAGGAGCAGGTGGAGCTTTTCGGGGAGATCGCGCGCGATCATGGCTGCATGGGCTTCGAATGGTCCGCCAATCTCGAGGAGCGGAACCGGCTCTGGCATGCGCGGCACAATTTCTACTACGCCTCGCTGAAGCTGAAGCCGGGCTGCCGCGCGCTTTCCACCGATGTCTGCGTCCCGATCTCCCGCCTCGCGGAGGCGCTGCTGGAGACGGCGGAGGAGATTGCTGAGTCCGGCATGATTTCTCCCATCATCGGCCATGTGGGGGACGGCAACTTCCATTGCGGCTTCCTCGTGGACCCGGCGAAGCCGGAGGAGCTGGAAATGGCGAAGAAGCTCACCCATTCGATGAACCGCCGCGCCATCCGCCTCGGCGGCACGGTGACGGGCGAGCATGGCGTCGGCGTCGGCAAGAAGCGCTACATGGAGGAGGAGCACGGCGCCGGCTATGCCGTGATGGCGGAGATCAAGCGCGCGCTCGACCCGAAGAACATCCTCAACCCGGGGAAGGTGGTGGAGGTGAATTGAGGGGGGCGCGCCGGGCGAAGCCCCGGCCTCGAAAAGCAGGTCTCCAGTGGAGACCTGCCGAGGCCGGTCGGCCGGAGCCCAGGCGGAGGCCGAGGGGCGCCAAGCCGCCGCGTCGGTCGAGGATCGGACCGGGGTCGTCGCGGCGAGCGCGGAAACGCGGTCGCCGGGGGGCGACGACCGCGGGCCGATTTGACGCGGGTCAAATCGGCCGGGCGCATCTGGATGCGGTCGCGCCCAGGTTCGACTGTCGTCAAGGGTGCGGCTTGCGAAAGATCACAGCGCCCGCGGCGCCGGGCGCCTAGGTCGGGAAGAGACGGAAACTAGGATCGCCCGATGACCGCACGCGCCGCCCTCGCCGCCGCCCTTCTCCTCGCCCTTCCCGGCCTCGCTGCGGCGGACCGGGCGGGGGAGGCGATCCGCGTTCAGGCGGAATCGTTCCAGAAGGAGGGCTTCGCCGGCTATGCGATGCGGCGCGGCTCGGAAGTGATCCAGAACGCCACGCTCTACACCAAGACCTACGGCACGATGGAGGTCGCGCTCGACGACGGGACGGAGCTGCTGGTCGGCCCCTCCTCCTCCATCGTGATCGACAGCTATGTCTATGACCCGGATGGCGGCGCCGTCGGCATGTCGCTCGCTAAGGGCGCGCTCCGCGTCATCAGCGGGCGGCTGAAGAAGGACGAGTCGGAATTCCGGACGGCGGTCGCGAATATCGGCGTGCGCGGGACGCAATTCTGGCTGGACGTGGACACGCCGGGCCTGACGCGGCTCTGGGTGGACGAGGGTTCGGTCATCGCCCGCCCGGTGGATTCGAACGAGGTCTTCATCTTCGAGGAGCCGGTCTACGCCGAATGCACCCGCACGACCTGCCGGGAGACATGGCCGCCGCCTCGGCCCCTTGTCTATCCGATCGACCCGACCGCGCGGCGGTGAGACAGGCGCCGCGATTTCTGCTACACTGTCATGTCAAACAGGCGACGCTGGCATGTCGCCAATGAGGGGAAAATCGCCATGTCCATCAAACGGAACTTCATCGCCGCCGCCGCGGTCGCCGCGCTTTGCGCCGGCGGCGCCGGCGCGGCGGAACTCGCCGGCCGGGCCGTCGCCGTCCAGCAGGATGCGCTGCAGGCCGAGGGCGCCGTCGGCTTTCCGATCGACGCGGGGGCGGAGATCTACCGCAATGCCCGGGTCTATACGAAGCAGTACGGCACGGCGGAGATCCGGCTGGAGGACGGCACCGCGCTCACCGTCGCGCCGAACGCCTCTCTCGTGATCGACGATTACGTCTTCGCCGGCGCCGGGCGGCCCGGCTCGCTCGCGCTCTCGCTGAGCCGCGGCGCGATGCGGATGGTGAGCGGGCGGATGCCGAAGGAGGGCGTCGCCGTCTCCACCGCCATCGGCACGATCGGCGTGCGCGGCACGGATTTCTGGATCGAGGCGCCGAGCGACGACCTGATCCGGCTCTGGGTGCTGGAGGGCGTGGTGACGGCTGCGCCGACGAACAGCGCGACCGTGTTCGAGTTCGCGGCGCCCGCTTTCGCGACCTGCTCCGCCGGCGGCTGCGAGCCGGGCGAGGCGCCGCCCGTTCCGGTCACGAACCCGCTCGGCGGAGAGGCGGGCGGCGCGGGCGATCCGGGGATCGACGCCGAGGAGAGCCACGAGTCGCCGAGCGACTTCTGAGGCTCCAAGGCGGTTTCCGTTCTGACTGAATCAGTCAGAACGGAAACCAAGACAGGCAATCGTTTCGAGTTGTTGCGTTATCCGTCCGGACCGGTGATCCGGTCCGGACAGATAACGCTCTAGCCCGCCGCCGCCAGAAGCGCCGAGGCGGCGGCGCGCGCCTCCGCCGTCACCGCGCCGCCGGCGAGCATCCTCGCGATCTCCTCCGCCCGCTCGCCCTCCGCGAGCCGGCGGACATCGGTGCGCGCTACGCCCGCCTCCACCCGCTTCTCGATCCGGAACTGCGCGTCGCCCCAGGCGGCGACCTGCGGCGAATGGGTGACGACGAGCACCTGCGCCGCGCCCGCGCCGCGCGCGAGCCGGGCGAGGCGGCGGCCCACGGCGTCCGCCGTCGCGCCGCCCACGCCGCGGTCGATCTCGTCGAAGATCATCGCCCCCGCTCCGCCCGCGGCGGAGAGCGCGACCTTGAGCGCGAGCAGGAGGCGCGAAAGCTCCCCGCCCGAGGCGACGCGGGCGAGCGGCGCGGGCGCGGCGCCGGGGTTGGCGGCGATGAGGAACGTGACCTCCTCCGCCCCTTCCGGCCCCGGCTCCGCCGACTCGACAGAGACATGGAACCGCGCCCGCTCCATCTTCAGCGCGGGCAACTCCGCCGCGACCTCGGCCTCGAGCCGCCCCGCCGCCTCACGCCGGAGGGCGGAGAGCGCGGCGGCGGCATCGAGATGCGCGGCCTTCGCCGCCTTCGCCCGGGCGCGGAGCGCGGCGATCTCCCCCTCCCCCGCCTCGATCCGCGCGAGGCGGGCGGAAAGCTCGCCGGCGAGCGCCGCGAGATCGTCCGGCGCGCAATCGTGCTTCCGCGCGAGCTTGCGGAGGGCGAAGAGCCGCTCCTCTGCGCGTTCGAGCGCCAGCGGGTCGAACTCCATCGCCTCCATCGCCGTCTCGACCCCGGCGACGGCCTCGGAAAGCGCGTCCTTCGCCCGGTCGAGCGCGTCTAGCGGCCCGTCGAGCCGGCCTTCCGCCTCCCCGGCGGCGGCGGCGAGGCGGCGGCTCGCGTCGAAGAGCGCGCCCTCCGCGCCCTGGGAAAGGAGCGCGAGGGCGCGCGCCACATCCTCCCTTATGCGCGCCGCGCCTTGCATGGCGCGCCGCCGCGCGTCAAGCGCCGCATCCTCCCCGGGCTCGGGCGCGAAGGCTTCGAGCTCGGCGACGAAATGCGCCAGCGTCTCCCGCTCCCGCGCCGCCTCGGCCAGCGCGGCCTCCGCCGACTCCAGCGCCGCCGCCTCGCGCCGCCAGGCCCCGTGCGCCGCCCGGCAGGCGGAGAGCGCGGGCTCCGCCCGGGCGAAGGCGTCGAGCAGGGCGCGGTGGCCGCGGGCGTTCAGGAGGCCGCGGTCGTCATGCTGGCCATGGACCTCCACCATCGCCTCCCCGAGCGCGCGGAGCGTCTCGGCGTTCACGCGCCGGTCGTTCACATAGGCGCGGGAGGGGCCGGCGGCGGAGGCGACGCGGCGGAGGATCAGCTCCTCCGCCTCCGCGTCGAGCCCCGCCTCGGCCATGATCGCCCGCGCCGGATGGCCGGAGGGCACGCGCAGGATCGCCGTCGCCGCCCCCTCCGCCGCCCCGGCGCGGACAAGGCCGCGCGCCTCCGCGAAGCCGAGGGCGAAGCCGAGCGCGTCGAGGAGAATGGATTTCCCCGCCCCCGTCTCCCCGGTGAACACGGTGAGGCCCGGGCCGAATTCGAGCGTCAGGCGCTCGATCAGCACGATGTCGCTGATCTCCAGACTTTCGAGCATGGGCCCCGCCGGCGCCCCGCCGGTCAGAACTGGTCGCCGTAGACGACCTTGCGGAAGTTGCGGCTGAGCCAGCTTTCCGGGCTGATCTCCGGCCCGAGCCGCTCTCCGGTCAGGAGCGCGAAGCTGTCCACATACCATTCGGAGCCCGGATAGTTGAAGCCGAGCACGGCGGCGGCGTTCTGCGCCTCCGCCGTCACGCCGAGGCCGAGATAGCTTTCGACGAGCCGGTGCAGCGCCTCCGGCGTCTGGCTCGTGGTGTTGTATTGCTCCACCACCCGGCGGAAGCGGTTGATCGCGGCGACGTAATGGCCCCGGCCGAGATAATAGCGGCCGATCTCCATCTCCTTGCCCGCGAGGTTGTCGAGCGTCAGGTCGCGCTTCAGCGCCGCGTCCCGCGCCCAGGCGCTGTCAGGATAGCGCTCGATGACCTCGCGCAGCGCCTGCCCGGCGCGGATCGTGTCGCCCTGGTCGCGGCCGACATCGGAGATCTGGTCATAATAACTCAGCGCGACGATGTACTGCGCATAGGCGGCGTCCTCGTCGGACGGGAAGAAATCGAGATAGCGCTGCGCGGCGAGGCGCGCCTCGTCATAGCGGCGGGCGCGGTAATAGGCCTCGGCGGAGCGGATCATCGCGGTCTTGGCGAGGCTGGAATAGGGATAGAGGCGCTCGACCTCGTCGAAGCCGGTCGCCGCCTCGGTGAAGTCGCCATCCTGATAATTGGCCTCGGCCTCCGCGAATATGTCGGCCGCGGGGCGCGCATCGTCCACCAGCGAGTCGTCCGAGGAGCAGCCGGCGAGCGCAAGCGCCGCCGCGAGAGCGAGGCTTCCGCCCAGAGTCCGCGCCGTGATCCGCGTCCGCTTCATGTCCGATTCCTTCGTCCGCCGCTCATGGCGGTTCGATAGCACGGCCTTGCGGCCCCGTCATCGCCCGCGCGGGGGCGGAAAGGGCGGGCGCCGCGCGGGCGCCCGCCATCTCCCTGTCAGTTGGCCTGGCGGCGGAGGAAGGCCGGGATCTCCATGCGGAGGTCCTCGTCATCCTCCACCGAGTCCTCGATCCGCTCCGCCGGCCGCGGAGCGGGGCGCGGGGCGGAGGGGGCGGCGGGCTCGGCCCGGCCGACCGGCTGGGCCGAGCGCGCGGCGGCGGCGCCGCCGCCCGTCATCCGGTGGATCAGGCTGTTGAGCCCGAAGCGCCCGCGCTCGGCTTCCGCGCCCTGGGAAGCCTGCGCGGCGTCACGCATCCCCTGGACGGTGAAGGGAGTCGGGTCCCCGGCATGGGCCGGGCGGCGCGGCGCCGGAGCCGGCTCGGGCGCCTCCGCGCGGGGGTCGCCGGGCTGGACCGGGGCGGGGGCGATATAAGCCTCCGCGCGCGGCGCGGGGGCGACGGGCGCCTCTTCTTCCGCGAAGAGATTGGGCTCCGCGGCGAGCGGCTGCGGCGCCGCGCGCATGGCCGGCTGCGGGGCGGGCTGGGGCGCCGGCTGCGGCGCGGGGCGCGGCGCGGGCTCTGCCGGGCGCTCCGCCGCGGCGGGCATCGAGGAGGCGCGGCGCGGCGCTTCCGGCGTCGCCGGCACGATCCGGGCGGTGGCGGCCGGGCGCCGCTCCACCGGCGTCGGCCGGTTCTCGGCCATCGCGGCCGCGTCGATCCCCGTCGCGACGACGGAGACGCGCATCCGCCCCTCCATGTCCGGGTCGAGCGTGGAGCCGACGATGATGTTCGCCTCCGGATCGACCTCCTCGCGGATGCGGTTCGCTGCCTCGTCCAGCTCGAAGAGCGTGAGGTCGTAGCCGCCGGTGATGTTGATGAGAACGCCCTTCGCGCCCTTGAGGCTCACCTCGTCGAGCAGCGGGTTGGCGATGGCCTTCTCCGCGGCGTCGATCGCGCGGGTCTCGCCCTCGGCCTCGCCGGTGCCCATCATGGCCTTGCCCATCTCGTCCATCACGGCGCGCACATCCGCGAAGTCGAGGTTGATGAGGCCGGGGCGGACCATGAGGTCGGTCACGCCCTTCACGCCCTGATAGAGCACGTCGTCCGCCATCATGAAGGCTTCGGCGAAGGTCGTGCGCTCGTTGGCGATGCGGAAGAGGTTCTGGTTCGGGATGATGATGAGCGTGTCCACCACCTGCTGCAGCGCGTCGATCCCGCCCGCGGCGAGGGTCATGCGCTTCGACCCCTCGAACTGGAAGGGCTTGGTGACGACGCCGACGGTGAGGATCCCCATCTCCCGCGCCACCCGGGCGATGACGGGCGCGGCCCCGGTGCCCGTGCCGCCGCCCATGCCGGCGGTGATGAAGCACATGTGGGAGCCTTCGAGATGGCTGATGATCTCGTCGAGGCTCTCCTCCGCCGCGGCGGCGCCGATATCCGGCTTGGCCCCCGCGCCGAGCCCCTGCGTGACGCCGACGCCGAGCTGGAGCCGCCGGCTCGCCCGCGTCTGCTGCAGGGCCTGCGCGTCCGTGTTCGCGACCACGAACTCCGCGCCTTCGAGGTTCTTCTCGATCATGTTGTTGACGGCGTTGCCGCCGGCGCCGCCGACGCCGAACACGGTGATGCGCGGCCGGAGCTCGTCGGGCTCCGGCGACTTCAGGTTAAGGGCCATCTTATCCGCCTGTATTTGCCACTGCTGCCACGCCTTCGTTGTTCGTTTGAGGCGTTATCGAAAGAGAGTAACGCAGGGGAAGAATCATGTCGATTCGAAAACCCCTAAAACGCTACCAATTCTCGCGGAACCACCGCACCGCGCCCACAAGCCGGAGCCGCGGCGCGAAGGAAGCCGCCGGTTCGAAATCCCAGGCCTCGTCCTGCGGCCGCGCGGCGTGGAGCGCGAGGCCGACGACGGCCGCGCAATCCGGCCCGCTGACCGAGGCGGGGAGGCCCGCGACGCGCATGGGCCGCCCGATCCGCACCTGCCGGCCGAGGATGCGCTGCGCCGTCTCCTCGATCCCGGTCAGCTGGGAGCCGCCGCCCGTCAGCACGATGCGCCGGCCGGGGAGGTTCTGGAACCCCGCCCGGTCCAGCCGCCGGCGCGCGTCCTCCAGGATCTCCTCCAGCCGCGGGCGGATCACGCCGATCAGCGCGGAGCGGGAGATGCGGCGGCGTTCCGCCGGATGGTCGCCGCCGAGATGCGGCGCCTCGATCAGTTCGCGCTCGTCCATCCCCGTGGCGATGGCGCCGCCGTGCCGCGTCTTGATCCGCTCGGCCTCCGCCACCGGCATCGAGAGGCCGACGGAGATGTCCTGCGTCAGGTGATCCCCGCCGAGCCGCGCGCTGTCCGCATGGACGAGCCGGCCGCGCAGGAAAATCGAGATGTCGGTCGAACCGGCGCCGAGGTCGATGCAGGCGGCGCCGAGCTTCTGCTCGTCCTCCACCAGCGCCGAGAGGCCGGAAGCGCAGCCGCCGATCACCACGCCCGCAAGTTCGAGGTCGCAGCGCCGGACGGAGGCGGCGAGGTTGCGTAGCGGCGTCCGGTCCACCGAGACGGTGTGGAGATCGACACCGAGCGAGCGGGCCGCCATGCCCCGCGGGTCCGCCGTCGCCGTCCGCCCGTCGAGCGTGTAGTTGACCGGCATGGCGTGGATCAGCTCCCGCCCCTCGCGCCGCTCCGGCTCCTCCGCCGCGGCGAGGGCGCGGGCGATGTCGCGCGAGGCGACCTCCTCGCCTTCCAGCTCCGCCTCGCCATAGACGGCGTGGCTGCGCGGGCGGGCGCCGGAAAGCGCGGCGATCACCTGGTCGACCCGCGCGCCGGCGGATTTCTCCGCCCGTTCGAGCGCGGTGCGGATCGCGCGCTCCGCCTCCTCCATCTCCACGATCTCGCCGAGCCGGACCCCGCGGGAGCGGGTGAGCCCGGCGCCGACGACGCGGAGCGCGGCGTGCGCCTCGTGCGCCGAGCCCTTCGCCTCCGCAGCGGCAAGCCGCGCCGCATCCACCTCGAGGATGAGGCAGACAGTCTTGGCCGAGCCGACGTCGAGCACGGCGATGAGCCCGCGGCGGAGCGCCGCGCGGAGCCGCTCGCGCATCGCGCGCATGTCGGAAAGGGTGGTCATCATGCGTCTTTACCGGGGGTTCGGGGTTTCTTCGTCTCGTTCCGCGCCTCCGCCGCCTCCGGCGTCAGGCGCAGGGTCGGCCGGCCGGCGATGCGGAGGTCCACATGGGTGACGGCGCGGCGCGTGAGCCGCTCCCCGGCGTCGAGCGCGGCGGCGTAGCCCATCGCGTCCGCCGCGCCCTCCGAGGGCAGCATGATGACCGGCCCTTCGTGCAGGATCGCGTCCCACCGCCGCTCCCCGACCCGCACGAGGCCGCGGAGCCGGGGGGCGAGCCCGGCCGCGGCGGCGAAGATCGCCAGCGCCTCCTCCGCCGCCGCATCCGCGCCCTCGCCGGCGACGAGCGGCAGGTCCGCCCGCGCCGCGCGCGCGGCGAGGGGCCCGATCTCCGCCCCGGTCGCGTCGATGAGGGAGAGCGCGCCGCCCCGGCGCCAGACAAGCGCGGGCGCCCGCTCCTCCACCGTCACGATCATCGTCTCGGGCGCCGAGAGCCGGACGGAGGCGGAGGCGACGGCGCCGAGGGCGGAGACGGCGCTCCGCACGGCCTCCGCATCCGCCGCGAGGGAGGAGGCGCCGCGCCAGGGCGCGAGCGCCGCCTCCACCGCAGCCGTCACCTCCGGCCCCGCTCCGCGCACCTCGATCCGCCGGATGGCGAATTCCGGCCGCGCCGTCACCGCCTCCCGCGCCGCGTCGAAGGCGGCGAGCCCCGCCGCGCGGAAATCCGGCTGCGCGGCGGACCAGGCCAGCGCGGCGGCGAGGGCCGCGAGCGGGGCGTGAACCGTCGCCGCCCGGCGGAACCGCGCGCTCCGCCAGAGCCGCTTCAGCCGGAAGCCGAGGCGGGAGGGCGCCGGGTCGTTCTTCAGGGCGATCAGCCGCGCGGTCAGCGCCCGCATGACGCGTCCTCCACCATCCAGCGGCAAAGCGCGGGGAAGTCGATCCCGAGCAGCGCGGCCTGTTCGGGGATGAGCGAGGTCGGCGTCAGGCCGGGCTGGGTGTTCACCTCCAGCACGATCAGGCCGTCCACGCCCTTCGCCTCGTCCCAGCGGAAATCGGTGCGGGAGACGCCGCGGCAGCCGAGCGCGCGGTGGCAGGCGAGCGCATGGGCGCGGCAGGCCTCCGCGACGTCGTCCGGAATCTCCGCCGGCAGGATGTGGCGGGAGCCGCCGGGGCTGTATTTCGCCGTGTAGTCATACCAGCCGGTGGTCGAGACGATGTCCGTCACCGCCAGCGCCCGGTCCCCCATCACTGCCGCCGTCAGCTCCCGCCCCGGCGCATAGCGTTCGACGAGGAGCATGTCCGGCGCGCCGGCTTCGAGCCTGGCCGGGCCGTTGGCCTGTTCGTGGACGATGTAGACGCCGACGGAGGAGCCCTCGTTATAGGGCTTCACGACATAGGGGGGCTCCATCGGGTGGCTCGCCTCGACCTCCGCGCGGCATACAAGCCGCCCCTCGGCCACGGGAACGCCGGCGGCGGCGAAGACTTCCTTCGCGCGCACCTTGTCCATCGCGAGGGCGGAGGCGAGGACGCCCGAATGGGTGTAGGGGAGGCGCATGACCTCGAGGAGGCCCTGGACGCATCCATCCTCCCCCCCGCGCCCGTGGAGCGCGTTGAACACGACGTCCGGCGCCGCCTCGGAGAGGCGCTGCGCGAGGTCGGGCCCCGCGTCGATCTCGATCACGTCGTATCCCGCGTTCCGCAGCGCCTTCGCGGATTCCGCCCCCGAGACGAGGGAAACCTCGCGCTCGGCGGACCAGCCGCCCATCAACACCGCCACGCGCGTCGTCCTGCCCGACATCCGCGCCTCGCTTGTCACCCCTCTGACGGGGGCTATTCGCCTGTTATCGCCGGTTTTTTCCCGGTCTCGCCTGCTTCGGGGCGAACCCCGATGCGCCTTATCTCCCATTCTAGCTTAATGCCTGATGAATTGAGAACCCTTTTGCGGACAAGTTCGCCCAGATTTTCGAGATCGGCGGCCGTGGCCCCGCCCGCATTGGTCAGGAAGTTCGGATGCATCTCGTTCATCACGGCCCCGCCGAGCCGGAGCCCGCGGCAGCCCGCCTCGTCGATCAGTTTCCAGGCCATCAGCTCCTGCCCGTGGTCGCCCCGCCCGGTGGAGGAGAAGCCGGCGGGGTTGCGGAAGGTGGAGCCGGCGGTGCGGTCCTTCACCGGCTGCGTCTCCGCCCGCTTCGCGAGCGCCGCCGTCATGCGGGCGCGGATCGCCTCCGGCTCGTCGGGGCGCCCGCGGAGCGTCACCGAGGTCAGGATCGCGCCTTCGGGGAGGCTTGTGGAGCGGTAGGCGAAGTTCATGTCGTCGGGGCCGAGCGTGATCGTCTCCCCCGCGCGGGTCACCGCCTCCGCGCTCTCGAACACGTCGGCCATGTAGGCGCCGTAGCAACCGGCGTTCATCGCCGCCGCGCCGCCGAGGGAGCCCGGAATGGTGCGGAGAAACTCGAGCCCGCCGACGCCCGCATCCGCCGCCGCCTCCGCGAAGCGGGAGTCGAGCGCCCCGGCGCCGGCGCGGATGCGCGCGCCCGGCAGCGGCTCGACCGCGCCGAAGCCGCGCCCGGCGATGCGGATGACGATTCCGGGCACGCCGCCGTCCCGCACGATGAGGTTGGAGCCGACGCCGATGATCGTGACGGGCGCCTCCGGCGACAGCTCGGCCATGAAGGCGGCGAGGTCGGCGGCGTCCGACGGGATGAAGAGAAGCTCCGCCGGCCCGCCGACCCGGAGCCAGGTCAAGGGCCAGAGCGGGCGCCCGGCATGGAGGCGCCCGGCGAAGCGGGCGGCGAGGCCTTCGGGCCGAGGGCCGGTCATGCGCCGGGCCGCGGGGTTGGGCCGAACGCCTTCGCGCATCCACTCCGCTGCATTAATCGAGGAGCGACCCGAAAGCACCCGGCCGATACGCCCCGCGTATCGGCCCGCGGCCGCCCGCCCCCCCATTTGTTTGGACGGGGCGGCCGCGTCTCCGCGGCCACCACGGGCGGCCGCGCGCCGATGCAGCCGTCCGGGAAGGCTTGGCGCCCCTCGGGCTCCGGCTTGCGCCTCCGCCCGAACGGCCTCGGCGACCTTCCCCCGGAAGGTCGCTTGTCGAGGCCGCGGCGCCTCACGCCCGCCTTGATGCTTTCGGCAAAGTCGGCGCTCGCCCGCGCCACCGTCACGCCCCCGCCGCCAGTTTCCCCGGCAGCGCGTTCGCCCAGGCCGAGATCGACCCGGCGCCGAGGCAGACGACCATGTCGCCCGGCCCGGCATGGGCGCGGACGAACTCCGCGAGCCCCGCCTCCTCCTCCACCCCGTGCGCGTCCCGCACGCCGTGGGCGCGGAGGCCCTCCACCAGCGCGTCCCGGCTCACGCCCTCGATCGGCGCCTCGCCGGCGGCGTAGACCTCGGCGATGCCGACCGCGTCTGCGTCGTTGAAGGCGCCGCAGAACTCGTCGAAGAGGTCCGCGAGCCGCGTGTAGCGGTGCGGCTGGTGCACCGCGATCAGCTTGCCGGAGCAGGCGGCCCGCGCCGCCTTCAGCACCGCCGCGATCTCGACCGGATGGTGCCCGTAATCGTCGATGATCTCCGCCCCGTTCCAGCTTCCGACATGGGTGAAGCGCCGCTTCACCCCGCCGAAGCCGGCGAAGGCGGCGCGAATGTCGGCGTCCGCGACGCCAAGCTCCTTCGCCACCACGATGGCGGCGAGCGCGTTGCTCACGTTGTGCGCCCCCGGCATGGGCAGCGTCAGCCCCTCGATCCGCGCGCCGCCGCGGAACGCGACGTCGAAGACCGCCCGCCCGCCCTCGTAGCGCAGCGCCTCCCCCCGCACGTCCGCCTGCCGGGCGAAGCCGTAGGTCACCTTCCGCCGGTCGTCCACGAGGCCGACGAGCCGCTGCACCTCCGGATGGTCGATGCAGAGCACGGCGAGGCCGTAGAAGGGAATGTTCGAGACGAAGGCGAGGAAGGCGTCCCGCACCCCTTCGAAATCGCCGTAATGATCCAGATGCTCCGGGTCGATGTTCGTCACGATGGCGATGGTGGCGGGCAGCTTCACGAAGGTCCCGTCACTCTCGTCCGCCTCCACCACCATCCATTTCCCGGCGCCGAGCCGGGCGTTGGAGCCGTAATTCTGGATGATGCCGCCGTTGATGACGGTCGGGTCCAGCCCGCCGCCGTCCAGCAGCGCGGCGACCATGGAGGTCGTCGTCGTCTTGCCGTGTGTGCCGGCGACCGCGACGTTGGAGCGGAGCCGCATCAGCTCCGCCAGCATCTCCGCCCGCCGCACGACGGGCAGGCCCGCGGCCCGAGCCGCATCGAGCTCCGGGTTGCCGGGCTTGATGGCGGAGGAGATGACGACGACGCGCGCGCCCTCCACATTCTCAGCCCGCTGGCCGACGAAAATCTTCGCGCCCATCCCCGCCAGCCGCTCCGTGATCGGGGAGGCGCGGAGGTCCGAGCCCTGCACCTGGTAGCCGAGATTGAGCAGCACCTCCGCGATGCCGGACATGCCGATGCCGCCGATCCCGACGAAATGGATGAGCCCGATGTCGAGCGGGAGGGCGATTGTCATCATGCCGGGGGCTTTCCTTCGCTGATCCGCTCCACGAGGTCGGCGAGCGCCGCATCCGCCGCGGGCCGGCCAAGCCGCCGCGCCGCTTCCGCCATGGCCTGCGCCCGCGCCGCGTCCTCGAGAACGGCGCGCACATGGCCCGCGAGCGCCGCCCCCGTCAACCCCGCCTCGGGCGCGAGGATCGCCGCGCCCGCCTCCGCCAGCGGGCGGGCGTTCGCCGTCTGGTGGTCCGCCGTCGCCGCCGGGAAGGGGATGAGGATCGAGGGCCGGCCGATGACGCCAAGCTCCGCCACCGTGGAGGCGCCGGAGCGGCAGATGACGAGCTGCGCCGCGGCGATCCTCTCCGGCATGTCGGCGAAGAAGGGCGTGACCTCCGCCGCGGGCCCGAGCGCGGCGGAGAGCGCCGCCGCCTCCGCCTCCCGCGCCTGCGCCGTGATCTTCAGCCGCGCGCGGAGCCCTTCGGGCAACGCCGCCAGCATTTCCGGCAGGAGGCGGGAAAGGGCGGAGGCGCCCTGGCTGCCGCCGAAGGCGAGGAGGTTCAGCATCCCCTCCCCCGGCGGGGCGTAAGGGACAAGCGCCGCCGCCTTCGCCGCCGCGCGCACCGGGTTGCCGATGTCGACGAGCCGCGCGCCGCCCGGCGCGCCGATCAGCGGGGAGACGCCGCAGGCCACCGCCTGCACCCGCACCGCGAAGGCGCGGTTGACCCGGCCGAGCACGCCGTTCTGCTCATGGATGAGGCGCGGGACGCCGCGGAGCCCCGCCGCCGCCAGCGCCGGCAGCGCCGGATAACCGCCGAAGCCCGCCACCGCCGCCGGCCTCGCCCGCCCGAACCAGGCCCATGCCTCCGCCACGCCCTTGGCGATGCGGAGGGAGGCGAGCGCCTTCGCCGCCATCCCGCCCCGCGCGAAGGTCGCCGCCGAGAGCGCCCGCCGCTCAACCGCCGCCGGGAAGCCGCCGGCGTAGCGGAGCCCGCGATCGTCCGTCGAGAGCGCGACGCGCCAGCCGCGGGCGAGCATCGCCTCCGCCAGCGCCTGCGCGGGGAACATGTGCCCGCCCGTCCCCCCCGCGGCGATGACGAGAAGCCGCCCGCTCATCGCCGGCCGAGCCTGTCCGTCACATGGTCCTGCGGCCGGCGGCGCGTGAGCGAGAGGAGGAGGCCCATCGCGATGCCGGAGGCGAGCATGGAGGAGCCGCCATAGGAGATGAAGGGCAGCGTCATCCCCTTCGCGGGCAGGAGCGTGAAGGTCACGCCGATGTTGATGAAGGCCTGCACGCCGAAGAGCACGGCGAGCCCGGCGCCGGCGACGCGGGCGAAGGCGTCCCGCTCCCGCATCAGGCGGGTCAGCGCGCGGAGCGTGACGAAGAGATAGAGCCCGATCACCGCGACGCAGAACAGGAGCCCGTATTCCTCCGCCGCCACCGCCATGACGAAATCGGTATGCGCGTCCGGCAGGGACCATTTCACCGACCCTTCCCCGGCGCCGACGCCGAAGAGCCCGCCCTTCTGGATCGCGGTGGTGGCGTAGCCGATCTGGCTCGTCGGGTCGATCTCGGGCGCGAGGAAGTCGTCGATCCGGCTCGCGACATATTCGAAGTTCGTGTAGGCGAACCAGACGAGGCCGACGCCGAGCCCGACGAAGCCGACGATGAGGAGGATCGGCGCGCCCCAGGCGAAGAACATCGCCCCCCAGGCGGCGACGACGAGCAGCGCCTGCCCGAAATCCGGCTGGATCGCCAGCGAGGCGACGACGGCGAGCGTCACGAGGAAGGACATGGCGACGCCCGGCGGCCCGCCGGGCCGGAGCGCCGCCGCCATCATCCATCCGGTCAGCACGGCGAGGCCGGGCTTCAGGAACTCGGAGGGCTGGACGGAGATCCCGAAGGAATACCAGCGCACCGCGCCCTTGCCGAAATCCGTGCCGAAGGCGGGCAGGAACAGCACCGCGACGAAGGCGAAGAGGAAGAGCCGCACGCCGTTCCGCCGCGCCTGATCCGGCGGCATGACCGAGATCGCGACGATGACGGCATAGGCGACGACGGCGAAGACGACATGGCGCGTGACGAAATAGAAGGGCGGCAGGCCCCGCTTCTCCGCCAGCGGCACCGAGGCGGCGAAACTCATCAGGAGCCCGACGAGGATCAGGAGCGCGAGCGCGCCGAGCGAGAGCTTGTCCACCGTCCGCCACCAGCGGCCGAGGATCGACGGGTCGCCATAGCCGGCCGGCGCGGCGTGGTAGCTGATATCGGTCATGCGCCCCCCTCGACGATGCGGCGGGCGGCCTCGCGGAAGGCGTCGCCCCGCGCCTCGAAATCCCGGAACTGGTCGAAACTCGCGCAGGCGGGGGAGAGGAGCACCACGTCCCCCGGCTCCGCCTCCGCCGCGGCGAGGGCGAGCGCGGCGGCGAGGTCGCCGCAGAGCGCGTGCGGATGGCCGCCCAGCGTCTCCGCGAAGGCCGGCGCCGCCTGCCCGATCAGATAGGCCTTCGCCACCCGGGGAAAGAGCGGCGCGAGCGGCGCGATCCCCCCCTCCTTCGGCACGCCGCCCGCGATCCAGCGAATGCGATCATAGGTCAGGAGCGCCTTCTCCGCCGCGTCCGCGTTCGTCGCCTTCGAATCGTTGACGAAGCGCACGCCCTTCGCCTCGCCAACCAGCTCCAGCCGGTGCGGCAGGCCGGGGAAGCTCCGCATCCCCGCCTCGATCGCCTTCGGCCCGAGTCCGAGCGCGCGGAGCGCGGCCCAGGCGGCGCAGGCGTTCTGGTGGTTGTGCGCCCCCGGCAGCGCCTTCGCCTCGCGGAGGTCGAAGGCGGCGGCCTGCTTCGCGCCGTCCCATTCCGTTAGGTGGTTGCGGTTCATGAAGATCGCGCGGCCCGGCCCCTTCAGCTTCGCGCCTGCGGAGACGCGGGTGAGGCGCGCGCCGTCCTCCGATGGGTCGTCCGTCGCCGCGGCGAGGAAGCGGCCGAAATCGTCGTCCACCCCGATCACCAGCGCCTCCGGCGCGCCAAGCTCAAAGAGCCTGCGCTTCGCCGCGAAATAGCCGCCGAGGCCGCCGTGCCGGTCGAGATGGTCGGGCGAGAGATTGAGGAAGACGGCGACATCCGGCGCCAGCGTCCGCGCAAGGTCGGTCTGGTAGGAGGAGAGCTCGAGGACGATCGTCTCCCCGTCCGCCGGCGGGTCGAGGTCGAGGACGCCGCGGCCGATATTGCCGCCCATTTGCCGGGGGCGCCCCGCGGCGCCGAGAACGTGGTCGATCAGCGCCGTCGTCGTCGACTTCCCGTTCGAGCCGGTGACGGCGACGATCCGCACCCGCGCGCCCGTCATCTGCACGGCGCGGAAGAAGAGCGAGACGTCATTGTCCACCAGCGCGCCCGCCGCCCAGGCCGCGCGGATCGCCGGATGCGCGTCGGGCGGGAGATGCGGCACGCCGGGGGAGACGACGAGGAGGGGAATGTCCGCCCAGGGCTTCTCCCGCGTCAGGTCCTCCACCGCGAAGCCCTCGGCCTCGGCCGCCGCCCGCGCGGCCTCTCCGTCATCCCAGAGCACGGGCTGCGCCTCCCCCGCCCGGAGCGCGCGCGCCGCGGCGAGGCCGGAGCGGCCGAGCCCGAGCACGCCGACGCGGCGGCCCTCGTATCCGCGCACGGCGATCATGCGCGCCTCCAGCGGCGGCGCAGGAAAGCGGCGGCTCCGGCGAGAAGGCCGAGGCCGGAAAGGCCGGCGACGAAGGGCGCGGCTGAGGCTCCGACGGCGCGCGCGAGGAGGACATCGGGGGAATAGGGGGAGACGGGGAAGACCGAGGCCGACCGGCAGAGCCTCATCCCGACATCCGGCGGGACTGCATCCGAGCCGGGGGGCGTCGCCTGCACGGGAAGAGCGGGCGCATCGTCGCGCACGGCCGTCTCCGGCAGGTTGAAGACGAAGCGGTAGGGGCCTTCGCCAAGGTCGGGTCGCCCCACCGGCACGTATGTCGGCGATGAACGTAGCGCCAGGCGCCATTCCGGCCGCCTTTCCCCCCTCACTGTCCGGATGGTTTCGACCAGAATAACCCAGGGCCGCCCGAATATCTCGCCGCCATGCCAGATCTCGTTTCGCACGACGCTCCTGACGAAGCCGACGATCTCGACCTCGCCTTGCCGCTTTTCGTCGCCGCCCGCGCCGATCCATTTCGGTTTGCGCAATTCGTCCGCCGTGATCTTGCAGGTATAGGCCTGCGCCGAAGTCGCGGAGAGGAGAGTGGTGACTGCGAAGACGGCCCGCGCGATCATGCCTGGCCCTCCCGCCCCTTCGCCCGCGCCGCCTCAAGCCGCGCTTCCTCCCGCTTCGCCTCCTCCCGCGCGCGGAGGAGCCGCGCGACCGCCTCGCCGAAGGGCGCGGGCCTCGCGGCGCGGAGCTTCAGCCAGAGGCCGGCGATCCAGGGGGAGGCGACGCTCATCACCGCAGCTTCAGCGAGGCGAGCCCGATGAGGGCGAGGATCAGCGCGATGATCCAGAAGCGGATCACCACGGTCGGCTCGCGCCAGCCCTTCTGCTCGAAATGATGGTGGATCGGCGCCATGCGGAAGACGCGCTTGCCGGTCAGCTTGAAGCTCGCGACCTGCACGATGACCGAGACCGCCTCCAAGACGAAGAGCCCGCCGATCACGGCCCAGACGATCTCGTGCTTGATCGAGACGGCGATGGCGCCGAGCGCGCCGCCAAGGGAAAGGCTCCCGGTGTCGCCCATGAAGACCATCGCGGGCGGCGCGTTGTACCAGAGGAAGCCGAGCCCGCCGCCGATCAGCGCCGCGGCGAAGACGGTGATCTCCCCCGTCCCCGCCACATAGTGGATCTGGAGATATTCGGTGAAATCCGTCCGCCCGACGACATAGGCGATGACGCCGAGCGAGCCCGCGGCGATCATCACCGGCATGATGGCGAGGCCGTCCAGCCCGTCCGTCAGGTTCACGGCGTTCGCGCTGCCGACGATGACGAACATCGCGAAGGGGAAGAAGAGGAGCCCGAGCGGGATCAACACCTCCTTGAAAACGGGCACGGCCAGCTGCGTCTGGAGCGGCTCCGGCTGAAGGGTCGTCGCCCACCAGGAGGCGAGGGCGGCGATGGCGAAGCCGATGGCGAGCCGGTGCCGGCCCGAAAAGCCGCGATGCGTCTGCTTCGTCACCTTCAGATAGTCGTCCACGAAGCCGATCGCGCCGAAGCCGAGCGTGACGAAGAGGACGAGGAGGACGAAGCCGTTGTCCATCCGCGCCCAGAGAAGCGTCGAGACGACGATGGCGGCGAGGATGAGCACGCCGCCCATGGTCGGCGTCCCGGCCTTTTCGAGGATGTGGCTCGCCGGCCCGTCGGAACGGATCGGCTGCCCCTTGCCCTGCATCCGGCGCAGCCCGTCGATGATCGGCCGCCCGAAGAGGAAGCCGAAGACGAGCGCGGTGAAGAACGCGCCGCCCGCGCGGAAGGTGATGTAGCGGAAGAGGTTGAAGACGTCCCCGCCGGTCGAGAGCGGGGTGAGGAGTTCATAGAGCATTCAGGCCTCTCCCCCTTCCGGCGCGGCGGCGCCCATGCGCTTCACCGCCGCCGCCACGGCGGCCATCTTCGAGCCGAGCGAGCCCTTCACCATGGCGACGTCGCCGGCGTCAAGCTTCCGCCCCGCCGCCTCCGCGAGTTCGGCGGAGGAGGGGAACCACTTGCCCCGCTTCTCCGCCGGCAGCGCCTCATGGAGCGCGCGCATCAGCGGCCCGCAGGTATGGACGACATCGACCCCGGCGATCTCCTCGCAGGAAGCGAGGCCGGCGTGCATCGCCTCCGCCTCCGGCCCGAGCTCGAGCATGTCGCCGAGGAAGGCGACGCGGCGGCCCTTCGCGATCCGGCCGATATCGTCCTCCGGCTTGGCGGCGGAGAGGACGGCGAGCGCCGCGCGCATGGAGACCGGGTTGGCGTTGTAGCTTTCGTCGATCAGCGTCACCCCGCCGTCGATCCCGCCCGCGCCGAGCGCGATCCGCCAGCGCGAGCCGCGGCCCTCCGGCGGGGCCCAGCCGCCGAGCGCGAGCGCAGCGCGCGCCACGTCCGCCCCCGCCGCCTCCGCCGCCGCGAGCGCGGCCAGCGCGTTCATCGCGAGATGCCGGCCCGGCGCGCCGATCTTGAAGATGAGCGGACGGCCATGGAGGCTCGCCCGCACCACCGTCGCCGGCCCGGCGAGCCGCGCGCCTTCGAGACGCGCCTCCGCCCCCTCCGCCGCGCCGAAGCGGAGGATGCGGGCGCCCTTCGCCCGCGCCGCCGCTTCGAGCCGCGCGAAATGCCGGTTGTCCACGTTCAGGACGGCGAGCCCGCCCTCCGCCAGTCCCTCGAAGATCTCCGCCTTCGCGTCCGCGATCCCCTCCTCGTTCGCGAAATTCTCGAGATGGACGGCCTCCACGGTCGTGATGATCGCGATGTCCGGCCGCACGAGGCGGGAGAGGGGCGCGATCTCCCCCGCATGGTTCATGCCGAGTTCCGCGACGATGAAGGCCGCGCTCCGCGGCGCCCGCGCCAGCGTCAGCGGCGCGCCCCAGTGGTTGTTGAAGCTCTTCTCCGCCGCATGGACCTCCCCCGCCGTCGCGAGGCAGGCGCGCAGCATCTCCTTCGTTCCCGTCTTGCCGACCGAGCCGGTGACGCCGATGACCTTCGCGCCCGAGCGCGCCCGCGCCGCCGCGGCGAGCCCGCGGAGCGCGGCCAGAACGTCCTCCACGATCAGGAGCGGCGCGCCCTTCGGCAACCCCTCCGGAATGCGGGAGACCATCGCGGCGGCGGCCTCGGCGGCGAAGGCGGCGGCGACGAAATCGTGCCCGTCCCGCTGGTCCGCCAGCGCGACGAAGAGATCGCCGCGGGCGAGCGAACGGCTGTCGATGGAGACGCCGGAGGCGGAGAAAGGCGCCGTCGCCCGCCCGCCCGTCGCGGCCTCCGCCTCTTCCGAAGTCCAGAGCGTCATGGCGCCGCCTCCCCGTTCAGCGCGGCGACCGCGGCGCGGGCGATTTCCGCGTCGTCGAAGGGATGCGTCACGCCCATGATCTCCTGCCCGGTCTCATGCCCCTTTCCCGCGATGAGAAGGCGGTCTGACGGCGACAATGAGTCGACGCCGCGGAGAATGGCCTCCGCCCGGTCCCCCGCCTCCTCCGCGCCGGGGCAGCCCGCGATCACCTCGGCGCGGATCGCGGCCGGGTCCTCGCTCCGGGGGTTGTCGTCCGTCACGATCACCACATCGGCTCCGGCGGCGGCCGCGCGGCCCATCTCCGGCCGTTTGCCCCGGTCCCGGTCCCCGCCCGCGCCGAAGACGACGACGAGCCGCCCCGGCGTGTGGAGCCGGAGCGCGGCGAGCGCGACAGCGAGCCCGGCGGGCGTATGGGCGTAATCGACATAGACCGCCGCGCCGTTCGCCCGCGTCGCGACCCGCTCCATCCGGCCCCGGACGCCGACGAGCGCCTCCATCGCGCCGAACACCGCCTCCGGCTCCTCGCCGGCCCCGATGGCGAGCCCCGCCGCCGCCATTGCGTTGAGCCCCTGGAAGCCGCCGACGAGGCCGAGCCGCACGCGCCGCGGCGCGCCCCGCCATTCGAGGTCGAGACTCTGCCCCTCGGCGTCGAACCGCGCGTCGATCAGGCGAAGGCCCGGCGCCGCCTCCCGGTCCCGCCCGTAGGGAATGACCTCGGCGCGCCGCGCGGCGCGGAAGGCTTCCGGGAAGCAGGCCTCGTCCGCGTTGATCACCGCCGCCGCGCCCTCCGGCAGCACTTCGGAGAAGAGCCGGAGCTTCGCGGCGAGATAGGCCTCGAAGGTCTCGTGATAGTCGAGATGGTCGCGGCTGATATTGGTGAAGGCCGCCGCGGAGAGCCGCGCGCCGTCCACCCGATGCTGCGCGAGCCCGTGGCTCGACGCCTCCATCGCCGCATGGGTCACGCCCTCCGCCGCCAGCGCGGCGAGGAGGCGGTGGAGCGCCACCGGGTCCGGCGTCGTCATCGCCGGGGCGGGAATGTCCGCCCCCTCCACGCCGACCGTGCCAAAGCTGGCCGCGCGGCGGCCGAGCGCGGCGAAGATCTGCCGCGCGAAGCTGGCGACCGAGGTCTTGCCGTTGGTCCCCGTCACGGCGACGAGCGTTTCTGGCTGCGCGCCGAAAAAGGCCGCGGCGGCGAGGGCGAGGCGGCGGCGCGGCTCGGGGTCGATCAGGAAGGGGACAGGCCAGGAGCCGATATCGGCCTTCGCCCGCTCCGCCCCCGCCTCGTCCGCCAGCACCGCCGCGGCGCCCATCCGGACCGCGTATTGCGCGAATTCCGCGCCGTCGAGCCGCCCGCGGAGCGCGGCGAAGAGGAAGCCCGGCCTCACCTCCCGGCTGTCCGCCGTCAGCCCCGCTATGGCGAGATCGGGCGCGGGCGCGGGACCGCGATGCGCCAGCCCCGCGAGGCCGAGCGCTCCGAGCGTCCGCCCGCTCAAAACCGCGCCCTCGCGGCCGCTCCGGCCGCATCCGCCGGGTCGAGCGGCGCCGGCGCCGGGCGGATGCCGAGCACTGGGGCGATGCGGCGGACGGCGAGCCCCGCGGTCGGCGCCGCCGTCCAGCCCGCGGTGCGCCAGGTCCGCCCGTATTTGAAGGTCGAGGCCTCGTCGAGCGTCACCACGATCACATAGCGCGGGTCCGACATCGGGAAGGCGCCGGCGAAGGTGGTGATGTTCCGCCCGCCGTCATAGCCGCCCGCCGAGGGCTTCTCCGCCGTGCCGGTCTTGCCGCCGACCTCGTAGCCCGGAACCTCGGCGAGGTTCGCCGTGCCCTTCTCCTCCGCCACCACGGCGCGCAGCATCTCGCGCAGATGGCGGGAGGTCTGGGCGGAGATCACGCGGTCCGCCTCCGTCGGCGCCGGCGCGCCGGGGATCAGCGTCGGCTTCACCTTCAGCCCGCCGTTCAGCAGCGTCGCATAGGCCGCGGCGAGGTGCAGCTGCGTCGCGGCGAGGCCGTGGCCGTAGGAGATCGTCATGGTCGAGAGCTGGCTCCAGTTCGCCGGATAGAGCGGCTGGCCGAGCCGCGCCTCCGCGATCTCCACCGGCGTGGGGGAGAGGAGCCCGAGGGAGTCCAGAAACGCCTTCTGCCGCTCCGCGCCGATGGCGATGGCGACGCGGGCTGTGCCGACATTGGAGCTTTCCACGATCACGTCGCGGAGCGACATCTGCGGCGGCATCTTGTGGAAGTCGCTGATGCGGAACCTGCCGACGCGGAGCGGCCCCGTCGTGTCGATCATGGTTTCCGGGCCGTAGAGGCCGAGCTCCATCGCCTGCGCGGCGGCGAAGGTCTTGAAGGTGGAGCCGAGCTCGAACACGCCCTCCGCCGCCCGGTTCATCATCGGGCGCGTCTTGGCCACCACGGGGTCGCGCGTGTCAGGCCGCGCGTTCGGGTCGAAATCGGGCAGGGAGACCATCGCGATGACCTCCCCGTTCCGCGCGTCCATCAGCACGGCGGAGGCGGCGATGGCCTTGAAGTCGCGCATCGCGGCCTCCAGCACCTCCGTCATCGCCGTCTGCGCCGCAAGGTCGAGGGAGATGCGGAAGGGCTCGCCGGCGCGCGCCGGGTCCCGCAGCGCGTCGTCGAGCCGCCGCTCGACGCCGGCGAGGCCGACGAGCTCGGCATGGTCGACGCCCTCCGCCCCCACGGTCGCGCCGCCGAGGACATGCGCGGCGATGCGCCCGGCGGGGTAGATGCGCGTCTCCCGCCGTCCGAACTCGACGCCGGGGAGGCCGAGATCATGCACGGCCTGCTTCTCCGCCGGGCTCGCCGGCCGCTTGATCCAGACGAACTTGCGGCCGGGCGCGAAGCGGGCGCGGAGCGTCTCCTCCCCGACGCCCGGGAGCGCGGAGGCGAGAAGCTGCGCGGCCTCCGCCGCGTCGATCCCGGCGCGGGCGGCGACCTCGGGATGCGCGTAGATCGCCCAGGTCGGCAGGTTGGCCGCGAGGAGCCGCCCCTCCCGGTCCACGATCGGCGCGCGCTCCGCCAGCGGCGGCCCGCCCGCCACCTCCAGCGCCGGCTCCTCAGGCTCCGCGACGGCGGTGAGCGCCATCTGGCCGGCGAGCGTTGCGTAGCCAAGCGCGAAGCAGCCGGCGACGAGCCAGAGCCGCCATTCGGCGAGGTCGGCGCGCGCCTTGCGCCGGGCCTCCCGCGCATTCTCGCGCTTTTTCGCGCGCTGCGCGATGCGCTCCGCGCCCTGGTCGCCGAGAACGCGGATGAGCTCGTCGCGCCGCGTCATCGGTCCACCCTCTCGCGGGCGGGCGAAGGCGCGCCGCGCGCTGCGGTCGCGTCCGGCTGCGGCGCGGGGGCCGGGGCGGGCGCGGCGACGAAGGCCGGCGCCGGGGCGACGGCGGGAGCCGAGGCGGGGGCGGGCTTCGGCGCCGCGCCGCGCTCGGGCTCCGCCCGAATGGCGGCCGTCTCGACTCTGCCCGAAGCCGCGCCCGCGGCGGGCTCACGCGCGGGCGCGGACCGGCGCGGCGCGGCCTCGCCGGGGAAGAGCGCGTCGAGATCGATCAGCGCGACCGGGTCCATCCCGTCATCCGGCTCGATCAGCGGCGCCTCGGCCGTCTCGCCGAAGCGCTCCGGCGTCAGCGGCTCGAGCCCGAGCGGCTGCCCGTGCGCCGCGACGAGCGCCGAGAGCCGGTCCGGCGCGTTGAGCCAGGCCCATTCGGCGCGCAGCACCGCCAGCGCCTCCCGCTCCGCCGCGATGTCCCGGTTGAGCCGGGCCACGTCGCGCAGCGCGTCCTTCGTCCGGTAGGTGACGGAGAAGGACCAGGAGGCGACGGCGACGAGCGCGGCGAAGGCGAAGAGATGGAGGACCCAACGCATCAGCGCATCCCCCGCGCGGCGCCCGAAAGCGCGGGCAAGCCAAGCGCGGCGGCGGAAACGGCGCCGGCCGGCGCGCCCGTCCGCCTTGCGGCGCGAAGCTTCGCGGACCGCGCGCGCGGGTTCCGCGCCAGCTCCGCCGCGCCGGGCTCCAGCGCCTTCTTCGTGACGATCTCGAAGGCGGGCGCCGCGCCCGCCGCCGCCGGGGCGTGGCGGGAGCCGCCGGGCGCCGCCCCGCCGCGGAGCCGCAGGAAGCGCTTCACGATCCGGTCCTCCAGCGAATGAAAGCTCACCACGGCGAGAATCCCGCCCTCCGCCAGCAGCGCCTCGGCGGCGGAGAGGCCGCGGGCCAGCTCCCCGAGTTCGTCGTTCACCGCGATGCGCAGCGCCTGGAAGACCCGCGTCGCCGGATGCGGCCAGCCCGGCTTCGGCCGGGGCAGGCAGCGCTCCACCAGCGCGGCGAGCGCGCGCGTCGTCTCTATGGGCGCGTCGGCGCGCGCCGCGACGATGGCCCGCGCGATACGGCGGGAGGCGCGCTCCTCCCCGTAGAGGAAGAAGATGTCGGCCAGGGCCGCCTCCTCCGCCCGGTTCACGATCTCCGCCGCGCTCGGCCCTTCCGATCCCATCCGCATGTCGAGGGGGCCGTCCTTCATGAAGGAGAAGCCGCGCCGCGCCTCGTCGATCTGCATGGAGGAGACGCCGATGTCGAAGACGGCCCCGTCGAGCGGCCCGTCAACCAGTTCCGCAAGGTCCCCGAACCGGCCCTGAACGATCTCCAGCCGCCCTTCGAAGGCCGGCGCCCATTCCCGCCCGCGGGCGACCGCCTCCGGGTCCCGGTCGAGCGCGATCACGCGCCCCGCGCCGGCCTCCAGCAGACCGACCGAATAGCCGCCCGCGCCGAACGTCCCGTCGAGAAAGGTCCCGCCCCGCCCCGGCTCCAGCACGGAGAGAACCTCCGCGAGCATCACCGGCTCGTGGAGCGCGCGCGCCGCGCGGAGCGCCGCCTCCGCGCTCATGCCGTGCGCGCCACGGACCAGGGCAGCGCCGAGGCGTTCTCCCGCGCCGTGCGGCGGAGATCGGCCTTCATCGCCGCGTAGTTCTCGGGCTTCCATATCTGGAAATGGGTGAGCCGGGAGATGAAGAGCGCGTCCTCCTCGATCTCCGCCAGCGCCTTCAGGTCCGCCGGCAGCACGATCCGCCCCGTCCCGTCGAGCGGCAGTTCCCGCGCCTCGCTGCCGAGCGCGTCCGAAAGCGCCTCGGCGACCGGGTCGAAGGGCGGCATGCTCATCACGCTTTCGGCGAGGCGGCGGTAATGGCCTGCGCCGAAGCCCATGATGGCCGGGCGCTCCATGATCTCCGGCATGAGGTAGAGCGTGGAATCCCCCCCGTCCCGCAGCGCATTGCGGAAGGGCGCCGGGATCGAGACCCGGCCCTTCGCATCGACCTTGTTGGTCGCGCTGGAGTGGAAGATCGTCTGCACCGCCCGCTCCCGCCTCTCCCTCTGTCTCCGCGCCGTTCCCGCCGCCCGGATGTGAAACGGGCCGCGCACCTCTCGGGATGCGCGGCCCTCAGCCTGTCCCTCGGCGCCGTCTGACTGCGCCCGCCGCGTTTTCGCGGTCGTCTTCGCCTCACGCAGCGCCCCGGCGCCTGTATGAACCTGCCGATTTATCGTTGAGGCCGGAGGTCGCTGCGTTTCATGGTGATAGCATGGGATGGCATGGTCAGCAAGGGATTCGTATGGGCATTTCATGGGAAAGCGCCCGAAGAATCGCTCGAATGCGAGATAAGTCACAGCCTGGCCGTGTATTTGTTTTTGATTTGTTCCCTTTGTTCTTTAATTGTTCACCAAGGTTAACAGGATTCTCGTGGGATTTCCCGCCAAAGCGGGCGGACAGGCGGCTCAGAGCTCTGCGGAGCGGGCCAGAAGGGCGCCGATGGCCGGGCGGGCCGGGGCGCCGCCGCTCATCGCCTCCTCGATGATGGCGCGCACGGCGCCGAGTTCGACCGAGCGGAGCGCATATTTCACCCGGCCGACCGAGGCCGGGCGCATCGAGAGGCTGCGGAAGCCGAGCGCGGCGAGCGCCAGCGCCTCCTCCGGCCGGCCCGCCGCCTCCCCGCAGAAGGAGACCGGCGTCCCCGCCGCCGAGGCGCGGGAGGCGACGCGGCGGAGGAAGGAGAGGAAGGGCGCCGAAAGCGCGTCATAGCGCCGGCGCACCCGCTCGTTCCCCCGGTCCGCCGCGAAGAAGAACTGCATCAGGTCGTTGCCGCCGACCGAGAGGAAATCGACCTCGCGGAAGAAGGCGGCGGAGGCGTAGGCGAGCGAGGGCGTCTCAAGCATCGCGCCGACCTTCAGTTCGGTCGTCACCGTATAGCCGAGCCGCTGGAGCCGCGCATGCGTCTCCGTCAGGATCGTCCGCGCGGCGTAGAACTCCGCCTCGTCCGCCACGAACGGGAACATGACGGAGAGCGGCCGCGCCCCCGCCCCGCGCAGCAGCGCCTGAAGCTGCATCTTCAGCGCGAAGGGCTTGTCGAGCCCGACGCGGATCGCCCGCCAGCCGAGCGCCGGGTTCTCCTCCTCCGGGCGCTTCATGTAGGGCAGCACCTTGTCCGAGCCGATGTCGAGCGTGCGGAAGATCACCGGCGCGCCCTGCGCGGCGTCGAGCACCCGGCCATAGAGCGCCGCCTGGTCGGCCCGCCGCGGCAGGGTCGGACGGGTCAGGAACTGCAATTCCGTGCGGTAGAGGCCGACGCCCTCGGCCCCGACCTCGAAGAGATTGGGCATGTCCGAGAGGAGCCCCGCATTGATCTGGAGCGAGATGCGGTGGCCGTCCCGCGTCTCCGCCGGCAGGCTGCGGATCGCGCGATAGCGCGCCTCCGCCTCCGCCGCGAGCGCGACCTTCTCCTCATAGGCGATGCGGAGATTTTCCGGCGGGCGGAGAAAGGCCTCGCCCCGGTCCGCGTCCACCACGATGGCGTCGCCGTTCCGCGCCTCCGCCACGATCCGCTCCGCGCCGACGACCATCGGGATGGCGAGCGCCCGGGCGACGATGGCGGCGTGCGAGCCGAGCCCGCCCTCCTCCATCACCACGCCGCCGAGCCGCTTGCCGTGGTCGAGCAGCTCGCCCGGCCCGATGGTGCGGCCGACCAGCACCGCGCCGTCCGGCGGCGCGCCGTTCGGCGCCCCGCCCCCGAGCCGGCGCAGGAGCCGGTTGGCGAGATCGTCGAGATCGTGCAGCCGGTCCCTCAGATAGGGGTTCGCGGCGCGCTCCATCCGGCTCCGCGCGGCGGATTGCACCCGCTCCACCGCCACCTCGGCGACGACGCCGGCGGCCACCGCCTCATGGAGCCGCCGGAGCCAGCCCTTGTCATGCGCGAACATCCGGTAGGCTTCGAGCACGTCGCGATATTCCGCCGTCGCCTCGCCCATGTCCGCCGTCACCAGCGCGTCGACCTCCTCCCGGAGGCTCGCCATCGCCGCGTCGAGCCGCGCGCGCTCGCCCTCGACATCTTCGGTGAAGGGGTTGGTGATCGCCGCTTTCGGCTCGTGCAGGTGAACGACGCCGATCGCCGCGCCGTCCGAGGCGCCGACGCCCTCATAGGCCTTCGGCGCGGAGCGGACGAGGTCGAACCCCTCCCCGGTGAACTGCCCGGCGTCCGCCATCTCGGCGATCACCATGGCGATCACCTCGAGCGCGTCGATCTCCTCCTCCGAATAATCCCGCGCCGCCGCGTTCTGCACGACGAGAACGCCCATGACCTTGCCGAGCCGCTGGATCGGCACGCCGCAGAAGCTCGAATAGATCTCCTCGCCCGTCTCGGGCCGGTATTCGAAGCCGGGCGCGCGCGGCGCGTCGCGGGAGGCGAAGGGCTCCGCCGAGGCGGCGATGCGGCCGACGAGGCCCTGCCCGAAGCGGAAGCGGGTGCGGTGGACGGCCTCCTTCCGGAGCCCCTCCGTCGCGCAGAGCTCCAGCATCTGCTCCTCGCGCAAGAGATAGATGGAGCAGACTTCCGCCACCATGTTGACGGCGATGACGGAGACGATCCGGTCGAGCCTCGCCTGCGCGTCTCCCGGCTTCGCCATGACCTGGCGAAGCCGGCGCAGCAGCACGCGCGACCCTATGTCCGCCGGTGGCGGCATCAGCGATCCCCCCTGTCACCGGCGCTTTCTGCGCCGGCGTTCAGACCTTGTCGAGACCGAAGGCCGCGTGCAACGACTGCACGGCCAGTTCAAGATACTTGCGGCTGATGAGCACGCTCACCTTGATCTCGGAGGTCGTGATGACCTTGATGTTCACGCCGTCAGCCGCGAGGGCGCTGAACATCGTCTGCGCCACGCCGGAATGGGAGCGCATGCCGACGCCGACGACGGAGACCTTCGCCACGTCGTCGTCCACCACGATCTCGCGATAGCCGATCTTCGGCTCCGCGTTCTCGAGGAGATGCTTCGCCCGCGCCACGTCGTCCTCCGCGCAGGAGAAGGTCATGTCGGTGAACCCGTCCTCGGAGATGTTCTGGACGATCATGTCCACGTTCACCCCGCCCTCGGCGAGCGGGCCGAAGATCGAGGCGGCGACGCCCGGCCGGTCCGCCACCTTCAGCAGCGTGACCTTGGCCTGCCCGCGCTCGGCGGCGATGCCGGAGACGACGTTCTTCTCCACGATTTCCTCCTCTGGGCAGACGAGCGTGCCCGGATCGTCGCTGAAGCTGGAGCGGACCATCAGCTTCACGTTATGGTTCATGGCGAGCTCGACGGAGCGGGTCTGGAGCACTTTCGCGCCGAGCGAGGCAAGCTCCAACATCTCCTCGAAGCTGATGCGGGAGAGCTTCCGCGCCTTCCGCTCGATCCGAGGGTCGGTGGTGTAGACGCCGTCCACATCCGTATAGATGTCGCAGCGCTCCGCGCCGAGCGCGGCGGCGAAGGCGACGGCGGAGGTGTCCGAGCCGCCACGGCCGAGCGTGGTGATCCGCCCCTCCGGGCTCACGCCCTGGAAGCCGGCGATGACGGCGTGCATCCCCTGCCCGAACCGCTCCACGATCTTCGTCGTGTCGATGCCGGTGATCCGGGCCGAGCCGTGGGCGGCGGTCGTCATCACCGGGGCCTGCCAGCCGGCCCAGGAGCGGGCGGGCACGCCCATCTCCTGCAGGACGATGGCCATGAGCCCGCTCGTCACCTGCTCGCCGCTCGCAACCACGCTGTCATATTCGCGCGCGTCGTAGAAACCGGGGCTGTTCGCGCCCGGCGTCGCCGCCGCCTCGCGCACATAACCCACCAGCCGGTTCGTCTCCCCCGCCATGGCGGAGACGATGACGGCGACGTGATAGCCCGCCTCGACCTCGCGTTTGACGCGCGCCGCCGCGTTGCGGATTCGCTCCATGTCGGCGACCGAGGTGCCGCCGAACTTCATCACGAGACGGGGGGGTGTCGTCATCCGCGGCTCCTGCTCGCCCGGCCGTCCCGGCGGGCGGGTGCGCTATATCGCCGGGGGCGCGGGGGGGCAAGGCGTTCCGCTTGACGGGAGGGGGCGAGGATTCCCGCCTTATGCCGGAACCATGATCCGCCGGCGGGAGAGAGATCGCTCAACCATTTTCACCCGATCAAGGCCGTCCCGTCAGCAGCCTGAGCCATAGCACCGGGAGGAGCCCCGAATGCCCCGCGGGCACGCTGGGGTATCATGATAGGTTCACCTTTTAAGCCAGATACTTGACGCCCCTGCGCACTGTGCGCAGCCCCTCAATCGTCCCGCCGCGGCAGGAACGGCAGCGGGGCGACCGGCACGCCCTCCTCGATCAGCGCCTTCGCCTCCTCGGCGGTCGCCTCGCCGTGGATCGGGCGGGCCTCGGCCTCGCCGAGATGCATGGCCCGCGCCTCCGTGGCGAAGCGCCGGCCGACCCAGGCGGATTTCGCCTCGATCTCCCGCCGGAGCGCGGCGAGCTTCTCCACGATCTCGGCCGGGGCGGGGGCGGAGAGCATCGGCTCCGCCGGGGCCGCCCGCTTGTTGCCCTTCACCGGCACGCCCGGCGCCATCAGCGCCTTCTCCACCTTCGGCGAGCCGCAGAGCGCGCAGGAGACGAGGCCCCGCGCCGCCTGTTCGTCATAGGCTGCGGCGGAGCCGAACCAGGCTTCGAAGGCGTGGCCCTCGGCGCAGCGAAGGTCGTAGCGGATCATGGCCCCTCTCTTCTCACAGGGGCATATATAAGACGTTTCCGTGAAAGCCATCGCGCTTCTTTCGCGGCCCGGGCTCGGCTATCAGGGATGGATCATGCCGCGCCTCCCCGACCTCGCCCGCCTCGCGGGCCGCCTTTTTGTCCGCCCGTCCGAGGCGGAGCCGGAAGCGGCGTCTCCGGCCCCGGAGCCGCCGCCCGTCGCGCCGCCGCCGCCGGCCCGCTCGCCCGATTCCGAGGCGCTGGATCGGTTGCCCGCCGCCCTCCTCCTCGTCGACGAAGACCTCCGCATCCGCCGCATCAACCCGGAGGCGCTGCGGCTCCTCGCCGAGGAATCGGGGCCTAGCGTGGAGGCGGCGGTCGACCTGCCGCTCGTCTCGCTGATCCGCGCGCCGGGGCTGATCGAGGCGATCGAGGACACAATCACCGACGGCGCGCCGCGGAGCGTCGAGGCGCCGCTGATCCGCAAGCGGACGGAGCGGCGGCTCCTCGCCCATGTCCGCGCCCTCGGCCCCGCCGCCCCGCGGGAGCCCGCCGCGCTCGTGCTGATCGAGGACCGCACGCGCATCCGCCAGATCGAGGAGATGCGGCAGGACTTCATCGCCAATGCGAGCCACGAGCTGAAGACCCCGCTCGCCTCCATCATCGGCTTCATCGAGACCCTTCAGGGCCCCGCGAAGGACGACCCGGCCGCCCGCGCCCGCTTCCTCGGCATCATGGCGACGCAGGCGGAGCGCATGAAGCGGCTGGTGGAGGACCTCATGTCCCTCTCCCGCATCGAGATGAACGCCCATGTCCGGCCCAAGGGCGCGGTGGACCTCGCCGCCCTCGCCCATGCGACCGTGGCGGCGATGGAGCCGGTCGCGCGCGAGGCGGGGGCGACGCTTGCGCTGGAGGTGGAGGGCGAGGGGCCCGTCGTCGCGGGCGACCAGGACCAGCTCGCCCAGCTCCTGACCAACCTCCTCGACAACGCGATCAAGTATGGCGGCGAGGGCGTGACCGTCACGATCCACCGCGCCGCGCCCGCGCCGGAATGGCCCGGAATGGTCGGCCTGACCGTGGCCGACGACGGCCCCGGAATCCCACGGGAGCACCTGCCGCGGCTGACCGAGCGGTTCTACCGGGTCTCCGTCGCGCGCAGCAAGGCGGTGGGGGGCACAGGGCTCGGCCTCGCCATCGCCAAACACATCCTCACGCGCCATCGCGGCGAACTCCAGATCCGCTCGAAACTCGGCGAGGGCAGCGCCTTCACGATCTGGATGCCGCCGGCGCCCGACTCGCGAACGGCGCCCGCTTCTGTGACGAAACCGGCGGAGACGCGGCCCGCCAGCGTCGACAAATCCTGAATTTCGCCGCTGTTCCAGCGCTTAACACTGTCACAAAACTGTTTTCCGTTCGTCATAGAAACACGTCGCCCGGCGGCTAGGCACGGCCCCCGAGACAGGGCGCGCGTCGTTCTGCTCGTCAAAACGCAGAAACGATCCTCGATATGGAGAGATTCACATGAACAAGCGCATCGCAGCCGCCGCGATCGCCGCCGCGGCGGTCGCCGTCGCCGGAGCCGCCTCGGCCCGCGACCAGGTCCAGATCGCCGGCTCCTCGACCGTTCTTCCCTACGCCCAGATCGTGGCGGAAGCCTTCGGCGAGACCTATTCCAACTTCAAGACGCCGATCGTCGAATCCGGCGGTTCCTCGGGCGGCCTGAAGGAATTCTGCAAGGGCGCCGGCCCGGCGACCATCGATATCGCGAACTCCTCCCGCCCGATCCGCGAGAGCGAAGTGAAGGCCTGCGCCGACGCCGGCGTGACGGACATCATGGAAGTCCGCATCGGCTATGACGGGATCGTCTTCGCGACGGACATCAACGGCCCGGACTTCGCCTTCACCCCGGCGGACATCTACAAGGCGCTGGCCGCCGACGTCGTCGTCGACGGCGCGCTCGTTCCCAACCCCTACGAGACCTGGAAGGAAGTGAACCCGGCCTTCCCCGACTGGAAGATCGCGGCCTACATCCCGGGCGAGAAGCACGGCACCCGTGAAGTCTTCGAGGAGAAGGTTCTCGCGCATGGCTGCGAGGAGACCGGCGCCATGAAGGCGATGATGGACGGCGGCATGGAGAAGAAGGCGGCGCAGGAAGCCTGCATCCGCGTCCGCAAGGACGGCGCCTCCATCGACATCGACGGCGACTATACCGAGACGCTTTCGCGCATCGACGCGAACCGCACCGGCGTCGGCGTGTTCGGCCTCGCCTTCTACGAGAACAACAAGGACCGTCTGAAGGTCGGCACCATGTCCGGCGTCGTCCCGACCACGGAGTCGATCGCCGCGGGCGAGTATCCCGTCTCCCGTCCGCTCTTCTTCTATGTGAAGAAGGCGCATCTCGACGTGATCCCGGGCCTTCGCGAGTATGTCGAGTTCTTCACAGCCGACGAGATGATCGGGCCGGCGGGTCCGCTCGCCAACTATGGCCTCGTCGCCGCGCCGAAGGCCGAGCGTGAGGCGCTCCGCGCCCGCATCGCCGCCGGCGAGACGATGTGATCGGACCCCGGTCCTGAACGCGCCGGGGGCGGAACGCCCGCCCCCGGCGACCTGACGCGAGGGGAAGAGGATCATGGGCGTCTCGACGCTGATACTGGTCGTGCTGGCGCTCGCCGCCGCCGGCTACATCGCCGGCCGGATGAAGGCGAAGGCGATGGAGAGGGCCGGGGCGAGGCCCCATTCGCGGAGCGGCTTCCACGCCGCCCATGTGATGAACTGGGTGCTGCTGCCCTCGCTCGCCGTCATCGTGCTGATCGTGATCGCGCGCCCCATCATCGTGGACAACGCGGTGCGCGCCGAATTTCCGGCGGAGCTTCGCCAGGACGAGACGCAATCCAACCTCATCGCAGGGATGGTCTCGCAGATCGCCGGCGGGCTGACGCTGCTCGACGAGGGCGAGCGCGAGCAGGTCCGCGTCGGCCTCGTCCCGCTCCGCCCGCTGCTGGCGGAGAAGGGCGTCGCGCTCGGCGGCGCAGACATCGAACCCTTCATGGTCCGCGCCGCGGACACGCTGAACGGGCTGAACTCGACCTTTTCCGGAGCGCTCTGGCTCCTCACGATCCTCGCCGCGGTCATCGGCGGCGCGCTCGGCTGGCTCCAGATCAAGCCGGAGATGCGCGCGCGGAACCGCGTCGAGACGGTCATCAAGGGCGTGCTCATCGCCGCCTCCGCCATCGCGATCCTCACCACGGTCGGCATCGTCTTCTCGATGCTGAGCGAGAGCCTGCGCTTCTTCAGCATGGTCTCGCCCGTCAACTTCTTCTTCGGCTCGACCTGGGACCCGCGCTTCGCCGCCGCGGACTCGACGGGCGACGAGGGTGGGCAATACGGCCTCCTGCCGCTGCTTTGGGGCACGGCCTACATCTCGATCATCGCGCTCATCATCGCCGTCCCCATCGGGCTCTTCTCGGCGATCTACATGGCCGAATACGCCTCGAAGCGCGTGCGCGGGATCGTGAAGCCGATCATCGAGGTGCTGGCCGGCATCCCCACCATCGTCTACGGCTTCTTCGCCCTCGTGACGGTCGGCCCGATCATCCGCGACGCGGTGGCCGTGCCGCTCGGCCTCGGCTCCTCCGGCTCCTCGGTGATGACGGCGGGCGTGGTGATGGGCATCATGATCATCCCTTTCATCTCCTCGCTCTCCGACGACATCATCAACGCGGTGCCGCAATCGCTGCGCGACGGCTCCTACGGACTCGGCGCCACGAAGTCGGAGACGGTGCGGCAGGTCGTGCTGCCCGCCGCCCTGCCCGGCATCGTCGGCGCCGTGCTCCTCGCGGCCTCGCGCGCCATCGGCGAGACGATGATCGTCGTGCTCGCCGCGGGCGTCGCGACGCGCATCTCGCTCAATCCCTTCCAGGAAATGACCACGATCACCGTGAAGATCGTGAGCCAGCTGACCGGCGACACCGAATTCACCTCGCCGCAGGTGCTGGTGGCCTTCGCGCTCGGCCTCACGCTCTTCGTCGTCACGCTGGGGCTCAACATCTACGCGCTGCACATCGTGCGCAAATATCGGGAGCAGTACGACTGATGGCCGACATCGCCGCACCCCGTCGCGCGGCCTCGCTGGCCGAGGTCACGCCCAGCCTGAAGAAGCGCCGCGCCGCGGAGGCCCGGTTCAAGGCCTATGGCATCGCCGCGATCTCCGTCGCGCTCTTCTTCCTCGTCGCCTTGCTCTCGACCGTCTTCTACAACGGCGCGAGCGCCTTCCAGCAGACGTCGATCCGCCTGACCGTCGACCTGAAGCAGGACGTGATCGACCCGCAGGGCCGCAACACCGCGGACGCCGTGATGACCGGCAACGTCTTCCGCTGGGGCGGCCTCGTGGACGAGGCGCTGCTCTCGCAGCTCGGCATCGACCCGAATGACGAGCTTCTCGCGGCGGACGCGCAGAAGCTCATCTCCGGCGGCGCGCGCATCTATCTGCGCGACTATGTGGCCGAGAATCTCGACCAGATCGGGACGAAGCAGGAGATCTGGTTCCTCGCCGACGGCGTGGTCGACGCCTTCATGAAAGGCTCGATCAGCGAGGAGACGGAGGAATCCCGCCGCCCGATCAAGGACCGGCAGATCGCGATGCTGCGCCAGCTCGAAGAGGCGGGCGCGCTGGAGAAGAAGTTCAACACCGGGCTCTTCACCTTCGGCGCCTCCTCCCGCGCCGAGACGGCGGGCGTCGGCGCCGCGATGGTGGGCTCGATGTACATGATGCTCGTCGTGCTTGCCCTCGCGCTGCCCATCGGCGTCGCCGCCTCGATCTATCTCGAGGAATTCGCGCCGAAGAACCGCTGGACCGATCTGATCGAGGTCAACATCAACAACCTCGCGGCGGTGCCCTCCATCGTGTTCGGCATCCTCGGCCTTGCGGTCTTCATCAACTTCTTCGGCCTGCCGCGCTCCGCCGCGCTGGTCGGCGGCCTCGTGCTCACGCTGATGACCCTGCCCACGATCATCATCGCGACGCGCGCCTCGCTGAAGGCGGTGCCGCCCTCGATCCGGGAGGCCGCGCTCGGCGTCGGCGCCTCGAAGATGCAGGCGGTGTTCCACCACGTCCTGCCGCTCGCGATGCCCGGCATCCTGACCGGGACGATCATCGGCCTCGCCCAGGCGCTCGGCGAGACCGCGCCGCTGCTGATGATCGGCATGGTCGCCTTCATCGCGGACATTCCGTCCGGGCCGACCGACCCGGCGACGGCGCTGCCGGTTCAGATCTTCATGTGGGCCAACATGGCCGAGCGCGCCTTCGTGGAGCGGACCTCCGCGGCGATCATCGTGCTGCTCGGCTTCCTGCTGATCATGAACGTCACCGCGATCCTGCTCCGCAAGCGCTTCGAGCGCCGCTGGTGACATGGGGGACAGAGAGATGGAAGGAAACTTCATGAAGGACGGCGACGGGGCGCTGATGGGGGATACGAAAGTCTCCGCCACGAACGTGAACGTCTATTACGGCGAGGCGCACGCCATAAAGGACGTCTCCGTCGAGATCGGGGACAAGGCGGTGACGGCCTTCATCGGCCCCTCCGGCTGCGGCAAGTCCACCTTCCTCCGTTGCATCAACCGGATGAACGACACGATCGACATCTGCCGGGTGACGGGCTCGATCCTGCTCGAAGGCGAGGACATCAACGCGAAGTCGGTCGACCCGGTGCAGCTCCGCGCCCGCGTCGGCATGGTGTTCCAGAAGCCGAACCCCTTTCCGAAGTCGATCTACGACAATGTCGCCTACGGGCCGAAGATCCACGGCATGGCGACCAACAAGCCCGATCTCGACGCCATCGTCGAAAGCTGCCTCCGCAAGGCCGCGCTCTGGGACGAGGTGAAGGACCGGCTGGACAAGCCGGGCACCGGCCTCTCCGGCGGCCAGCAGCAGCGGCTCTGCATCGCCCGCGCCATCGCCACCTCCCCGGAAGTGTTGCTGATGGACGAGCCCTGCTCCGCGCTCGACCCGATCGCCACGGCGCGGGTGGAGGAGCTGATCGACGAACTGCGGGACAGTTTCGCCATCGTCATCGTCACCCACTCGATGCAGCAGGCTGCGCGGGTGAGCCAGAAGACGGCGTTCTTCCACCTCGGCGTGATGGTCGAATACGACGACACGGACAAGATCTTCACGAACCCGTCCGACAAGCGGACGCAGGACTACATCACCGGCCGGTTCGGCTGAGGAGGCCATCATGGGCGAACACATCGTCACCTCGTTCGACGACGACCTGATCGAGCTCCGCGCCCGCATCGCGGAGATGGGCGGGGTGGCGGAGACGCAGCTCTCCCAGGCGCTCGACAGCATTGAGCGTCGAGATTCCGATCTCGCCGAGGAAGTGATCGGCAAGGACCGGCGGCTCGACGCGCTGGAGCACGAGGTGGAGCGGCTCGCCACCCAGATCATCGCGAAGCGGCAGCCGATGGCGAAGGACCTGCGCCTCGTCGTCTCCGCCATGAAGCTTTCGACCACGCTGGAGCGGGTCGGCGACCTCGCCAAGAACATCGCCAAGCGCTCCCGCGCGCTGACGGCGACGAGCCCGGTGCGGATTTCGGGCTCCGTCGTCCGCATGGGCCGGCAGGCGCAGGCCCAGCTCACCGAGGCGCTGGACGCCTATGTGAAGACCGACGTGGACGCCGCGATCGCCGTCTGGCGCCGCGACGTGGAGATCGACGACGCTTACAACGCCCTCTTCCGCGAGACGATCACCTACATGATGGAGGACCCGCGGACGATCTCCCTCGGCTCGCAGCTCCTCTTCATCGCGAAGAACCTGGAGCGGATCGGCGATCACGCGACCCATATCGCGGAGATGATCCACTACAGCGCCAAGGGCGAGGCCATCGGGCCGGAGCGGCCGAAGGGCGAGGCCGACGATATCGGGCAGACAGTCTGAACGGGAGCGAAGAGATGAGCGCGCGGATCACCGTGGTCGAGGACGAGGAGGCGCTCGGCGCGCTCCTCGACTACAATCTGACGCAGGAAGGCTACCAGGTCCGGCTTTGCGCGGACGGGGACGAGGCGCTGCTGACCCTCGACGAGGAGGCGCCGGACCTGATGATCCTCGACTGGATGCTGCCCGGCGTCTCCGGCATCGAGATCTGCCGGCGCGCGCGCGGGCGGGCCGACATGCGGGACCTGCCGATCATCATGCTGACCGCCCGCGGCGAGGAGGAGGACCGGATTCGCGGTCTCGACACCGGGGCGGACGACTATCTGACCAAGCCCTTCTCGATGACGGAGCTTCTGGCCCGCGTCCGCGCCGTGCTCCGCCGCTCCCGCCCCACCCTCGCAGGCGACGTCGCCACCTTCGGCGACATCGTGCTGGACCGGGAGACGCGGCGCGTCCATCGCGGCCCGCGGGAGGTGCATCTCGGGCCGAAGGAGTTCCGCCTGCTCGATTGCCTCATCCGCCGGCCGGGCCGCGTCTTCAGCCGCGAGCAACTGCTCGACATGGTCTGGGGCCGCGACGTCTATGTCGAGGCGCGGACGGTGGACGTGCATGTCGGCCGGCTCCGCAAGGCGCTCAACCGCCGCGGCGACGCGGACCCGATCCGCACCGTCCGCGCCGCGGGCTACGCGCTCGACGAGACCTATCTCTCCTGACGGGCTGGCGGCGCCACGCCGCCGGCCCTATCCTCCGGGCATGGACCCGCAACCACTCGACCGGCCCGCGCTGATCGCCGCGCTTCTCTTCCAGATGGAGGCGGGGGCGGACGAATGCATCGGCGCGGAACCGGTGGACAGGTTCGCCGCAGCCGCCGCAGCGCGCGAGGCCGCCGCGGCCCGGGCGGAAGCGCGCGCGCCCCTGCCGAAACCGGCGGCGCCCTCCATCCTCAGCCCGAAACCGCCGGCGGAGGCGGATGCGGCGGAAGCCGTGACGGAGGCGCGGAGGCTCGCCGCCGGGGCGCGGACGCTCGACGAACTCCGCGCGGCTATGGAAGGCTTCGAGGGCTGCGCGCTGAAACAGGGCGCGCGCAACACCGTCTTCGCCGACGGCGACCCGGCGGCGCGCGTGATGTTCGTCGGCGAGGCGCCGGGGCGGGACGAGGACCGGGAGGGCAAGCCCTTCGTCGGCCGCTCCGGACAGCTCCTTGACCGGATGCTCGCCGCCATCGGGCTGGACCGGCGCGCGGCGGGGCCGGAGCGCGGCGCCTACATCACCAACCTCCTGCCCTGGCGGCCAGCGGGCGACCGCGACCCGGCGAGCGACG
Source organism: Alphaproteobacteria bacterium (assembly GCA_030429105.1). Taxonomy (GTDB): domain Bacteria; phylum Pseudomonadota; class Alphaproteobacteria; order Rhodobacterales; family Rhodobacteraceae; genus Pikeienuella. The sequence goes on from JAUIDE010000008.1 coordinate 40,420, forward strand.
AGGCGGGGATGCTTCTCGCCTTCCTCGAACGCCATATCGAACTCGCCGCGCCGGAGATCGTCGTCACCCTGGGCCGGGCGCCGGCCTCTGCGCTCTTCGACGAATCCGTCTCCATCACGCGGGTCCGCGGGCGCTGGCGGAGCGCGACCCGTGCGGGCGGGCGGCCGGTCCTGCCGACGCTGCATCCCGCCTATCTCCTTCGCCAGCCCGCCGAGAAGGCGAAGGCCTGGCGCGATCTACTCTCCCTGCGCGCCGTGCTGGACGGCGCGCCGCCGCCCGAGGCCCGATGATGAGCGAGCGCGAATTCATCCCCGTCCGCATCGCGGTGCTGACCGTCTCCGACACGCGCACGCCGGCGGACGACCGCTCGGGCGACACGCTGGTCGAGCGGCTGGAGGCGGCGGGGCATCTGCTGGCCGCCCGCGCCATCGTGAAGGACGACGTGGAGGCCATCGTCGCGCGGGTCCGCCCCTGGATCGAGAGCCCGGAAGTGGACGTCGTGATTTCCACCGGCGGCACCGGCCTGACCGGGCGGGACGTGACGGTGGAGGCGATGAAGTCCCTGTTCGAAAAGGAGATCGAGGGCTTCGCCGTCGCCTTCCACATGATCTCATGGGCGAAGATCGGAACCTCCACCATCCAGTCCCGCGCTTGTGCGGGCGTGGCGGGCGGCACCTATCTCTTCGCCCTGCCCGGCAGCCCCGGCGCCTGCCGCGACGGCTGGGACGCGCTGCTGGCGCCCCAACTCGACTATCGGCACAAGCCCTGCAATTTCGTCGAGATCATGCCGCGGCTCGAGGAGCACAGGCGCCGCAAGCCGGGCTGAGCCGGCTCAGCCCAGATTGGAGAGCAGCAGGTTCTGCGCCGCGCTCGGCCCCACCGCGCCCTGCAGGAGCGAAAGCGCCGCCATGCCGGGTGTCGAAGCCGAAGGGCCGTTCTCGATCGACTTGCGGATCAGATAGCGGTTGATCGCCTTGTCCACGTTCTCCGGATCGTTGAACACCGCCATGGACTTCGAGCCGAAATCGCGCAGCGCCACGCGTTGCAGTTCCTCCCGCTGCCGGTCCACGTCGAGCTGGGAGAAGCCGGCGGGCAGGTTGAACGCGCCTTCCAGCACGGCGCGCACCGGCTGGTCGCCGAGGGCGGAGAGCCAGGCGGTGCTGACCGGATCATTGGCGTTCGCGAACTTGCCGATCTCGCGCCGGAAATTGAGCGCGAGGCGAAGCGATTCGTCCTGCTCGCCCACCGCGATCTCGAAGGCGCGGACGCGGTAGGCGTCGGTGATCCGCTGGCCGAAGCCCGGGTCCCCGGTCCGGGCGCCGGCGAGATTGCCGAAGCCGAAGGCCTTGGCGATCTCGCCATAGCGCGGATCGACGAACTTGTTGGCGAGCGCCTCCCGGTTCTCCGTTCCTTCGGCAAGGATCTTCCGGATGAACGCCTTCTTGTCGATCTCGTCGCCGAGGCCGAAGGCGCCGAGCGCGACCGTCAGCAGCCGCCGGTCGGCCACGAGCTGCTCAGCGCTCGTGACCTTCGCGATGTTCTCCTGAAAATACGCGACGTCTCGGGCGATCTCCGGCTGCCGGTCGAAGACGGCGCGCTGCGTCGTCTCCGTCCGGACGAGGAGCCGGTAGCCGGCGACGCCGCCGACGGGGACGATGGGATCGAAGCTCATTGCGGTCTCGGCTCCGCCCCGGCCGCATAGGCCATGAGCTTTTCTTCGAGCGGGAGGAGCCCGCGGAGCGCGCGGAGCGCCGGGTAGAACCGTTCGAGCGCGACATCCTCCGCGGCGCGGGAGAGGCGCGTTCGCGATTCGGGGTCGTTGAACACGAAGCCGAGCTGTTCGATGCCGGTCGCGATCTGCCGCTTCGCCTCCATCACGTCGGCCTCGCCCGCCAGGGCTAGCTGGACGATGTAGAGCACGCGGCGGACGGGCGTGTTCGCCTGGTCGGGATGCAGCGCGTCGCGAAGGCGCAGGACGTTGGAATCCGGCGTCAGGATGTTGAGCCGGGCGCGCCTGTCCCCGTTCTCGATGACGACGCCGTTGGCGACGAATCGCTCGCCGGGCGCGAGTTTGAGGATCAGGCCGGGCATAGCGCCGCCTCGTTCTGGGCTCTGAGACCGCGCATGATCGCGGTGTTGATCTCGACAAGCGCCTCCGCCGTCGCCTCGCGGGCGAGGACGCGGGACGTATGCTCCCGCGTGAAGAGGGCGAGGGAGAGGAGCTGGGCGCGGAGTTTTTCGGGGAGGCCGTTGTTCGGGTCGGCCATTTCGCCGGCGAGAATGGTCCAGAGCCGGAGGTTCTGGTGCATCGCCTCGGCGAGGGCGGGGAAGGCGCCGGGGCCTTCGGCGGCGATCGCCGCGTTGAGGCCGTGCGTGATGCGCGCGAAGGCCTGGTATTCGATCTGCCTCGGGGCGTTCACGGCGCGAGAGGTGTCGCCATAGCCAGCCTGAGCGCGGTGGTGGGACGTCATATGCGTATCCTCGCAAGAGCGCCGGTCCAGCCGGCGGCGGTGTCATACGCGGCTTCGGCCGCGCGACGAGGAAGTGGCCGGAGCCGGGGTTCACCCGGCTCCGGCAGGCTCTCCTTACCGGAAGAGCGCCAGGATGGACTGCGGCGCCTGGTTGGCGATCGAGAGCGCCTGGGTGCCGAGCTGCTGCTGGACCTGGAGCGCCTGGAGGCGCGCCGCGGCTTCTTCCATGTTCGCGTCCACGAGGGAGCCGATGCCCGACTTGAAGCTGTCGATCAGGGCGCCCATGAACTCGTTCTGGATCTCGATGCGGCTCTCGGACGTGCCGAGCGCAGCCTGCGCGTTGGTCGTGGTCTGGATCAGGCCCTCGATGGCGGCGAGCGCCGCGGTGGCCCCGTCTTCCGTCGAGACGTCGATCAGGCTGAGCGTCTCGAGACCGCCGGAGGACGTGCCGCCGGTGGTCAGCGTGCCGGTGGCCGTGACGGCCGCGCCGGTGTTGTTCGTCAGCGTGATCGCCGCGCCGGAGACGGACGCCGTCAGGGCGATGCCGTCCGCCGCCGCCTGCAGGTTGATGCGCTCCGCGATGCCGGCGGCGATGTCGTTCACCGTATCGCCGTCACGCGCCACATAGCGCACCGCGCCCGTCACGCCGGTCAGACCGCCGATCGTGTAGCTGTCGCCAGCCAGCACGCGGTTGCCGCCGCGGGCCGCCGTGGCGACGTCGCCGACGACCGTGAGCGTGGCCGTGGAGCCGAGGGCCGCAGCCGCCGCGCCGGAGACGGTGAAGGCCGCCGCCGCGATGTCCGTGCCCGTGCCCGCGACCGCGGTGCGGTTCGTGAGGTCCTGCTTGTTGACCGTGATCGAGGCCGTGGAGACCGACTGGTCCGCGCCGCGGTCGAGCGAGGCGAGGACGGTGTTGGCCTGCGAGCCGACATTGGCGACGATGTTCGCCGTCGTCACCGCCGCGCCGGTGGCCACGGTGTCGCCGTTCGACAGGAGGTTGAGGCCGTTGAACTGCGCCGCCGAGGCGATGCTGGACACCTGGTTGACGAGCGAGGCGACCTCGTCCTGGATCTTCGCGCGGTCGACGTTGTTCTCGCCCGCGGTGACGATCTTCTTCTTGATGTCGAGCAGCAGGTCGCCGATGCCCTTCGCCGCGTCGGAAGCGACGGCGACGGTGGACTGGCCGAGCGAGAGCGATTCGGAGATCGCCTCGAAGCCCTTCACGTCGGAGCGCATGACCTGGCTGATGGCGAAGACGGCCGCGTTGTCCTTCGCGGAGCCGACCTTGAAGCCGGTCGAGATCTCCTTGGAGACGGTCGTGAGGTTCTTGTTGATGGTGTTCAGGGTCTGCAGCGCGATCATCGCGCTGTTGTTCGTGAGAATGCTGCTCATCTTGAGCTCTCCTGCATCGGTCGCGGCGATTTTCCGCCGCCATGTCGTCTTCCGGGTCTCGCCCCGGAGGTGAAACGCCCTTGCTGGCGTCTCGCCGGATCGTCGCCTTCGGCGCCGTCGGCCGGGGCCTTCCTGTCCCCGCCGCCCTTCTGCCGGGCGGCGCTTAACAAAGCCTTGCGAGGGGGAGGGGATGAGCGGAGACTTTCGCAGGGTTTTTAGACGCTTCGCGGCGGTTCCCCTCAGCGGCCCTGCGCGAGGATGGCGCGGAGACGCGCGAAGCCGTCGCCCTTCGGGCTCGGCTCGGAGACGAAGGCGTCAAGCGCGGGCCAGAGCTTCACCGCACGGTCGAGCAGCGCGTCCGCTCCCGGCTGGTAGAGGCCTGTCTGGATCATCGGCTCCGCCTTCTCATAGGCGCCGATGAGGCGGCGAACCTCGAGAATCGTCTCGTTCTCGCCCGGGCTCGCCGCCGCCGGCAGGGCGCGGGAGACGGAGCGGCCGACATCGATGGCGGGGAACCGCCCGCGCTCCGCGATGGAGCGGTCGAGGACGACATGGCCGTCCAGAACGCCGCGGGTGATGTCCGCCACCGGCTCGTCCATGTCGGAGCCGGCGACGAGGACGGAATAGATCGCGGTGATCGCCCCGTCCGCCGCCCGGCGCCCGGCGGGCCCGGCGCGCTCCGCCAGGGCGGCGATCATGTTGGCGGTCGAGGGCGGGAAGGCGCGGAGGCTCGGCGTCTCCCCCGCGGTCAGCGCGATCTCGCGATGCGCCTCGGCGAACCGGGTGATCGAATCGAGGATGAGGAGCACATGCTTGCCCTCGTCGCGGAAATGCTCGGCCACCGCCGTCGCCGTCCAGCCCGCGCGGCGGCGGGCGAGGGCCGATTCGTCCGAGGTCGCGACGACGAGCACGGCCCGCCGCAGGCCGTCCGGCCCCAGCCCCTCATGGATGAACTCGTTGAGCTCCCGCCCCCGCTCCCCGATCAGGCCGAAGACGACGACATCCGCCTCCACGCCGCGGGCCAGCGCCGCGAGGAGGCGGGACTTGCCGACGCCGGAGCCGGCGAAAACGCCGATTCGCTGCCCCCGCGCGAGAGGGAGGATCGTGTCGAAGACCGAAAGCCCGGTGCGGAGCCGCGGCCCGAGCCCGCCGCGCGTCGCCGCCGGCGGGGGCGCGCGGCGAATCGGGGCCGCGACCTTGCCCTCGGGCAGGGGCCGCCCGTCGAGAGGGGCGCCATAGGCGTCGATCACCCGGCCCAGCCATGAGGCGGCGGGCCGCGGCGGCTCCTCCGGCGCGAGCCAGACCGGATCGCCGAGAGCCACGGGCGCGCCGGCGCCGAGCACCATCGCGCGCGCGCCCTCGGCCGTCAGGCCGACGATCTCCCCGCCCGGGCCCGACGAGTCGGGGCGCTCCGCCAGCAGGATGCGGTCGCCAAGCCGCGCCGAGGCGCCGAGGCCGGTGACCAGAATCGATCCGTCGCCGGCCGCCGCGACCTGTCCGCATCTCCTGCGCGATGGGGCGCGGGCGAGCTCCGCCTCCAGATGCGTCACGTCGACCATTCCAAACTCTCCTCAATTCGACGGAAATCGCCGGCTTCGGGTTACCGCTTGTAAAGTTTCGATCCTTAAGACCCGGTTTCGAAAGCGGATGGAGAACTCTCCGTGTCGAACGACCTGACGATCCTCACCATGGCCAAGAGCCTCGCCGCCCATGCGACGACGCGGCAGGGCCTTGTTACACAGAACGTCGCCAACGCGGACACGCCCGGCTTCGCGGCGCGGGACGTGCGGCCTTTCGCGGAAGTCTATCGGGGCCCCGGCGCAGAGACGGCGGGCCCGAACGCGCTCCGCGCCGCGGCCTTCGCCCCCTCGGCGAGCCGGCCCGGCCATGCCGGCTTCGAAGCGGCCGGCGCCGCCGCGACCGCCTACGACATCACCAAGATCGACGCGGCATCCCCCAACGGCAACACCGTGAGCCTCGAAGACCAGATGGTCCGCGGCGCGCGCGCACAGGCCGATCACGACATGGCGCTCGGCGTGCTGCGGAAATCGATGGACCTCATCCGCATGGCCATCGGCCGCGCGCGGTGAACCCTGAAAGGAGCCGGAGATGAGCGATCTTCTGAAGGGCATGGCCGCCGCGGCGAGCGGGATGAACGCGCAGTCCACGCGCCTCCGCATCGTCTCGGAGAACATCGCGAACGCCGACACGCCGGGCTTCCGCCGCAAGCTGGTGAGCTTCGAGTCGATGGTGAACGGATCGGACGATTCCCGCGCCGTCGCCGCCCGCCGCGTCTCGCTCGACCAGAGCCCGCTGGAGCGCGTCTTTGACCCCGCGCATCCGCTGGCCGACGCCGAAGGATATCACGACGGCTCCAACGTCCAGTCGATGATCGAGATCGCGGACGCCCGCGAGGCGCAGCGCAGCTACGAGGCGAACCTCCGGATGTTCGACCAGTCCCGCCGGATGCTCTCCTCCCTCTTCGAACTTCTCCGCCGATAGCCGCGGAGACCCGCCCGCAACCCGATAATCCGCCAGAAAGGGGATCGTCATGGAAGTGAATTCAGCACTCGCAAGCCGGCTCTACCAGAACGTCCAGGGCGCGCTCGCCCCCGGAGACGGGAACCGGAAGGCGCGCCCCGGCATGGCCGAGACGGCGCAGGAGGCGGCGCAGAGCTTCGTCGAGACGCTGCGGGCGGGCGAGGAGACGGCGAAGGCCGGCATGGTCGGCAAGGCCGATCCGCAATCGGTCGTCACCGCCCTCGCCAGCGCCGAGCTCGCGGTGCAGAGCGCGATCTCGATCCGCGACCGGGTGGTGGAGAGCTACCAGGAAATCCTGCGGATGCCGGTCTGACCCGGCCCTGCGGGGCCGCGCTCCGATGAGTCCGGGCGAAATCATGGACCTGACGAGGGCGATGCTTTGGGTCGCCTTCGTCGTATCGCTGCCGATCCTCCTGGTCGCGCTCGTCGTCGGCCTCGTGATCGGCCTCTTTCAGGCGCTGACCTCGGTGCAGGAGATGACGCTGACCTTCGTTCCGAAGCTCGCCGCCGTCGCCGTCACCTTCTGGATCAGCATGGGCTTCATGAGCGAAGCGATCGTCTCCCTCTGGCGCGACTCGCTCATCCCCGTCATCGCAGGAGGCTGAACCCTTGCCGCGCGCCGCGCTCCTCGCCCTTCTCCTCCTCGCGGCGCCGTCCGTCTCCGTCGCGGCGCAAAGCCCCGCGGCGGCGACGGCTGCGATCTGCGACGCCTCGGCGGCGGCGGGGGCGGCCTCCGGCGCGGCGGCGGGCGGCCCGCCCGTCGAGATTCTCCGCGCGCTGACGCGGACGGAGACGGGGCGGCGGCTTGAAGGCGCGCTCCGCCCCTGGCCCTGGACCGTGAACATGGAGGGCGAGGGCTTCTGGTTCGACAACCGGGAGGAGGCGCTCGCCTTCGTCCGCGCCCGGCACGCCGCGGGCGCGCGCTCATTCGACATCGGCTGCTTCCAGATCAACTTCCGCTGGCACGGCGAAGCCTTCGAGAGCTTCGAGGAGATGTTCGACCCGGCCGCCAACGCCGCCTACGCCGTCCGCTTCCTGACCGAGCTGAAGGCGGAGGGGGGGGACTGGCGCGTCGCCGTCGGCAAGTACCATTCGCGCACGCCGGAATTCGCCGGCCGCTACACCAAGCGCTTCGATTCGATCCTCGCCAGCCTCGACCCGGCGGAGGACCTTCCCGCCCTCGCCGCGCCGCGCATCCTCCTCGCCGCGGCCGGGGAGGGGGCCGCCTCGCCCGGCGGCCTCTTCATCGCCGGCCCCGCCCATGCCGCGCCGGACCGCGCGCGCTCCAACTGGCGCGGCGGCGTCGCGCTTTCCGCCCTCTCCGCCGGCGCGCCGCTGCTGCGCGCCGGCCGCCCCCTTTTCGACTAGACGATCATGGACATCTCGAAACTCTACCAGCCGACGATCCTGCTCGCCCTCGCGCTGCTGGCGGTCATCCTCATGATGATCCTGCCGATGCCGGCATGGGTGCTGGACCTCGGGCTAACCGTCTCCTTCGCGCTCTCCATCCTCGTCTTCACCAACACGCTCTTCATCCAGCGCCCGCTCGACTTTTCGGCCTTCCCGACGATCCTGCTCGCCTCGCTTATGCTGCGCCTCTCGCTCAACGTTTCCTCCACCAAGCTCATCATCGGGGAGGGGCATAACGGCACCCATGCCGCGGGCGAGGTGATCGAGGGCTTCGCGATGTTCGTGATGGGGGGCTCGATCTGGCTCGGCCTCGTCGTCTTCGGCGTGCTGCTGATCGTGAACTTCATCGTCATCACCAAGGGCGCGGGCCGCATGGCCGAGGTCGGCGCGCGCTTCGCGCTGGACGGGATGCCGGGCCGGCAGCTCGCCATCGACAGCGACATGGCCGCCGGCGCGATCTCGCACGAGGAGGCGCGGGAGCGGCGCAAGCTGGAGCAGGAGGAGACGACCTTCTTCGGCTCGCTCGACGGCGCCTCGAAATTCGTGAAGGGAGACGCGATCGCCGGCCTCCTCATCACCCTTCTGAACCTCGTGATCGGCCTCGCCATGGGCGTGATCGGGCACGGGATGCCGATCGGCGAGGCGTTCGAGACCTACGCCATCCTCACCGTCGGCGACGGTCTGGTGAGCCAGATCCCGGCCGTCATCATGTCCATCGCCGCGGCCCTTCTCCTTTCGAAGGGCGGGGTGCTCGGCTCTGCCGACAAGGCGGTGATCGGGCAGCTCGGCGGGTTTCCCGCCGCGCTCGCCACGGTGGCGGGGCTCATGACGCTGCTCGCGCTCGTCCCCGGCCTGCCGATGGCGCCCTTCCTGCTCGGCGCCGTCGTTCTCGGCGCCGCCGCCTGGGCCGGGGCGCGAAAGACGAAGCTCCTCGCCCTCGCCGCGCCGAAAGGCCCCGAGCAGGAGAAGAAGCGCCCGACGGAGAAGCGGGTCGGCGACATGCTCGACCTCGACGACATCCATGTCGAATTCGCCGCCGACATGGTGGAATCGGTGCTCGACGAGGTCACCGGCCTCGGCAACCGAATCACCAACATGCGCAACCACATCATCGGCCTCTACGGCGTCGTGATCCCCGAGATCCGACTGACGGACGATGCGAGCCTCCCCTCCGGCGGCTATGTCATCCGCATCCAGGGCGTTGAAATGGCGAGGGCGACGCTGAGGCCCGGCCGAGCGCTCGTCCTCCTCGGGGACCAGCCGCATCTCGCCCCGGCGGGGGAGGACGCGGCGGAACCGGTCTATGGCGCCCCCGCCCGCTGGATCGCGGAGGAGGAGCAGGAGAACGCCTCCCTCGCCGGCTTCTCCGTCATCACGCCGACCGAAGTGGTGGCGACGCATCTCCTCGAGATCGTGAAGGCGAATTTCGGGCGGCTCTTCACCCGCCGGGCGCTCCGCAAGCTCCTCGACGAGTTCGTCGCCGTCTCCGACCCGAACCGCGCCGCCGCGAACCGCCGCCTGCTGGACGAGTTCGTGCCCGACAAGGTGCCGGTCGACCTCCTCCAGGGCGTGCTCAGGCGGCTGCTGGAGGAGCAGGTCTCCGTCCGCAACCTGCCGCTCATCCTCGAGGCGATCCAGGAGGCGAAGGCCATGGGCGCCGCGCCCGACGCCATCGTGGAGCATGTGCGCCGGCGGCTCGGCTTCCAGCTTGTCGCGGGTCTCACGGAGCCGGACGGCGCGCTGCCGATGATCCAGCTCCGCCCGGAATGGGAGGAGATCTTCACCCGCCACACCATCGAATCGACCGAGGGCGTGCCCGATATCGCGCTCCCGCCCTCCGAGTTCAACCGCCTCGCCGCCTCGGTGGCGGAGAAGGTGGCGGAGGCCGGACGGCTCGGCCGCTATCCGGTGATCGCGGTGGGCGCGGCGCGGCGGCGCTTCCTCAAGACGGTGCTGGAGGCGAAGGGCGTTCGGAACGCCGTCCTCTCCTTCGACGAAATCGGCACGAATGCGCGGCCCTCGCTGATCGGCGTCGCCTGATCATGGAGGGGATCGACCCCGCCTCCTCGGAGACGATGCGGCTCTTCGCGCTGCTCGGCCAGCTCTTCGCCTTCTCCGAGGCGGAGATCAACGCGCTCGTCGCCGTCTTCGCGCGCGTCGGCGCCGTCGCCGCGCTTCTGCCCGGGTTCGGGGAGATGCTCGCCCCGGCGCGGGTGCGGCTCGTCGCCGCCATCGCCTTCACCGCGCTCGTCTGGCCGACCATCCTGCCCGGGCTCGACATCCCGACCGCGCCGCCCGTCGGCCAGACGGCGGAGCCGGGACTCGCCCTTGGCCGCCTGATCCTGGCGGAGACGGCCTCGGGCCTCGCGCTCGGCATCGCGATCCGCTTCTTCGTCTTCGCCCTGCAGCTCGCCGGCGCGATGGCCGCGCAGGCGACCTCGGTGGCGCAGATCTTCGGCGGCGGCGCGACGCCGGACCCGATGCCGGCCATCGGCAACATCCTCGTCGTCGCCGGCATCGCGCTCGTGCTCGCCTCGGGCCTCCATGTGAAGGCGACGGCCGCCATGATCGGCTCCTACGAGGTGTTCCCCTTCGGCGTCTTCCCGGTCGCCGGCGATCTCGCCGAATGGGGCGTCAGCCGCGCCGCTTCGGCCTTCGGCCTCGCCTTCACGCTGGCCGCGCCCTTCCTCGTCGCCGCGCTCGTCTACAACGTGGCGCTCGGCGCGATAAACCGGGCGATGCCGCAGCTTATGGTCGCCTTCGTCGGCGCGCCGGCGATCACGGCGGGCGCGCTGCTCTTCCTCCTCCTCTGCGCGCCGGCAATGCTTCTGCACTGGTCCGGCATGCTTGACGAGGCGCTCGCCGCGCCGTTCCGGGGGCGCTGATGGCGGAGGAAGAAGACAGCTCCTCGGGCGAAAAGACCCATGAGCCGACGCAACAGAAGCTGGATGACGCGCGAAAGCGCGGCGACATCGCCAAGTCGAACGACATCTCGGCCGCAGCCGCCTATTTCGGCCTTCTCGCCGGGCTCGGCCTCTTCGGCGCCGCCGCCGTCTCCTCTTCTGGGTCGACCCTCGCCGCCTATCTCGCGCGGGCGGAGACGCTGGCGCCGCGGCATCTCTCGATGGGCGGCGGCGCGCTCTCGCTCGGCATGGCGTCGGAGGCGGTGGCCGGGCTCGTTCCGCTCTTCGCCCTGCCGTTCCTCCTCGTCGTCGTCGCCCTGTTCGCGCAGCAGGCCCTCGTCTTCGCGCCGGAGAAGCTGGAGCCGAAATTCAGCCGCATCTCCCTGATCGCGAACGCGAAGAACAAGTTCGGGCCGACCGGCCTCTTCGAGTTCGCGAAGTCGGCGGTGAAGCTTCTCATCATCGCCGCGCTGCTCGCTATCTTCCTCGCCAACGAGGCGGACCGGGTGATCGGACTCGTCCGGGCGGAGCCGGCGATGGTGGCGGCGGAAATGTCCCGCCTCGCCTTTTCGCTCCTCGTCCAGATCGCCGTCGTCGTGGCGGCGGTTTCGGCGGTGGATTATCTCTGGCAGCGGTTCGACCATGCGCGGAAGCTCCGCATGTCCTACCAGGAGATGCGGGACGAGGCGAAGAACGCCGAAGGCGACCCGATGCTGAAGTCCCAGCGCCGGCGCCGGGCGGAGGAGATCGCGACCAACCGGATGATGCACGACGTGCCGAAGGCCGCCGTCGTGATCGTAAACCCCACCCACTACGCCGTCGCCCTGAAATGGGACCGGAGCATGGGCGGCGCGCCCGTCGTCGTGGCGAAGGGCGTGGACGGCGTCGCGCTCCGCATCCGCGAGACGGCGGAGCGCGCGGGCGTCCCGATCCGGCACGATCCGCCGACGGCCCGCGCGCTGGAGGCGACGACGGAGATCGGGCGGGAGATCGAGCCCACGCATTACCAGGCCGTCGCCGCGGCGATCCGCTTCGCCGAGGCGATGCGGAAGCGCGCGAAGGAACAGGGCCGATGACGCCGGAAGCGGCCGGCCGCCTCGTCGCGCTTGCGGCGCAGGCGAAGCTCAGGGACCTCGCCGCACTCGCCGCACTCCGCCGCCGCGACAGCGCGCTCCTCGCCGCATCGGCGGAACTGGAGGCGGCGGCGCGGGAGGAGGCGGCGGCAGCGGCCGAGGGCGGCCTCGCCGCGCAGGCCGCGTTGGACTCCTTCCGCGCCGCGGTCCGTCTCCGCCGGACCGAGATCGCGGCGCGGCGGCAGGCCCTCGCTCCGGACCTCCTGGCGGCGGAACGCGCCGCCGCGGCCGCAGCGGGCCGCGAACAGGCGGCAGAACGCCTCTTCCGGGAGGCGCGCGCGGCGCGGCGGGCGGACGAGGCGCGAAAGGAGGAGCGGGAAAGGCCGCCGCCCCGTCGCCGCAACGCCGTTTCCGCACCGGTTCCGGCGCCTTGAGACGGCGTCGCGAGAGGCGTTCCCCGCGCTCGCGGCCTCTGCTAGCGTTCCGCGGGAGCGGGGCGGAGGGGCGCCCGGTTCCGGGGGAGCGGGGGGCGGCGCACGGCGCCCCGGGGCGCACGAAGCGGGCGTTCCGGAATCTCGCCGCTGAAAGAAGGTGTTGTTAGAGAGTCTTCAAGTGGTGTAGGCTGCAGAAGGCGCGGCGTGACGCCGCCCTTGGGGCGGCGAACACGGACGGATGAAACGGAGAACCGGAATGTCACGTTTTTTCAGAATGCTGGGCGCCGCCGCGGCGATCCTGTCTCTCGGCCTCGTCATGACCGCCGCGGCCCAGGAAGTCGAGGAGGGCGACGAGGAGGTGGAGCGCTACGTCCTCGCCCCGGGCGACCGGATCGACATTTCGGTGCTCGAGGATCCGTCGCTGAACCGGCAGGCGCTGGTTCTGCCGGACGGCCGCATCTCCCTCCCGATCGCGGGCACGCTCCGCGCCACCGGCAAGACCCCGGAACAGCTCGCCGCGGAGGTGCAGGGCCGGCTCGCCAGCATCTTCGTCGCGCCGCCGACTGTCACCGTCTCGGCCGTCGGCCTCGGCGCGCTCGGGGCCGAGCCGGAGCCGCAATCGCTGATCTACGTTCTCGGCGAGGTGCGCTCTCCCGGCGCCGTGCCGTTCGACGAGGAGACGCCGCTGACCGTGGTGCAGACCCTCGCCCTCGTCGGCGGGCCGGCGCCCTTCGCGGCGCGCAAGCGGATCCAGATCCACCGCGAGGTGGACGGGATGAAGACGGTGGAACTCTTCGACTATGACGCGCTCGAGACCGGGCGGTCGACCGAGGTCGGCCCCCTGCTCGGCGACGGCGACGTCATCATCGTGCCTGAACGCAGCCTCTTCGACTGAGGCGCAAGCCCCGATGCCATCCACCGGCGCCGAAACCCGCGCGCGCTGGCGCCGCCTCTTCGCCGGGGCGGCGCTGGCTTCGCTCGCCTGCGGCGCGGCCAGCGCGGACGGCTGGACCATTTCCGGCGCCCTCTCGCAGCGCTTCGGCGCAGACAGCAACCTTACCCTCTCGCAAGGGGGCGACGACCCCACCTTCAGCTCGACGACGACCGGCAACGTCTCCTTCTCCAGCGCGACCCCGCGCACGTCGCTGAGCGTCACTCCCGGCTTTCGGGCGACGCGGTTCGTCGGCGAAGGCGGCCGGAACCAGATCACCCCGAGCTTTGGCGGCGGCCTCTCGCATCGCGTCGGGTCGCTCGACCTCAGCAGCGGCCTCTCGCTCGACATCCGGCCGACCGTCTTTTCCGAACTGGAGGAAGTCGACGACGGCTCCACCGATCTCGACGTCATCCAGCGGAACGCCACCTCGATCAGCGTGCGCGCCTCCGCCGGCGCGGCCTACCGGATCGACTCGCGCAACCGGTTCAACCTCGGCTCGAACCTCTCGCTCAGGCGCTTCACCGACGATGCGGACACGCTTACGCCCAGCACCACGATCGGCGCGAGCGGCGGCTTCTCCCACAGCGTCACCGACTTGACGTCGCTCAGCCTGAACGCCGGGCTGAGCCGCGTCACCTTCGGCGGGACCAACGATTCGGAATCGGTCACGGCCAGTTTCGGCGGCGGCGTCAGCACCTCGATCAATCCCGGCTTCAGCTTCGGCGGCCAGATCGGGCTCAACTATTCAGAGACGACGCGACCCAACGCCGATGACAGCAGCCGCCTCGGCTTCAGCTTCTCGGCGAACGCCGGCTACGCCGTGAACGAGGCCACGCGCCTCTCCTTCAGCGCGAGCCAGTCGCTCCAGGCCGGCGCCACCGGCGAGCTGCAGGACCGGCTGCGGGTCAACATGGGCCTCGGCCACAGCATAAACCCGCGCGAGAACGTCTCGTTCTCCCTCGGCCTGTCGCGGCAGAGCCTCGCATCGACGCTGGGCGGCGGCGGCTCCGGCTCCACCCTCGTGCAGACGAGCCTCGGCTATCAGATCGCGCTCACGCCGGACATCAACGCCGGCCTGAACTACAGCCTCCGGCTGCAGCCGGAGGACAGCCTCGATTCCGCGTCGCACAGGCTTTTCTTCACGATCTCGAAAGCCTTCACGCTCCAACGCTGAAAGGCCGGCGCCCTCATGTCGCAGGGGGAGAGGCGAATTGCAGGGCGGGCGCGGTTGCGACATAAGGGCTTGGGGGGTGGCCATGTGGAATCCGGCGTCGAAAGGCGTGGCTCTGTCGCGTAGCGAGGTATGCAGGCGTGTCTGATCCGGCTCCGGGCCCATCGGCGTCAGTCGATGGCGGCCGCAAGTCCTCGGTCGCGATCGTGCCCGGCCTTGTCGGCCTCCTCGACGCGTTCCTGCTCGGCCTCTGCGCGCTGCTCACCTATCGCCGGCTCGTGATCTTCTCGCACGAGACGGTGGACATCTATGTCGCCACGACCTTCTTCGTCTGCTTCCTCGCGCTCTTTCTCTTCCAGCGCGCGGGGCTCTACGAGATAGACGCGATCATGCGCCCGCTGCGCTTTTCGGACACGGTGATCGCCGCGATCGCGACATCCGTCCTCTTCTTCCTCAGCATCGTGGTCGCGCTCCGGGCCGGCGCCGGTTTGAGCTTCACCTGGCTCCTCGCCTTTGCGGGCTCGGGCGTCGTCGTGCTGATCACCGCGCGGATGCTGGTCTACCTGTTCCTTCTCCGGCTCTCGCGGAAGGAGCTCATCGGCCGCACCCTCGTCGTCTACGGGGACGGCGAGCAGGCGCGCCGGTTCCTGAAGCGGATCGACGAGGTCCGCCCCTATTTCACCGTGGTGCGCGGCGTCTACGCCGATGCGGGCGAGCAGGCGCCGACCGAGGTCGCGGGCCGCCCCGTCCTCGGCGGAACGGACAGGCTTCTGCGGGACGTGCGCGCCGGCTGGATCGACGACGTCGTCATCGCCCTGCCCTGGAGCGAGGACCTCGAACTGGCGCGCATCGTCGAGCGGCTGAAGGAGCTGCCCGTCAACGTCCACATCGCGAGCGACCTTGTGGGCTTCCGGCTCCGGTTCCGCCCCGTCCTCGGCTCGCTCCAGCAACTCTCGATGTTCGAGGTGGAGCGGCGGCCCATCGCCGGCTGGAGCTCGCTGCTGAAGGCGCTGGAGGATTATCTCTTCGCCGGGCTCGCCCTGCTCTTCCTCAGCCCGCTTCTGCTGATCGTCGCCATCGCGATCAAGATCGACGACCCGAAAGGCCCCGTCTTCTTCATGCAGAAGCGGCTCGGCTTCAACAACCGGCCCTTCGAGATCTACAAGTTCCGCTCCATGTATCACAACCGGCCGGACGAAGCGGTCGTCCGCCAGGCGACGAAGGGCGACCCACGGGTGACCCGCGTCGGCCGCATCATCCGCGCCACGTCGATCGACGAGCTGCCGCAGCTCTTCAACGTCCTGAACGGAACCATGTCCCTCGTCGGCCCGCGACCCCACGCGCTCGACCATAACGAGGAATACGGCAGGCAGATCCGCGGCTACTTCACCCGTCACAAGGTCAAGCCGGGGATCACCGGCTGGGCGCAGGTGAACGGGCTGCGCGGAGAGACCGAGGATATCGCGAAGATGGAGGCCCGCATCCGGCATGACATATACTATGCCGAGAACTGGTCCCTCCTCTTCGATATTAGAATCCTTGTGATGACGGCGCTGGTGGTGTTCTTCCAGAAATCGGCTTATTGATCAGCTGTTGCGCGCTGATCGCGCGTTGCATTCAGCCGAAATTGTTTACCGTTCGTTTGCTAAGTGCGGTCTCCCGAATTTCGCATGCGCGGCGAGCCCGCGCTGTCACGGAGATCAGCCATGTCCAACCCCTTCGATTCCCGCGCAGCCTCCCTCTCCGGCCCGGGCCTCGACTATGCGCCGGTCGCCCCGTCGAACACCGCGGCGCTGCCCGACGTCGCCATCGCGCTCTATGTCGAGGCGGGCGGCGCGGTGCGCTTCGTGAGCCAGAAGGGCGCGACGCGGACGGTGACGGTCCCCGATTACGGCTGGGTGCTCTGCGGCGTCCGGCAGGTGCTGGCGACCGGAACGACCGCCGGCGGGATCCATGCCGTCGTCGTCAGCTGAGGCCCGGGATGCGGATCTCTCCCCTTCCCGCCTTCGTGGCGCGGCGCGGGCCCGGAGGGCTCACCGCGTCCCTCGCGGCGACGCTCCCGCATGATGCGGCGGTCGCTGCGCTCGGCCCGATCCGGGCCTTCGGCGCCGCCGGGCCGCTCTCCCTGCCGGGCGGCGACCTCTCCGCCGCGTCCGGAAGCGCCGGCGGCCGCTTCACGACCTCGACCACGGGCGGCGCGATCTCCGTGACCTTCGACAGGAACGGCCTCGGCGACGGCTTCGCCGAGGGCGAGGCGGTCACGACCGCCATAGGCCCGACCGTGACGGACGGGGTCTCCGCCGTTCCGGCGCGGCTTCGGGTGACGGTGCGCCGCGCCTACGCCCCGCCGCAACTTCTCGGCCCCATTCCCGATCAGGTGGACCTGCTGTCATGACAACCCAACTCGATCTTTCGCTCCATTTCTCCGGCGGCGGCCTCACCTTCTCGGCCGAGGGCCTGCCGCCCGGCCTCTCCATCGATCCGGCGACGGGAATCGTCTTCGGCGCGCCGACGGCCATCGGCGCCAGCACGGTCACCGTCACCGCCGCGAACGAGAGCGGCGAGGCCTTCGCCAGCTTCTCCTGGCGGATCGAGGCGGCGAGCCTCCCCGTCAACGCCGCGGCGCCCGAAATCCTCGGCGCCGCCACGGTGGGCGGAAGCCTGACGGTCGCGCCCGGCTCCTGGACGGGCCAGCCCGCGCCGACCTTCGGATACCAGTGGCTCCAGAACGGCGTCGCGATCCCCGGCGAGACGGGCGAGACCTATCTCGCGACGGCGGCCGATGTCGGCGGCGCCCTTTCCGTCGAGGTCACGGCGTCGAACAGCCTCGGCGCGGCGAGCGCGACAAGCGACCCCGTCGTGATCTCGGGCGTGAGCTTCGCGACCGAACTCACGCTATCGCCCTTCGCGACCGGCCCCGGCGGCGCGGCGCCGGTCTTCTCCGGGCGGCGGGAGCAGAATTCCGGCCTCGTCCTCGTCTCGGGCGCGGGGCAGCCCGGCGAGGTGGTGCAGGGCCGCATGGTCCGCGCGGCGGACGGCGCGGCCGTCTCCCCGTGGATGGACATCGCGACGGCGGACGCCGGAAACGGCGCCTTCGAGGGCTGGATCGAGGGCGCCCCGCGCAGCTTCGACGCGCTCCGCGCGCAGGTCCGCTACCGCGACGCCGGCAACGCCCCGGCGGCGACCCCGAACACCTGCCATGTCGGCTGGGTCATGTCGCTCTTCGCGCAGTCGGACCAGCGCTGGCTGGGCGATACGACCTTCGAGGGCGTCTCGCTCACGCCGACCGTCGCGCTGGCGGACAACGCCGTCAGGGTCATCTCGCTGGCGCGGGACGCGATCACGCCGGCGCCCGTCACCGCGGCCCAGTTGCTCGTCTTCGACGTGGCGGGCGCGGCGCCGGCGGGGCGCGATCCGGTCTGGCGCTTCGCCAACACGCTGGCGGAGACGCTGGATGACGGCCCGATCGTCGTCATGGGTCACGCCGTCTCCGGCACGAACGACCGGCAGACGGTCAACGATTCCGACAATGGCCGCTTCTGGGAGGACGAGGTTCTCATCGCGCAGGCGGGCCAGCCCCATCTGATCGAGACGGACCGGCCGGTCGCGCTCGATCTCGTCTACTGGGCCTATTCCTCCTCGGCCAACTACAACACCGCGGCCTCCGCCCTTGGCGTCACCGGCCGCGTCGCCTTCGGGCTGGACCCGTCCGGAAATCCGGTGCCCCCCGGCACGGCGATCACCGATCTCGGCGGCTCCTTCAACTATGTGCAGCATCATTCCTGGGCGGAAATCTACGACTGGGCGCATACCCGCCTCGCCTTCAAGCAGCACCCGGACGCGCCCGTCGTGGCGGCGCAGGAGGCCTTCATCGGCCATCCGGTCTACGGACAATACGTCATCGGCTTCCCCGCCGCGTTCTCGGCCTACTGGCTCACGAACGGGACGCGCGCAGCGGACGGGACATGGTTCGACGGCGGCCATTCCTCCATCAACCAGATCGGCGGCGCCTCGGAAATCGCCGCGCTGGCGGCGGCGGGCATGGCCCGGGCGGTCGGCGCCTACGATCCGGGCCCGCTTGTCCTCGACTATATCGACTGGCCGACGGCCTCGGGGGACGATCCGAAATACGTCCATGTCGGCATCGGGGGCCGGGACGTCACGACCATGCGCGCCCTCTATGCGGAGCAGACCCCGCCAGTCGCCATCGGCGGCGACCCGGTGCTCGGCGGCGTCCTCGGCTTCACCGTCAACGGGACGCGGACGGTGAACACCGCCCTCGCGGCGCATGAGGGCTTCCAGCGAATCCGCATCGGCAAGCAGGACGGCTCCGACTGGACCAATGCCGACACGCTCGCCTACGAAACGGTCTCGATCAACTACGGCGACCTCGTGGGCGTGACGCCGGACCAGGGCCGGGACACGCTCTCGCGGTTCCAGGACTTCCCCATCGTCGAGAGCGGCCTCGTCTCGAAGCCGGGAATGCCGGTTTCGGACCGGGTCGCGGCCGGGCTCTTCGCCAACCAGATCCCCGCCCCGGCGGGCGCATCGCTTGTCCATCTCGGCAGTTTCGAGCCCGGCGGGATCAATTCCACCCCGGTGACGATAGGCTCTATCGTTTCCGACGGCCGCCCGATCCTGATCGCCCTCGGAACGCGCGGCACCTCGAACATCGAGAACGGAACCTTCGACTTCCCGGCCACGATCACGCTTGGCGGCGTGGACATCGGCGCGGCGCTCGTCGCCCGGCAGGACCGGATGAACATCAAGGCGTCGGTCTACTACATCGCCGCTCCGGCGACGGGCGCGCTCGATCTCGTCGCGACGATGAACACGAACACCTTCGTCAACGTCGCGCAGGCGTTCCATGTCGCCAACGGGGCGGGCCTCGGGAGCGTATCGCAGGTCGGGGTATCCGCCGGCGGGACGATCAACCCGGCGCTCGTGTCCTCGGCGGCGGGCTCGACGCTCGTCAACGTGCTGGTGACGGAGGTGGTCATCAACTCGGTCGCGGGCGGCTATCTCGCGGCCCCCATTCAGGGCACTGGCGGCGGCGCCTTCCTCGGCATGGCGGTCGCGACGACCGTGGTGCCGGGGGTCGGCGAGAAGACGACGACCTTCGGCGTCGCCGGCTTCAATGACACGGTGCAGCTCGGCGTCGAGGTGCGGAAGCTCTGACCGCCGCGCCCCGGCGCAGGCGCAGTGAGCGCCCGGCCCGAAAGGGCCGGGCATTCATGCGCCCTTGATGAGCCTCCGCCGCAGCCAGCCGGAAACCGTGTCCATGAACATCACCATGAGGACGATGAGGACCATGTAATAGGTCACCTCTTCCCAGTCCTTCTGCGTGATGATCGCCTGCGTGAGCAGCAACCCGATCCCGCCGCCGACGATTGCGCCGATCACCGTGGCCGAACGGGTGTTGGACTCGAGATAGTAGAGCACCTGGGAGAGGATCACCGGCATCACCTGCGGGATGACGCCGAAGCGATAGCGCTGCACCGGCTTCGAGCCCGTGGAGCGCACCCCCTCGATCTGCTTCTCGTCCACGTTCTCCAGCGCTTCGGAGAAGATCTTCCCGAATGTCCCGGTATCCGTGATGAGGATGGCGAGCGAGCCGGTCAGCGGCCCCGGCCCGAAAGCGCGGGAGAGGATGATCGTCCAGATCAGCCCGTCCACCCCGCGCAGGAAGTCGAAGAGCCGCCGCACGCCGAACCGGGCCGCCGCCGCCGGCGCGAAGTTCTTCGCCGCGACGAAGCCGAGCGGCAAGGCGATGATCGCCGCGCCCATCGTGCCGAGGAAGGCCATCAGGATCGTCTCGAAGATCGCCCAGGCGACATCGCCGTGCCGCCACATCCTGTTCGTCCAGAACTCGGAAAGCATGTAGCCGAGATTGGACCGCGCCTCGTCGATCCGCGGCTCCCAGAGCGCGAGCGCCCTGAGCTCGCCGAGGGAGCGGCCGGAGAACGGGCTGTCCAGCGTGAAGAAGAAGAGCTCCCAGCCCGCGAAATAGCGGAACGCCTCCGTCCTGTTGCGGGTCAGCGAAAGGCGCCCCGCCTCGGTGTTGATCGCGACGCGCGTGTCGGAGGCGTTGATCCAGTCGGGGACCTCGGAAAGCGCGGGCGGAAGCGTCAGCGCGATCCGCCGCCCCTCGGTGCGCAAGACGATCTCCCCGTATTCCGGGTGGAGATAGCGCGCGCCCTCCGGCTCGAAGATCGCCTCATGGCCGTCCCGGAGCGCGATGCGGACGCCGCCTTCCGTCTCCTCCACCCAGTCCGGGAAGGTCCCCGCCGGATAGGCGCCCTTCGCCTCGCCCTCGATGGCAGCCGTGATCTCGCCGTTCCGGTTGTCCTTCGTGACATGCGTCTTGTAGCTCCAGAAATCGGAGACGAGGATCGCCGCATTGTCGAGCCGCGCCCGCTGCGCGAGGCCAGGCAGGTCGAAGGCGAAGAAGATATAGACGAAATAGAGGAGGATCGCGGCGGGAACCCCGAAGGCGACGATCCGCTTCCGCCGGAACAACCCGTGCGCCGCCTCCCGATGGCCGCCTCCCAAAGCCACGCTCATCGCATCGCCCCCTTCACGAGCCGGTCCCGATAGACGCTGGAGATCTGATCCACCACCACGATGGTGATGAAGAGCACGATGAAGATCGCCACCACCTCGTCATAGCGCCCCTGCCCCCACTGGAAGGCGATGCGGAGGTCATAGCCGATGCCGCCCGAACCGACGAAGCCGAGGATGGCGGAGGCGCGGATGTTGATCTCGAAGCGCAGCAGCGCATAGCTTATCCAGTTCGGCGCGACCTGCGGCAGCACGCCGAGCCACATGCGCTGGAGCCAGCCCGCGCCGACGGATTGCAGACCCTCCACCGGCTTCATGTCCGCATTCTCCGCCGCTTCGGAGAAAAGCTTGCCTAGCGCGCCGGCGGTGTGGATCGCGATGGCGATCATTGCGGGCACGGGCCCGCCGCCGATGATGAAGATGAGGACGAGCGCGATCACGATCTCCGGGATCGCCCGCATCCCGTCCATCATCCGCCGGAAAAGCCCGATCAGCCGCGGCCAGCGCGCCAGCCCGCGCGTCGAGAGAAGCGCGAGGACTATGCCGGCCAACCCGCCGATCAGCGTCGAGACGGCGGCGATGTTCACCGTCTCCACCATCGAGGGGATGAAATGGACCACAAGGCCGGGGAGGTTCGCCGCCTTCTCCGCCGCCTCGGAGACGACCTCGGAGGGAAACTGGAAGATGTTGAGGATGCCGTCCCAGAACCCGCCGGCGTTCCGCTCGTCCGCCAGCTGGAAACCGGCGACCATGAGCACGATGAAGATGGCGAGGAGCACGCCGCCATAGAGCCGCTTGCGCCGCACTTCCGCGAAATAGGCCTCGCGGATCGTCGGGCCGCCCGCGTGCGCCGCCCCGGCTGTCGCCTCTGTCATCGGATCATCCTGTGGGAAGAGGGGCGGAGGGCCGAAGCCCCCCGCCCCGGTTCATGGCCGGCGGATCAGCCCTTGGACTGGCGCGCCGCGATGATCGAGAGATAGGCGTCGTGGTTGATCGGCTGGAAGCCGAGCGCCTCGCCCGCCATGAAGTTGTAGGCGCACTCGGCGTCCATGTAGGGCAGCGAGGCGATGAGCGTGGTCATGTCGATCTTCACCCGCTCCGGCAGCGCCTTGCGGAGCACGATCGGGCCTTCCGGGATCGGCTTGGAGCGCCAGATCTCGACCATGTCGTTCATGTCGACGAGCCCGGCGTCCACCGCCTTGCGGAGCGCGCCGGAATTGAACCCGTCCTCCCAGGCGCCCATGCCGTCGGCCCAGGTCACGCCCGCGTCGACTTCGCCGTTGGCGACGGCGACGATGGTCTGCTCATGCCCGCCGGTGAACTTCACCTCGCCGAAATAGGCGCCGTTCTCCATCGAGGCGCCGGTCTGCTGCGGGATCTCGATGGAGGGGATGAGGTAGCCCGAGGTCGAGTTCGGGTCGCCAAAGGCGAAGACCTTGCCCTTCATGTCGTCGAGCGAGGTGATGTTCCGGTCCTTGCGGGCGAAGCCGATGGAATAATAGCCGTAGGACTTGTCGAGATTGGTCTTGACCATGATCGGCTCGACCGCCTCGGGGTCCGTCAGATAGGCCTTGGCGTAGGCGGAGGCGCCGAGCCAGGCCATGTCGATCGTGCCGCCGAGCAGGCCCTGGATCACGCCGTCATAATCGGCGGGGGTGAAGAGCTTGGTCGGAACGCCGAGCAGCTCCTCGGTCTTGGCGCGGAAGCACTCGTTGGAGGTCATCCGGTCCTGCGCGTTCTCGCCGCCGAGCACGCCGATGCGGAATTCCGTGATCCCGTCGGCCGCTGCGGCGCCGGCGAGGGTCAGCGCCGCGACGGCGGCGGCGATGAAGGTCTGCGTCGTCTTCATGTTCACTCTCCCATGAAAAACGGCCCGACCGGGAGGGCCGGGCCGGTTGTCGGCCTCAGTTCAGGGTCGGCGCCTTCGTCTTCAGCGCGCGGGCGACGACCTTGTCCTCGATGTTGAGCGTCTCGAGCTCCGTCGACGTCGCCGCCTCCGAGAAATCCTCGCCGGCGCCGTAGATTTCGCGCGCGACAGCCGTGGTCAGCTCGGAGGAAGGCCCGTCGAACACGATCCTCCCCGCCCGCATCCCGATCACCCGGTCGCAATAGCGCCGCGCCGTGTCGAGCGTGTGGAGGTTGCAGAGCACCGTCCGCCCGTCCTCGGTATGGATGCGGCGCAGCGCCTCCATCACCGCCTGCGCGTTCATCGGGTCGAGCGAGGCGATGGGCTCGTCCGCCAGCACCATCTTCGGGTCCTGCATCAGGGCGCGGGCGATGGCGACGCGCTGCTGCTGCCCGCCCGAAAGCGCCTCGGCCCGCTTCGCCGCATGTTCCGCGATGCCGAGCCGCTCAAGGATGTCGAGCGCGCGCTCGATGTCCGAACGCGGAAAGAGGTTGAACATCGTCGCGAGCGCCGAACGCCGGTTCAGCGCGCCGAAGACGACGTTGGAGACGACATCGAGCCGCGGCACGAGGTTGAATTGCTGGAACACCATCGCGCATTCGGCCTGCCAGCGCCGCATCTCCGCGCCCTTCAGCGCCAGAACGTCCCGCCCCTCGACGAGGATGCGCCCCGAGGTCGCGTCCGTCAGCCGGTTGATCATGCGGAGCAGCGTCGACTTGCCGGCGCCGGAGCGGCCGATCAGGCCGATCATCTGCGGCTTCTCGACGACGATCTCCGCCCGGTCCACGGCCGTGGCGGCGCCGAATGTCTTGGTCAGGCTTTCGATGTGCAGGAACATGGCGGCCCTTCGAAGCTTCGAGAGCCGCGCTAAAGGCGCCGGGAGGCGATTCCGTTACGAATCTGTAAAAGTTCTGTGACGGTCCGCTTCGCGCTCAGGTCGCCGCCCGGCGCGCCCGCACATTCGCCGCGGCGAAGGCGGCGATGAAGACGACCGTCATCAGCAGCACGATGGTCGGCGCCGGCGCGCTGTCGAGGAAGAAGGAAAGCCAGACGCCGAGGAGCGAGGAGCCGAGCGCGACCGCGACGGCCACCGCCAGCATCGCCCCGAACCGGCGCGTGACAAGAAAGGCCACCGCCCCCGGCGCGATCAGGAGCGCGATGGCGAGAATGATCCCCGCCGCCTTCAGCGCCGCGACGATGGTGAGCGCGAGTAGCGCGAGGAGCCCGTAATGCAGCGCCCGGACCGGCAGGCCCGCGGCGCGCGCATGGGCCGGGTCGAAGGCGTGGAGCATGAAATCCCGCCATTTCACGAGCAGAACCAGCGAGACGAAGGCCGCCGCCGCGCCCGTCTCCAGGATGTCCCTCGCGGAGACGCCGAGAATGTCCCCGAAAAGGATATGGTCGAGATGGAGGCTCGTCTCGGAGGCCGCGAACATCACCACGCCGAGGCCGAACATGCCGGAAAACACCACGCCGAGCACCGTGTCCGGCTTCACCCGGCTGTTCTCCTGCAGATAACCGGCGGCGAGCGCGCAGACCATGCCCGCCGCGAAGGCGCCGAGCGCGATGGGCAGGCCGATCATCCAGGCGCCGACGACGCCGGGCAGTACGGCATGGGAGATCGCATCCCCCATCAGCGCCCAGCCCCTGAGCACGAGGAAGCAGGAGAGGAGCGCCGCCGGAACCGAGACGAGCGCGGCGATCAGCATCGCGTCCGTCATGAACGGGAAGCGAAACGGCAGGAGCAGCGCCTCCATCACGCCGCCCGCCTGATCGCCGCCGCCCGGATGCGCCGCGCCGCGAGCCGCCCGTGCTTCGGCGCGAGGAAGAAGGCGGCGAGGAAGAGGAGCGTCTGCAGGACGACGATCACGCCGCCCGTCGCCCCGTCAAGGAAATAGCTGAGATAGGCGCCTACGAGGCAGCTCCCCGCCCCGAGGAGGACGGAGAGGAGGATGAGCCGCGGGAACCGGTCCGTCAGCAGATAGGCCGTCGCCCCCGGCGTCACCACGAGGGCGATGACGAGGAACGCCCCCACCGTCTGCATCGCCGCCACCGTCGCCGCGGCGAGCAGCGTGAAGAAGACGCCCTTGAGCAGCCCGGCGCGGAGCCCGATCGCCCGCGCATGGGCCTCGTCGAAGAACACCGCCATCAGGTCCCGCCAGATCAGGAGCAGAATCGTGAGAGAGACGCCGCCGATGATCGCGAGCTGAAGCGTGTCCGCCGGCGTGATCGCGAGGATCTGCCCCATGATGATCGTCTGCACGTTCACCGAGGTCGGCGAGAGCGAGACCATGAAAAGCCCGAGCCCGAAGAAGGAGGTGAAGATCAGGCCGATCACCACATCCTCCTTCAACCCGCTCCGCTGGTTCAGGAACAGCATCGCCGCCGCCGCGAGCCCGCCCGAGAGGAAGGCGCCGAAGGCGAGCGGCAGGCCGAGCATGAAGGCGCCGGCGACCCCCGGCACGATGGAATGCGCCAACGCGTCCCCGATCAGGGACCAGCCCTTCAGCATCAGGAAGGCGGAGAGAAAGCCGCAAAGCGCGCCGACGAGCGCGGAAACCCACATGGCGTTGACCATGTAGCCATAGGCAAAGGGTTCGGCGAGCGCGCTCACTTCGCCTTCTCGTCGTAGAGGACGAAGGGCCGCTCGTCATCCGTCAGCACGGTGACAGTGCGCGCGTCGTCATCGTCATGGAGGTCCGGCCCGCCGAGATCGAAGCGCCGGAGCGCGCCGCCGAAGGCGCGCGCGAGATTGGCGTGGGTGAAGACCTCTTCCGTCGGGCCGTAGGCCAGAACCGTCCCCTTCACCAGCGCAACCCGGTCGCAGAATTCCGGCACCGAGCCGAGATTGTGGGTGGAGACAAGCATCACCCGCCCTTCCGCCCGCAGCGCCTTCAGCAGCGCGACGATGGCCGCCTCTGTATCAACGTCCACCCCGGTGAAGGGCTCGTCGAGCAGGATCACCTGCGCGTCCTGCGCCAGCGCGCGGGCGAGGAACACCCGCTTCCGCTGCCCGCCCGAAAGCTCCCCGATCTGCCGGCGGCGGAAGGCCGCCATGCCGACCCGTTCGAGCGCGAGGTCCACCGCCGCCCGGTCCTTCGCGGAGGGGCGGCGGAGGAAGCCCATATGGCCGTAGCGCCCCATCATCGCCACGTCCTCGACGAGCACGGGGAAAGACCAGTCCACCTCCTCCGCCTGCGGCACATAGGCGACGAGGTTCTTCCGCACCGCCTCCCTGACCGGCAGGCCGAGGATGCGCACCTCGCCCGAAGCGGCTTCGAGAAAGCCCATCGCCGCCTTGAAGATGGTGGACTTGCCGGCCCCGTTCACGCCCACGAGCGCGGTGATGGAGCCCTTCGGCACGGTGAAGCTCGCATCCCGCAGCGCCACGACGCCGTTGCGATAGGCGACCGTGACATGGGAGACGTCGAGCCCCGCCGTCCCGTTCATTCCGAGAGCCCCTCCGCAATCGTCTGCGCGGTCACCCGCAGGAGGTCGAGATAGGTCGGCGCCGGCCCGTCCGCCTCGCTCAGGCTGTCGACATAGAGCACGCCGCCATAGGAGGCGCCCGTCTCCCGCGCGATCTGCTGCGCCGGGTCGGCGGAGACGGTGCTCTCCGAGAAGATCACCGGGATGTCGTTCGCCCGCATCGTGTCGATCACGTTCCGCACCTGGCTCGGCGTCCCCTGCTGGTCCGCGTTGATCGGCCAGATATAGAGTTCCTTCAGGCCGAAGTCGCGGGCGAGATAGCTGAACGCCCCCTCCCCCGTCACCAGCCAGCGCCGGTTCTCCGGCAGGGCGGAAAGCGCGGCGCGGATCGGCTCCGCCACCGCGTCGATCTCGGCCATATAGGCCTCGGCGTTCGCGCGATAGGTCTCCGCATTCGCCGGGTCCGCCGCGATGAAGGCGTCGCGGATATTGGCCACATAGGTCTTCGCGTCGGTCGGGCTCATCCAGGCATGCGGGTTCGCCTTGCCCTCATAGGGCCCGGTCGAGATGCTGATCGGCTCGACCCCCTCGGAGACGACGACGGCGGGAACGTCGCTCAGGTTGCGGAAGAACCGTTCGAACCAGAGTTCGAGCCCGAGCCCGTTCCAGATGACGAGATCGGCCTCCTGCGCCTTCAGGATGTCGCGCGGCGTCGGCTGGTAATTGTGGATCTCCGATCCGGGCCTGGTGATCGACTCCACCTCCGCCGCGTCGCCGGCGACGTTCTGCGCGATGTCCGCGATGACGGTGAAGGTGGTGACCGCCTTCAGCTTCTCGGCGGCGGCGGGGGTCGCAAGAGCGGCGAATGCGAGTGCGAATGCGGCGAGGCGCTTCATGGGGGGCTCCGTTGGAAGTTTAGAATGATAATGAGAACGATTTGCAACTTGTCAAGGCGAGCCCAGTTGCGACCCTTCGCATTTACGCGCCCCGCAGCCGCCGTTATGATGGGGCCATGACCGGATCGAACGCCACCGCAGCGGAAATGGAGGAGGCGCTCCGCGCCGACGGCGTGCGCATCACGCGCCAGCGCGCCGCGCTCCTGAAGGTGCTCGCCGAGGCGGACGACCACCCGGACGCGAACGAGCTTCACCGCCGCGCGCGGGAGATCGAGGAGACGGTCTCCCTCGCCACCGTCTACCGCACCCTCTCCGCGCTCGAGTCACAAGGCGTCGTCCACCGCCTCGCCTTCGAGGGCGCCCCCGCCCGCTTCGAGACGACGGACGCCCCCCATCACGACCACATCATCGACGTGGAGACGGGCGCGGTGATCGAGTTCAGATCTGAAAAGATCGAGGCGCTGCAGGCCCTGATCGCGGAGGAGCTTGGCTACGAGGTGGTCCGGCACCGGCTGGAATTGTATTGCCGGAAGCGGAAGTAACCGGCGCCGCAACGTGCCGGCCCTCGCTACCAAACCCGTTGCACACAGATTTTGTTCCTGATATGTTCCAAGGGTGATGGGTGGGAGAGCGCGATGCCTGTCGGCGCGAAACTCAACGGAACGCTTCGGCGCTTCATCGAGC
This sequence comes from Alphaproteobacteria bacterium, assembly GCA_030429105.1. Classification (GTDB taxonomy): domain Bacteria; phylum Pseudomonadota; class Alphaproteobacteria; order Rhodobacterales; family Rhodobacteraceae; genus Pikeienuella. The sequence goes on from JAUIDE010000008.1 coordinate 68,225, forward strand.
GTCAGCCGCTCTTCTTCGTGGCGACGGCGGCGGAGACCGGGCGCGTGAACATGTCGCCGAAGGGCGCGGATTCGCTGCGTGTGCTGGGCGACGACCGTATCGTCTGGCTCAATCTCTCCGGCAGTGGCAACGAGACGGCGGGCCATCTTCGCCGTATAAACCGGATCACGCTGATGTTCTGCGCCTTCGACGGCGAAGCCCTGATCCTGCGCGTCTACGGGCGCGCCGCCGTCGTCCATCCCCGCGATCCGGAGTGGGAGGCGCTGTCGCGCCTTTTTCCGGCGATGGCCGGCAGCAGGCAGATCTTCGATGTGGCCGTCGAAGCGGTCCAGACCTCGTGCGGAACCGGGGTGCCAATCATGGCTCTGCAAGGCCAGAGGGCGGACAAGGAACTGATCCCCTATTACGACGATCTCGGGCCGGAGGGCGTTGCCGACTACTGGCGCAGGAAGAACCTGAAGACGATCGACGATTTTGAAACCGGGTTGTTCGAGGGGTAGCCGCCCCCCTCAGCTCAACCAGCGCTTCCGCCGCCGATAAGACCGCACATCCCGGAAACTCTTCCGCCCCTTGTCGGACATGCCGAGATAGAACTCCTTCACGTCCGGGTTCTCCCGCAGGTCCTTCGCCGGCCCGTCCATCACCACGCGGCCCGACTCCAGAATATACCCGTAATGCGCATAGCGGAGCGCCACGTTGGTGTTCTGCTCCGCGAGCAGGAACGTCACCCCCTGCTCCTCATTGAGCCGCTTCACGATCTCGAAGATCTGCTCCACCAGCTGCGGCGCGAGGCCCATCGAGGGTTCGTCGAGGAGGATCGTCTCGGGCCGGCTCATCAGTGCGCGGCCGATGGCGCACATCTGCTGCTCGCCGCCTGACGTATAGCCCGCCTGGCTCTTCCGCCGCTCCTTGAGCCGCGGGAAATAGGTGTAGACCAGCTCCAGGTCCTCCGCCGTCTCCTTCGCGCTCTTGCGCGTATAGGCCCCGGTGAGGAGGTTCTCCTCCACCGTGAGGTGCTGGAAGCAGTGGCGCCCCTCCATCACCTGGATCACGCCCATCTTCACGAGCGTCGAGGGGTTCAGGTCCGCGATGGGCTCGCCCTTGTAGAGGATGCGCCCCTTCGTCACCTCGCCCCGCTCCGAATGGAGGAGGTTGGAGATCGCCTTCAGCGTCGTCGTCTTCCCCGCGCCGTTGCCGCCGAGGAGCGCGACGATCCCGCCCTTCGGCACGGAGAGGCTGACACCTTTCAGAACGAGGATCACATGATTGTAGATCACCTCGATATTCGAGACGTCGAGCAGGGTGTCGGTCTTGGCGCCGTCGAGCATCGGGGAATTCCTGTGGCAGGGGTCGCCCCCGGCCCGCCCCCCCCTTGCGGAGAGCGGGCCGGGGGCGCGATCAGATCACTCGCAGCTGCGCGGGGTGATGTTGTTCTCGGAGGCGTAGGCCATGCTGTCCGCCTCGATCAGCGGCTGCACCACCTCCTCGTCCGGCGTGTAGAAGTCGGAGACGATGGTCCACTTCTGCGCCGCCGCGTCCCATTGCTGGATCGCCGCAAGGCCCGGCGCGCCGTGATCGGCGCAGGAGATCTTGATCGGCGCGGTGAAGCCCGGCAGCCCGAGCTCGGCCCAGCGCTCCGCCGTGATGTCGAGATTCTCCATCCCGTCGCGCATCATCGCCGGGGTGATCTGCGCGACGCCGTGGATTTCCTGCGCCTTGCGGATCGCCTCCGTCGTCACGATGGCGGAGAAGACGCCGCGGTTATAGAGCACCTCGCCGACCTTCGTGCCGTCGCCCGCCGCGTTCCCCTTGTCGTAGACATGCGTCTTGAGGTCCGCATAGAGCGGGAAGTCGCTCCCCGGGCTGTGCCAGGTGACGGCCTTGTAGCCGTTCGCGCCGTCGCCCGCCGGCTTCACGTCCGCCTCGGAGCCCGACCACCAGACGCCGATGAAATTCTCCATCGGGAACTTGATGTTCGCGGCCTCCTGCACGGCGACCTGGTTCATCACGCCCCAGCCCCACATGAAGACGAAGTCGGGCCGCTCGCGCCGGATCTGGAGCCACTGGGATTTCTGCTCCTGCCCCGGATGGTCCACCGCGATCAGGTTGAGCGTGTAGCCGTGCTTCTTCGCGAGGTCCTCCAGCGTCCGGATCGGCTCCTTGCCGTAGGCGCTGTTGTGATAGACCAGCGTGATCTTCTTGCCCTCGAGCGAGCCGCCGGACTGGTCCATCGCATATTTCACGATGATCGAGGCCGCGTCCCAATATGTGCCGGGATAGTTGAACACCCATTCGAAGACCTTGCCGTTTGCGGCGGAGGTCCGGCCGTAGCCGATGGAATGGACGGGGATCTGGTCCACCGTCGCCTTGGGGATCAGCTGATAGGTGATGCCGGTCGACTGCGGGATGAAGACGAGCGCGCCTTCGCCCTTCAGCGCCTCATAGCATTCGACGCCCTTCTCGGTGTTGTAGGCCGTCTCGCATTCCCGCTCGACGATCGGCACGCCGCCCACGCCGCCGTCGCGCGCGTTCAGGAGCCGGAGATAGTCGGAGAAGCCGTCCGCATAGGGGATGCCGCTCGGCGCATAGGGGCCGGTGCGGTAGTTCAGCGTGGGGATGACGAGGTCGGCGAGGGCCGGCGCGGCCGCCAGCATCGTCGCCGCCGCCATCGCGGTGAAAGCGCCCGTTTTCATCTTGGTCAGTCCTCCCTGAGGGTTCACTTTGCATAGTCCGGCCCCGGCTGCCCCGGGGTCTCGCGGTCCGGCCATCCTAGTGCGGGAAGGGCCAGAGCCGAAGTTTTTCTTTGGCGAGCCGCCAGAGCTGCGCCAGCCCGTGCGGCTCCACGATCAGAAAGCCGACGATCAGCAGCCCGACGATCAGGAGCTGGAGATGCTGCGCGAGGTCCGAGGGCCATCCGAGCGACCCCACCAGCGTGTTCTTCAGCAGCACCGGCAGCAGCACCATGAAGGCCGCGCCGACGAAAGAGCCGAAGATGGAGCCGAGCCCGCCGATGATGATCATGAAGAGGACGAGGAAGGACTTGTCGATGTTGAACGCCTCCCCCACCTCCGCCGCGCCGAGATAGACGGAGAAGAAGAGCGCGCCCGCAAGCCCGACATAGAAGGAGGAGACGGCGAAGGCCGTCAGCTTCGCCTTCAGCGGATTGACGCCGATGATCTCCGCCGCGATGTCCATGTCGCGGATCGCCATCCATTCCCGCCCGTTCCGCCCGCGCGTCAGGTTCCGCGCCACCCAGGCGAAGACAAAGACGAAGACGAGGCAGAAGAGATAGGTCGCCCAGGCCGGGCTCTCCGGCCCCGTCACCGCGACGCCGAAGATCGTCCGCTCCGGCGCCGTGATCTGCCCCGTGGCGGAATAGTTGTAGAACCACGGCACCTTGTTGAAGAGCCAGACGAGGAAGAACTGCGCCGCAAGCGTCGCCACCGCGAGATAGAAGCCCTTGATCCGGAGCGAGGGCAGGCCGAAGAGCAGCCCCACGCAGGCCGTGATCCCGCCCGAAAGCAGGATGATGAAGAAGATGTTAAGGTCGGGGAAAGCCGTCATCAGCTTGTAGCAGGCGAAGGCCCCGCAGGCCATGAACCCGCCCGTGCCGAGGGAGACCTGCCCGCAATAGCCGGTGAGGATGTTCAGCCCGATCGCCGCCAGCGCATAGATCAGAAACGGCAGCAGGATCGCCTTTTCCCAGTAGTCGTTGATGATGAACGGCACGACGAGGAAGGCGAAGCCGATCACGAGGAAATAGCGCCAGCGGTCGAAGGCGATGGGAAAGGTCGCGGCGTCCGCCGGGTAGGACGTCTTGAAGTCTCCGGCCTCGCGGTAGAACATCTCACACCCTCTCGATGATCTTGTCGCCGAAGAGCCCCTGCGGGCGGAAGACGAGGAAGAGGAGCGCCAGCATGTAGGCGAACCAGTTCTCCGTCGCGCCGCCGATCATCGGGCCGATGGCGAACTCGAAGAGCTTCTCCCCCACCCCGATGATGAGCCCGCCGACGATGGCGCCGGGGATCGAGGTGAAACCGCCAAGCATCAGGACGGGGAGCGCCTTCAGCGCGATGAGCGAGAGCGAAAACTGCACGCCCAGCTTCGCGCCCCACATGATCCCCGCCACCAGCGCCACGAACCCCGCAATGGCCCAGACGATCACCCAGATCGCGCGGAGCGAGATGCCGACGGAGAGCGCCGCCTGATGATCGTCCGCAACCGCGCGGAGCGCACGGCCCGTCTTGGTGTATTGCGAGAAGAGCGTGAGGGCGACGACGAGCGCCACCGCGATCATCGTCGCCCAGACGTCCAGCACGTCGATATACATCCCGTAATAGTCGGAGCCCTCGGAGGCCCAGCCCGCCGTCTGCTCCTCCAGCCAGAAGGAGCCGCCCTGCGGCAGGCCGACATCGAGCTTCTTGATGTCGGCGCCCCACATCAGGTCCCCGAACCCCTCCATGAAGAAGGCGAGGCCGATGGTGGCCATGAAGAGGATGATCGGCTCCTGGTTCACCAGATGCTTGAGGATGTAGCGCTCCACGAGGAAGGCGAAGAGGATCATCACCGCCATCGAGCCGAGAATGGCGAGGATCGAGGGCAGCTCCCAGCCGAAATGATGCAGCTGCGTCCCGAAGATCGCGTTGATGAGATGCGCGAAAGGCACCTGCCCCGTCTGCAACCCCACCAGAGTCAGCGCCGCGAAGAGCGCCATCACGCCCTGCGCATAGTTGAAGATGCCCGAGGCCTTGAAGATCAGCACGAAGCCGAGCGCGACGAGCGAATACATTACCCCCGCCATCAGCCCGTTCAGGATCACTTCCAGCGTGTTGAGAACGACGGGATCCATCACTCGGCCTCGCTCATGGAGACGACCCCGGCGGAAACCCCGTGCTGGGCGTCATGGTAGGAGGAATAGACGAGGCTGCGGCCCTGCCCGCTCGGGTCCTCGAGGAAGGCGCGGGCGTTGATCACCGCCTCGTCCGCCGCCTGCCCGACATAGTCGGGATAGGTCTCCTTCATCAGCCGCGCGAACCGCGCCGCCGTGAATTCGCGCGTGACGACGGCGCAGCGCTCGCTCTTCGCCGTCTCCTCGACGACGAGGATGAGCGCGCCCGAAGCGTCCCCCGGCGCGGCCCAATAGGCGAGCCTGCGCCCTTCGAGGTCGGCGTAGCCCGGCACGGTCGGGAAGCGCGCCGCGATTTCCGGCGCGGCGGGGGCCAGCCCCTCCGTCACCGGATGCAGCCCCGCCTGGATCGGCCGCGCGCAGCGTTCCTGGAACCAGCGGACGAACTCCGCCGCCACATCGTCGGCGGCGAGGGCGGGAGCCGCGACGAGGCCGAGCGCGCCCGCCAGCGCCGCGGAAAGACCCCTATTCATGCGGCACCCCCAGATAGGCGTCGATCACCGCCTGGTCGTTCCGCACCTCGTCCGGCGGCCCGTCCCCGATCTTGCGGCCATAGTCGAGCACCACCACGCGGTCGGAAATGTCCATCACCACGCCCATGTCGTGCTCGATGAGCGCGATGGTCGTCCCGAACTCGTCGTTCACGTCGAGGATGAAGCGGCTCATGTCCTCCTTCTCCTCCACGTTCATGCCCGCCATCGGCTCGTCGAGGAGGAGGAGCGAAGGCTCCGCCGCCAGCGCCCGCCCCAGCTCCACCCGCTTCTGGAGCCCGTAGGGCAGCCGCCCCACCGGCGTCTTGCGGATCGCCTGGATCTCGAGGAAGTCGATGATCCGCTCGACCGCCTCCCGATGCTCCGTCTCCTCCCGCTCCGCCGCGCCGAACCAGTAGGCCTGGCTGAACATCGAGGCCTTCATCTTCGTCAGCCTGCCGGACATGATGTTGTCCAGCGTCGACATGCCCTTGAAGAGCGCGATGTTCTGGAAGGTCCGGGCGATGCCCTGATGCGCGATCTGGTGCGGCTTCATCGGCCCGCGCTTCTGGCCGCGGAACCAGACCTCGCCCTCCTGCGGATGATAGAAGCCGTTGATGACGTTGAGCATGGAGGATTTGCCGGCGCCGTTCGGCCCGATGATCGCCCGCACCTCGCCTTCCCGGATGTCGAAGGAAATGTCGGAAAGCGCGGTGACGCCGCCGAAGCGGAGCGTGATGTTCTTCACCTCCATCACCGGCCCGCCGATCCGCCGCCCGTCCGGCGTCACGAAGCCCTGCCCCATGTCCTTCACGCCGCCGCCCTCCGCTGGGCGGAAACGACCGCCGCATCCTCGATCCTCAGCGTCGCGCTGATCTTGCCCTTCCGCCCGTCCTCATAGGTCACTTCCGTTTCGGCGAAGACCTCCTTCGCCCCGGAATAGAGCGCCTCGATGATCGGCGCATAGCGGTCCGCGATGATCGTCCGCCGCACCTTCTGCGTCCGCGTCAGCTCGCCGTCATCGGCGTCGAGCTGCTTGTGGAGCACGACGAAGCGGTGGATCTGCCCGCCCGCCAGCATCGGGTCCTCCGCCAGCGAGCGGTTCACCGCCTCCACATGCGCCCGGATCGTCTCGTAGACGCGCGGATGCTGCGCCAGCTCGGTATAGGAGGCGTAGGCGATGTTGTTCCGCTCCGCCCAGTTGCCGACAGAGCCGAGATCGATGTTGACGAAGGCGCAGCACATATCCCGCCCCGCGCCGAACACCACCGCCTCGAGGATGTCGGGGAAGAATTTCAGCTTGTTCTCGATGAACTTGGGCGCGAAGAGCGAGCCGTCCGCCATCTTCCCCACATCCTTGGCGCGGTCGATGATGCGAAGGTGGCCCGTCCCCTCCTCGATGAAGCCGGCGTCGCCGGTGGCGACCCAGCCCTCCGCATCCTTGGTCTCGGCGGTCTTCTCGGGCTGCTTGTAATACTCGACGAAGACGCCCGGGGAGCGGTACCAGACCTCCCCTTTCTCGTCGATCCGGAGTTCCACGCCAGGGCTCGGCACGCCGACCGTGTCCGCCCGCACCTCGCCATTCGGCTGCATGGTGATGAAGACGGAGGCTTCCGTCTGCCCGTAGAGCTGCTTCAGGTTCACGCCGAGCGCGCGGTAGAACTGGAAGATCTCGGGCCCGATCGCCTCGCCCGCCGTGTAGCCGAGCCGGACGCGGGACATGCCGAGCGTGTTCTTCAGCGGGCCATAGACCAGAAGATCGCCGAGCCGGTATTTCAGCCGGTCCATGAAGCCCACCGGCTTCCCGTCCAGAATGTCGGGGCCGACGCGCTTCGCATGGTCCATGAAGGTGCGGAAGAGCCATTTCTTCAGCTTCCCCGCATCCTCCATCCGGATCGTCACGCTCGTCAGCAGATTCTCGAACACCCGCGGCGGCGCGAAGAAATAGGTCGGCCCGATCTCCTTGAGGTCGGAGAGCATCGTCTCCGCGCTTTCCGGGCAGGCGACGGAGAAGCCACAGACATAGGCCTGCCCCATCGAGAAGATGAAGTCGCCAACCCAGGCCATCGGCAGATAGGCGAGCACGCTGTCCGCGGCGCAAAGATCGTCGAAGACGGAGGAGGAGCGGGCTGCGGAGAGAATGTTGTCATGGCTCAGCACGACGCCCTTGGGCTTGCCCGTCGTGCCGGAGGTGTAGAGCATCACGCAGGTGTCGGCGCCCTTGGCGGAGGCGATCAGCGCGTCGAGTTCCTCCGCCCGGTCCGCCCCCGCGCGGCCGCGCGCCTGCACCTCGCCGAAGGCGTGGAGCCGCTCATGGTCATAGCGCCGGAGCCCGCGCGGCTCGACATAGATCATCCGTTCGAGCGCGGGCAGACGGTCCTTCACCGAAAGGAGCTTGTCGACCTGCTCCTGGTTCTCGACCACGGCGAAGCGGGCGCCGGCATGGTCGAGAACGTATTGCATCTCCTCGGCCACGCTGTCCTGATAGACGGGCACGGGCACCGCGCCGCACATCTGGCTCGCCGCCATCGCCCAGTAGAGCCGCGGCCGGTTCTCCCCCACGATCGCCACCCGGTCCCCGGGCGCGAGGCCGAGATTGAGGAGGCCGAGCGCGAAGGCGCGCGCCTCCTCCCGCACCTCGGCCCAGGTGAAGCTCTGCCAGATGCCGAACGCCTTTTCCCGGCTCGCCGGCAGGCCGGCGCGCGCGGTCGCGTTCCAGTCGAGGATTTTCGGCAGCGTATCGAGCGCCTCCGGCGGCGCGACATGGTCGCCCAAGCTGAACCCTCCCTGTTCGCCCGTCGTTGCGGGCCCTCTGTCATTTTATGTCAGAGCGGGCGGAAAGTGCGCAGCATTCTTGCCGCGGTCAAGCGCCGTAAGGGCGGATTTTCGAAATTCCGGAGGAAGCGTTACGGAACAAGCGCCTGTGACTTGCCACCCGTAACGCGAAACGCGCGCCGGTCGCCCGGCGCGCGCAGAATCATCAGGCTTGTCGCCGCGGCTCAGGCGTCGGCGCGGCCCTTGCCCTTTCCTTCGATGGTCTTCATCCCACCGATCTCGATCTTCCGCGGCTTCAGCGCCTCCGGAACCTCGTGGACGAGGTCGATATGGAGAAGCCCGTTCTCCATGGTGGCGCCCGTGGCGCGGACATGGTCGGCGAGCTGGAAGCGGCGCTCGAAGCTCCGCTCTGCGATGCCGCGGTGGAGATAGACGGGGGCGTTCTCGCCCTGCTCCTGCGCCTTGCCGCCCTTGACGAACAGCACGCCCTCGCGCGCCTCGATGTCGAGGTCGCCCATGCCGAAACCGGCGACGGCGAGCGTGATGCGATAGGCGTTATCGCCCGTCTTCTCGATGTTGTAGGGCGGATAGGAAGGCTGCGCGCCCTCGGTCGTCAGCACCTGGTCGAGCAGGTTGGCGAAGCGGTCGAAGCCGACGGTGGAGCGATAGAGCGGGGAAAGGTCGAACGTGCGCATGTCAGTTGTCCTCCTTGGAGCGATCCTGATGCGGCGCCCCCTGCCGGGCGGCGCCTCCTTACGTTTCGCCGGGCCCCGTCCGGGCGCCCGACATCAGTGAGTTAGGAAGCCGAAAACCCCGCTTCAAGAGCGCCGCCACCGCCCCGCGCAACCGGCTCCCTCTCCCCGCCGGGGAGAGGGATGGGGAGAGGGGCGCAGCCGCCCCTCGCCACGCCTGAAACAATCGATCACGACTTTTTTCTTTTAGAATCAGGGCTCCGAGGCCGATAACCATGGTTATCCGCCGAAATCGCCCCTCAATCCGCCGCCAGAACCGGCCCGAGCGCCGCGTCGAGCGCCACGGCGAAGGCGGCTTTCTCCCCGCGCCATTGCCCCATCGCGGAGATGACGGCGACGATGCGCCACTCCCCGTCCACCCGCCGGAAGACCGGCGCGCCGGATACGCCCCAGGTCACGTCGCAATCCAGCACCGCCACCGCGCCCCGCCGCGCGAGCACGCCGCAGGGCGATTGCAGGGAAGGGATTTCCGGCCGGTCCCGCGCATAGGAGAGGATCGTCACCTCGTCGCCCTTCTCGATCCCCGGGGCGATCCCGAAGGGCGCCGGCGCCAGCGGCTCCGCCAGCCGCACGAGCGCGAGATCGGCGGCGATCTCGTCCATCCCCGCCTCCGGGTCGAAGACGTAATCGGGGTGGATCACGAACCGCGCCGCCTTGGCGAAGCCCTGATGCTTCATCATCCGGTAGCCCGCGACGAAGGTCAGCCGCTCCGGCAGCCGCTTCACCCCGGTCCGCGGCGCATAGAGGCAATGCGCGGCGGTGACGACGAGATCGGGCGCGATCAGCGCGCCCGAACAGAACCCGCCGCCGAGATTGAGCCGCCCCGCCGCATTCCACGCCCCCTGCTCATGCGCGGGCAGCAGAGCCCGCCCCTCCGCCGCCGCGGCGAGAGGCAGGAGCAGGAGGAGCAGAACCCTCAGCACAAGCTGGGCGGCTTCGGCCCGCCCGTCGCCCAGTCGATCAGCTCGACCGTATGGACGACGGGAACCTCCATCGCCGAGCCGATCTGCATCATGCAGCCGATATTCCCGGCGGAGATCACCTCCGGCTTCGTCGCCGCCAGGTTCGCCGCCTTCCGCGCCTTCAGCTGCGCGCTGATCTCTGGCTGCATCAGGTTGTATGTCCCCGCCGACCCGCAGCAGAGATGCCCCTCCGCCGGCTCCACGACCTCGAACCCCATTTTCCTGAGGAGCGTCTTCGGATGATCCTTGATCTGCTGCCCATGCTGGAGCGAGCAGGCCGCATGATAGGCGACCCGCATCCCCGGCGCCGCGCCCGTCGGCTCCGGCGCGAGCTTCACGAGGACTTCCGAGACATCCTTCGCCAATCCCGCCACCCTCGCCGCCTTCTCCGCATAGGCGCCGTCCGTCCGGAACATGTGCCCGTAATCCTTCACCGTCGTGCCGCAGCCGGAGGTGTTGATGACGATCGCGTCCAGCCCCTCCCCCGCCATCTCCCGCGACCAGGCGTCGATGTTCCGCGCCGCCGTCGCATGGCTCTCCTTCGTCTTGCCCATGTGATGCGTGAGCGCGCCGCAGCACCCCGCACCCTCCGCGATCACCACGTCGCAGCCGAGCCGGGTGAGAAGCCGGATCGTCGCCTCGTTGATGTCGGTGTTGAGCGCCCGCTGCGCGCAGCCCGTCATCAGCGCGACCCGCATCCGCCGCTCGCCCTCCGCCTTGTGGACCTGCGGCTCCTCCATCCGGCTCGGCGGCGGCGTGGAGGAAGGCGCGAAGGCGACCATGGAGCGGAGCTTGCCCGGCAGGAGAAACGCGAAGGGCTTCGCGAACCGCGCCCCCAACATCGCGAAGCGAAACCGCATCGGATAGGGCAGGATCCGCGCGAGCAGCCAGCGCAGCGCCCGGTCGCCAAGCGGCCGGCGATAGGTCTCCTCAATATACTCCCGCGCATGATCGACGAGATGCATGTAGTGGACGCCCGAAGGGCAGGTGCTCATGCAGGCGAGGCAGGAGAGGCAGCGGTCGATATGCTTCACCGTCTTCTCGTCCGCCGGCCGCCCTTTCTCCAGCATGTCCTTTATGAGGTAGATGCGTCCGCGGGGGCTGTCGAGCTCGTCCCCCAGCACCTGATAGGTCGGGCAGGTCGCCGTGCAGAACCCGCAATGGACACAGGTCCGAAGGATCTGGTTCGACCGCTTGATCGCAGGAACCTCTAGCTGCTCTTCGGTGAATGAGGTTTGCATGGCCGCGCTTTCAGATGAGGGAGGCGAAGACGAGGCCGAACATCGCCGACAGGGCGAGATAGACGGCGGAGAACACCCCCCTCGCCGCCCAGACCCGCTCGAACCGGCCGAGATAGAGATGGTAGAGCATCCCCGCCGCGGCCGCCGAGATGAGCCCGACCGCGAAGGCGGCGAGGCCCTCGGGCTCGACGCCGAGGACAGGGCCGTCCGCGATGATCGCCACGAAGACCAGCGAAGCGGCGAAGGCAAGCCCGACCTGCGCAAGGAACGCGCCGCGCTTGCGGTCGGACATGAGCGTGAGCGCGCCGAAGGCGGCGGCGGAGGCGAGGGCGATCAGGGCGGCCTGCGGCAACATGGGCGTCCTCTCCCTCACGGTCCCATCCGGCCCGGGTTCAGGATTGATTTCGGATCGAAGGCCGCCCGGAGCCGCGCCTCCAGCGCCGCGATCCCCGGCGCGGCCGGTTCGAAGGGCTCGACCGCAGCGCGCGTCGCCGCGGAGCCGCGGACGAGCGTGGCATGCCCGCCCCGCGTCCGGGTCTCGGCCCGGATCGCCGCCGCGCCCGCGTCGCCCTCCTCCGCCGTCAGCAGCCAGACGAGCCCGCCGCCCCAATCGTAGAGCGCCGCGAACTCCCCTTGCGCCTTCAGCGCCGAGACGAGAAGCGGCCCGTCCGACGGCTTCACGGAGACGCGCCAGACGGCCCCCTCCCGCCCGTGGAACGCCTCGACGTCCCGCACCCCGCGCTCCACGAAGTGTGTTCCGCGCAGGAGGAGTCGGGCGCGGCGCCGGACCAGCGACAACACCGCGCTCGTGTCACGCTGCGGGACCGGCGCGTCGATCGAGCGCAGCCCCGTCTCCAGCAGCGCGATCCCTTCGTCGACGTGGCCGGCCCGCAAGAGCTGCTCGGCGG
>JAUIDE010000194.1 GCA_030429105.1 Alphaproteobacteria bacterium
CGCCCGGAGGCGAAGGCCGGAGGGCGAGGGGCGCCAAGCCGCCGCGTCGGTCGAAGATCAGCCGGCGCACGCCGCGGTGGGCGCGGACTCGCGCCCGCCGGGGGGCGGCGGGCGCGGGCTGATCTGACGCGGGTCAGATCAGCCGGGCGCTTCTGGAGACGGGGTGCGAGGTGTCTGTCGTGGAATGACTTCACAGCCTCACGTGCGATTGCCTGCGGCGCAAACCGCGGCCTTGAAGCTGCGGCGCGGCGCGGCGAGGGTCAAGCGCGACAGGGGAGAACGCGATGCGGAGATTCGGAGACTGGCCGCGGCCCGGCGTGCGGCACCGGATGCGCCCCGGCGCCTATGGCGTCGTCGTCAGGGGCGGGGAGGTGCTCCTCGCGCTCAACGAGAGCCCGGGCGAAGAGGTGGCGCTGCCGGGCGGCGGTGTCGACCCGGGCGAGTCGCCGCTTCAGGCCCTTCATCGGGAGGCGATGGAGGAGACCGGCTGGCGCATCCGCCCGCTCCGCCGCGTCGGCGCTTATCGCCGCTTCACCTACATGCCGGAATACGGGTTCCATGCGGAGAAGATCTGCCATGTCTGGCTCTGCGCCGCGGTGAGGCGGGTCGCGGAGCCGACGGAGTCGGATCACCGCCCTGTCTGGGCGGCGGCGGAGATGGCCGCCGCCGCGCTCAGCATCGAGGGGGAGCGGGCGCTTTTCGCAGAGGCGATGCGCCTCGCCCGCGGCTACTCGGCGGCGGCGCCGCGGCTCGCCGTCTCCGCCGCGTAGCGGGACTTCGCATCCTCCACCGCCTTCTCGTGAACGGCGGCGAGGGCGGGGCGCATCTTCTGCGCGCGGATCGCGGCCTCCATCGTGGAGCGGTGCTGGCCCTGGAAATGCGGGAAGACCTCCCGCGCGATCAACTCGTAGCTCCGCCGCGTCGCATCGAAATTCGCCCAGTTGTGGGCGAGCATGAGATAGGCGCCGAAGCCGCCGTTCGACTGCGCCCAGAGCCGGTCGATCTGCGCGCGGCACATTTCGGGCGTGCCGATGGCGCCGAAGCCCGAATCGTTGATGAAGTCGATCATCTCCTTCGCGTTCTGGCCGGGCATGGACATCTGCGGGAAGGCGGCGATTTCCTGGAAGTAGTTGAACCAGTGCTCGATCCCGTATTCCACGTCCCGCCGGGCCTGCTCCGCCGTCTCCGCGATGTGGCAGAGGCCGACGAGACGCCATTTGGAGCGGTCGACCTTCTGGCCGTAATGCTTCGCCTCCGCCTCGATCACGTCCCAGTGGAGCGCCAGCGCGTCGAACCCCGCCGCGGTCGTCGCGCCGATGGAGATCATGCCGGTGCCGTAGCGCCCGGCGAGCTTCGGCCCGGTGGGGGAGGCGACGGCGGCGGTCGCTAGGTCGAAGTTGGAATAGGGGCGGAGATGCAGGCGCGCGTCCTTCAGCACCCAGCGGTCATTCTCGAAATTCACCGGCTCCTCGGAGCGGAGGAGGCGGGTGATGATGTCCAGCCCGTCCGCCAGCAGCCCGCGCGTCTCCGCCTGGCTGAGGCCGATCATCGCCGCGTCCGTCGGCAGGGAGCCGGGCCCGAGGCCGAGCATGGCGCGGCCGCGGGTGAGGTGGTCGAGCTGCACGATCCGCTCCGCGACCCAGAGCGGGTTGTGATAGCTGACGGAGACGACGCCGGTGCCGAGCCGGATGCGCCGCGTGCGGGGCGCGGAGGCGGCGATCATGATCTCCGGGCTCGCCGAGATTTCGGAGCCGGCGGAGTGATGCTCCCCGAACCAGACTTCGTCATAATCGCAGCGGTCGAGCCACTGGACGAGTTCGAGGTCCTGTTCGAGGGCGAGGGTGGGGTTGATCCCCGGCTTGTGGAACGGCGCCAAGAATATCCCGAAGCGCATGCGGTCGGTCATTGCGTTTCCTCCATTGCTCCCGTCTTTGCGGGTTGGGCGGAGGTTAGGGCCGCTTGGGCGCAGCTGTCGACGACTTTTCCGCGAAGCGCGATCTACTCCCGCGCGAGCGCCTCGCCCCGCGCCTTCGCCGCGGCGACGGCG
>JAUIDE010000125.1 GCA_030429105.1 Alphaproteobacteria bacterium
CCTCGCGCTTGGCCATTCGCCGGCCGAGTTCTTCTCCCTCGTCTGGCGCGGCGGGTTCGGCACGGCGTTCTCCTGGGAGAACACGCTTTCCCGCGCCGCGCCGCTGCTCCTCGCCGCGCTCTGCGTTGCGCTCCCGGCCCGGCTCGGGCTTGTGGTGATCGGCGGGGAGGGCGCGATCGGGCGCGGCGGGCTCGCCGCCGCGGCAGCGGCGACGGCGACCGGCATGGCGGCGCCGGCGGTGGTCGCCGCGGCGGCGGCGGGCGGGCTCTGGATCGGGCTCGCGGGCTGGCTTCGCCATGCGCGGGGGGTGAACGAGACGATCTCCTCCCTCCTCCTCGCCTATCTCGCCATCGCGCTCTTCAACCACATCGTCGAGGGGCCGCTCCGCGACCCGGCGAGCCTCAACAAGCCCTCCACCGCGCCGATCCCCGACGCCGCGCGCGTCGGCGAGATTCCGGGGATCGGGGTGCATTGGGGGCTCGCGGCGGGCGTGCTCGCCTGCCTCCTCGCATGGGTGTTGATCGAGCGGACGCGCTGGGGTTTTGCGGCGCGGATCGCGGGCGGGAACGTGCGGGCGGCGCAATTGCAGGGGCTGCCCGTCGGCGCGCTGATCGTCGGCTTCGCGGCGCTCGGCGGGGCGGCGGCGGGGCTGGTGGGCTTCTTCGAGGTCGCGGCGATCCACGGTTCGGCCAACGCCTCGCTGCTGGCGGGCTACGGCTGGTCCGGCATCCTCATCGCCTTCCTCGCGCGGCACAACCCGCTCGCGATCATCCCCGCGGCTGTCCTTGTCGGCGGGCTGGAGGCTTCGGGCGGGCTGGTGCAGCGGCGGATGGGCCTGCCGGACGCGACGATCCTCGTTCTGGAGGGGATGGTCTTCGTCGCCATCCTGCTCGGGGAGACGATGCGCGGGCGCTTGCCGGGGGCCGCGCGGTGACCGGGGAGGAGCTTGGTCTCTGGGGCGTTCCGCTCGCGATCCTCGCAGGGGCGATCCGCGTCTCGACGCCTTTCCTCTTCGTCGCGCTCGGCGAGTGCCTGACGGAGCGTTCGGGGCGGATCAATCTCGGGCTCGAGGGCACGCTGATCTTCGGCGCGATGACGGCCTATGCGGTGGCCTACGAGACCGGCTCGCCCTGGCTCGGCGTCGGCGCGGCGGCCTTCGCGGGCGCGGGGTTCGGGCTTGTGCACGGCGCGATCTGCGGGCTTCGCGGGGTCAACGACATCGCCATCGGCATCGCGCTGATGCTGCTCGGCATGGGCCTCGCCTTCTTCTTCGGCAAGGCCTACGTCCAGCCGGTTGCGCCGCAATTGCCGGCGGTTCCGCTCGGCTTCTGGTCCGACATTCCGCAGGTGCGGGCGGCGCTGGAGGTCAATGCGCTCTTCATCGTGGGCGCGATCCTCGCCGTTGTCATGGCCTGGATGTTCCGGGCGACTCGGGCCGGCCTCATCGTCCGCGTGGTGGGGGACGGGGCGGAGCCGGCGCGGGCGCTCGGCGTCGACCCGCTCCGCGTGCGGACGCTGGCGACGATGGCGGGGGGCGCGCTCTCGGGCGTCGGCGGCGCGCATCTCTCGCTTTACTATCCCGGGAGCTGGAACGAGGGGATTTCCTCCGGCCAGGGGCTCATGGCGGTCGCGCTCGTGATCTTCGCGCGGTGGAGCCCGGTCAACTGCTTCTGGGCGGCGCTGCTCTTCGGCGGCGCGGGCGCGCTCGGGCCGGCGCTGCAATCGGTCGGCGTCACGGAGGGGCGGCATCTTTTCGGCGCGGCGCCCTATCTCCTGACGCTCGGCCTCCTCATCGCCGCCAGCTCGCCCGCCCGCAGCCTCGCCGGCGCGCCCGCCGCGCTCGGCTTCAACCGGTAGGAGGATCGCATGAAGGACATGATCGAAGGGGCGGTGAAGGCGAACCCCTATCTCTGGCCCTGGAACGGGGACCTCCGGCCGGAGAACACCGCGCTCATCGTCATCGACATGCAGACGGATTTCTGCGGGCCCGGCGGCTATGTGGACAAGATGGGCTATGACCTCTCGCTGACGCGGGCGCCCATCGGGCCGATCAAGGCCGTACTCGCCGCGATGCGCGCCTGGGGCGGGCATGTGTTCCATACGCGGGAGGGGCACCGGCCGGACCTTGCGGACCTGCCCGCCAACAAGCGCTGGCGCTCCCGCCAGATCGGCGCGGGGATCGGGGATGCGGGGCCCTGCGGGCGCATCCTCGTGCGCGGGGAGCCGGGATGGGAGATCATCAAGGAGCTGAGCCCCCTCCCCGGCGAGCCGGTGATCGACAAGCCGGGCAAGGGCAGCTTCTGCGCGACGGACCTTGAGCTGATGCTCCGAACGCGGGGGATCGACAACCTGATCCTGACCGGGATCACCACCGATGTCTGCGTCCACACGACGATGCGTGAGGCGAACGACCGCGGCTTCGAATGCCTCCTCCTCGAGGATTGCTGCGGCGCGACGGACCGGGGGAACCATGACGCCGCGGTGAAGATGGTGACGATGCAGGGCGGCGTCTTTGGCGCCGTCGCCTCCAGCGCGGCGCTGATCGGGGCGATTTCGTGACGCTCGCCGCCGCCACCCAACTCGGCGCGCCGGGGCTGGAGACGGTGGGGCTGACCATGCGCTTCGGCGCGTTCACGGCGTTGGAGGACGTCTCGCTGCGTGTCGCGCCCGGCACGGTCCATGCGCTGCTGGGGGAGAACGGGGCGGGGAAGTCCACGCTCGTCAAATGCGTGATGGGCGTGCAGCGGCCGAGCGCGGGGCAGATCATGGTCGGCGGCCGCGAGGTCGAGATCGGCAGCCCGCGGGACGCGCATGCGCTCGGGCTCGGCATGGTCTACCAGCATTTCACGCTCGTCCCCTCGCTGAACGCGGCGGAGAACCTCGTGATCGCGCGGGCGGACGCGCCTTCGGTGATCGACTGGGGGAAGGAGCGCGAGGCGCTCGAAGCCTTCATGGACCGGATGCCCTTCCGCGCCCCGCTCGGGACGCCGGTGGGCCGGCTGGCGGCGGGGGAGCGGCAGCGGCTCGAAATCCTGAAGCAGCTCTATCTCGGGCGGCGCTTCCTCATCCTCGACGAGCCGACCAGCGTGCTGACGCAGGCGGAGGCGGACGAGGCGCTCGGCTATATCCGCGCGCTGGCGGCGGAGGGGCGGATCACGGTGCTGATGATCACCCACAAGTTCCGCGAGGTGGACGCCTTCTGCGACGAGGTGACGGTGCTCCGCCGGGGCCGCCATGCGGGCGGCGGGCGCGCGGGCGATCTTTCCCATGAGGCGATGGCGGAGATGATGATCGGCGCGCCGCCGGCCCGACCGCCGGCGCGGACTGGGCGAACGCCCGGCGCGGCGGCGCTTTCGGTCGAAGGCGTGCGGGCGCGGGATCGGTCGGGCCTCAAGTCCATCGACATCTCCGCGCTGGAGGTTCGGGCGGGGGAGATCGTCGGGATCGCCGGCATTTCGGGCAACGGGCAGATGGAGCTGGTGGAGGCGCTGGCCGGGCAGCGGCCGAAGGAGGCCGGGCGCGTCGTCGTGATGGGCGCGCCCTTCGGCGCGACGCGGGGCGAGGCTTCGGCGCATGGCGTGCGCTGGCTGCCGGAGGAGCCGCTGCGGAACGCCTGCGCGCCCGGCATGTCGGTGGCGGAGAACGTCGCCTTCCGCGCCTTCGACGAGGGCGGCCGGTTCTGGCTCTCCCCCTCCCGCCTCCGCCGGGCGGCGGAGCCGCTGGTGAAGGCGTTCAACGTCAAATGCGCGAGCATCGACGCGCCGATCTCCACGCTTTCCGGGGGCAATGTGCAGCGGGCCGCGCTGGCGCGGGAGCTGACGGGGGATGTGCGGCTTCTCATCTGCGCCAACCCGTGTTTCGGGCTCGATTTCGGCGCCGCCGGGGAAATCCGCGCCCGGATCGCCGCGGCGCGGGATGCGGGGGCGGCGGTTCTGCTCATCAGCGAGGACCTCGACGAGATTCTCGACCTTGCGGACCGGGTGCTCGTTATGTCCGAGGGGCGGATCGCCTATGAGGCCGCGGCGGCGGCGGCGGACCGGGCGGAGATCGGCCGGCGCATGGCGGGGAAGCACTGATGCGCGCGCTCCCCTTCGACTTTCCGCTCAGGCGCGATGCGGTCGCGCTGATCGTGATCGACATGCAGCGGGACTTCATCGAGCCCGGCGGCTTCGGCGCAGCGCTAGGGAACGATGTGAGCCTGCTGCAGGCGGCGGTGGAGCCCGCGGCGCGGCTGATCGCGGGGTTCCGCGCGGCGGGCCGCCCGGTGATCCACACGCGGGAATGCCACCGGCCGGACCTTTCCGATTGCCCGCCCGCGAAGCGGCTCCGCGGCACACCCTCGCTCCGGATCGGGGACCCGGGGCCGATGGGGCGGATCCTGATCGCGGGCGAGCCCGGCGCGGAGATCGTGCCGGCCTGCGCGGCCCTGCCCGGCGAGGCTGTGATCGACAAGCCGGGGAAGGGCGCGTTCTACGCAACCAAACTTCCCGAAATTCTCGAAACTCACGGAATCCGCCAGCTCGTCTTCGCCGGCGTCACGACGGAGGTATGCGTGCAGACGACGATGCGTGAGGCGAACGACCGCGGCTTCGAGTGCCTCCTCGCGGAGGAGGCGACGGAAAGCTACTTCCCCGAATTCAAGGCGGCGACGCTCGCCATGATCCGCGCGCAGGGCGGGATCGTGGGGTGGACGGCGCCTGTCTCCGACATTCTGGAGGCGCTCGATGGCTGAACCCTTCGCTCTCCCCGCGCTCCTTTCCGGCGGCTGGCGCGATTGCGCCTTCGGCCCGTTCCGCGAGGGCGTGGAGATCGCGCATCTCGTCGAGGGGGCGCCGGCGCTCGCGCTCCTCCGCTATGCGCCCGGCGCCGCGGTGCCGCGCCACCGCCACCCCGCGCTCGAAACCGTGCTCGTGCTCGAAGGCGCGCAGGAGGACGAGCGCGGGCGCCATGCGGCGGGCGCGCTGATCGTGAACACGCCGGGCTCGATCCATTCCGTGCGCTCGGACGAGGGCTGCGTGGTGCTGATCCAGTGGACCGAACCCGTGGAGATACTTGACTGACCGGCCCGCTCCGAGGCCGGCGAACGACAGGAGAAGGCGATGAACAGACGGAATTTCCTCAAGGCTGGCGGGGCGGCGACGCTCTCCGCCTCCATGCTCCCCTTCCTCCGGGCGCTGCCCGCCTCCGCGGCGGGCGACAGCATCGTGATGGTGATGGGGCAGACGATCAACAGCCTCGACCTGCACCGGACGGGCACGAACCGCCCCTCCTACCAGGTCGCCGTCAACGCCTATGACCGGCTCGTGGGCTTCGGCGTCAAGACGCTGCCGGACGGTTCGCTGAGCTATGACTACGCGACCATAGTTCCCGAAGTCGCCGAAAGCTGGTCCTTCTCCGAGGACGGGCTGGTGATCGATTTCAAGCTCCGGCCCGAGGGCAAGTTCCAGGACGGGACGCCGATCACGGCGCAGGACGTCAAGTGGTCCTATGACCGGGCGGTGACGGTCGGCGGTTTCCCGACGACGCAGATGAAGGCGGGCGGGCTCAACTCGCCGGAGCAGTTCGAGGCGGTGGACGACCTCACCTTCCGCGTCACGCTCCTCCAGCCCTCGAAGCTCAGCCTGCCGGACATGGCGGTGCCGGTGCCCTTCATCCTCAACAGCAAGGTCGCGCTGGCGAACGCGACGGCGGAGGACCCCTGGGCGCTGGAGTTCGTTCACCGCAATACGATCGGCTCCGGCCCGTTCAAGGTCACCCGCTGGGACCCGGGCCAGCAGCTCGTCTATGAGCGCAATGACGGCTGGACCTCCGGCCCGCTGCCGGAAATCCAGCGCGTCATCGTCCGCGAGGTGCCGAGCCAGGCGACGCGGCGCGCGCTGATCGAGCGCGGCGACGTGCAGATGAGCTTCGACATCCCGAACAAGGACGCGAAGGAGCTGGAGGGGACAGAGGGGCTGACGATCAACACGACGCCCATCGAGAACGCGATCTACATTCTCGGCACGAACCTCAATTTCGAGCCGTTCAAGGACAAGCGGGTGCGGCAGGCGGTGGCCTGGTCCGTGCCCTATGACGACATCTTCCAGACCGCCGCCTATGGGCGCGGCGTGCCGATGCACGGGGGCAAGTCCTTCACGCCCGAGACCATCGAATGGCCGCAGCCCTTCCCCTATTCCACCGATCTCGACCGGGCGAAGGCCCTGCTGGAGGAGGCGGGGTTCAAGGACGGGTTCGAGGTTCCGTTCTTCATCGACCTCTCGCAGTCCGACTGGATGGAGCCCGCCGCGCTGCTCATCCAGGAGAATCTCGCGAAGATCGGCGTGAAGGCGCCGCTGGAAAAGGTGCCGGGCGCGAACTGGCGCACCGCCTCGCTGGTGGAGAAGCGGCTGCCGCTGCATCTGGAGACGTTCGGCGGCTGGCTCAACTATCCCTGCTATTACTTCTACTGGGCCTATATCGAAGGGAACCTCTTCAATTCGGCGAATTACCGGAACGAGGAGATCGAGGCGATGGTGCCGAAGGCGCTGCATCTCCCGGTCGACGACCCGGAATACATCGCGATGTGCAAGCGCATGATCGAGATCGCCTGGGACGAGGTTCCGCGCATCGCGCTCTGGCAGCCCGCCGTCAACGCCGCCTATCGCGACATGACGGGCTATGAATACTGGTTCCACCGCCAGCCGACGATCCGCGGCTGGAAGCGGGCCTGACGATGGCCGCCGCGCCCGACCCCGCCGCGCAGGCCGGGCGCGGCTTCGCCCTGCCTCCGCGGCTGCGGCTCGTGCTGAAGCGCGTGGCGCTGGCGCTGCCGGCGCTTTTCGGCGTGATCGTCGTCAGCTTCCTCCTGACGCGGGCGCTGCCGGGCGACCCGGCGGCCTATTTCGCCGGGCCGGCGGCGGACGAGGCCTCCATCGCCCAGATCCGCGCCGCGCTCGGGCTGGACAAGAGCCTGCCGGAGCAGTTCCTCGTCTATCTCGGGGACCTCATGCGCCTCGATCTCGGGCGCTCGATCTCCACCGGGCAGCCGGTGGCGGAGGAGCTGGCGCGGCGGCTCCCGGCCTCGCTGGAGCTGACGCTGACGGCGTTGACGCTCTCTACGCTGATCGCCGTGCCGCTCGGCATCGCCGCCGCGGCAAGGCAGGGGACATGGGTGGACCATGCCTGCCGGGCGCTGGTGACGGCGGGGGTCTCGCTCCCGACCTTCTTCACCGGGATCGCGCTCGTCTATGTCTTCTACTACCATCTCGGCTGGGCGCCCTCGCCGCTCGGGCGGCTCGATTTCCTCTATCTTCCGCCGGAGCCGGTGACGGGCTTCTATGTCATCGACGCGGCGCTGGCGGGGGACTGGGAGACGATGCGGGGCGCGCTGGCGCAGCTCGCGCTCCCGGCTGTCACGCTCGCGCTCTTCACGCTCGCGCCCCTCGCCCGCATGGCGCGGGCGGCGATGCTGGAGGCGCTTTCCTCGGATTATGTGCGGACGGCGCGCGCGGCGGGGCTGACGCCGGGCAAGGTGCTCTTCGGCGTCGCCTTCTCCAACGCCATGCTGCCGGTGGTGACGACGCTTGGCATGGTGTTCAGCTTCACGCTCGGCGCGAACGTGCTGGTGGAGAAGGTCTTCGCCTGGCCCGGCATCGGCTCCTATGCCGTGGAGGCGCTCGTCGTCTCGGACTATGCGGCGGTGCAGGGATTCGTGCTGGCGATGGCGGTGCTCTTCGTCCTCCTCAACCTGCTGATCGACGTGATCTACACGCTGATCGACCCACGGACGAGGAGCGCGTGATGGCCGGCTCCCGCGGGTTCCTCTCCCATGCCGGTTATGTCCTCCGGGACAATCCGGTGACGGGCTTCGCCTTCGCGATGTTCCTCCTCCTCATCCTCGCCGCCGTCTTCGGCCCGGCGCTCGCGCCGTGGGACCCGCTGGAGACGAACGCCGCCCGCGCGCTCCAGCCGCCGAGCGCGGCGCACTGGTTCGGGACGGACAATCTGGGGCGGGACGTGTTCAGCCGGGTGCTGGTGGCGACGCGGCTGGACCTGATGATCTCCGTCTCCGCGGTCGCGCTCTCCTTCTGCATCGGGGCGGCGATGGGGGCGGCGGCGGGCTATTGGGGCGGGTGGACGGATGCGGTGACGGGGCGGCTGATCGACACGATCATGGCCTTTCCGCTCTTCGTGCTGGCGATGGGGATCGTCGCCGCGCTCGGCAACACGATCGAGAACATCATCTACGCCACCGCGATCATCAACCTGCCCTTCTACGCCCGCGTCGCCCGCGCCGAGGTCTCGATCCGGCGGGAGGCGGGCTTCGCACAGGCGGCGCGGCTGGCGGGGAATTCCGACTTCCGGGTGCTCGCCTTCCACATCTTCCCGAACGCGCTGCCGCCGATGATGGTGCAGCTCTCGCTCAACATGGGCTGGGCGATCCTGAACGCGGCCGGCCTCTCCTTCATCGGGCTCGGCGTCAGGCCGCCGACGCCGGAATGGGGGATCATGGTGGCGGAGGGGGCGAATTTCATCGTCTCGGGCGAATGGTGGCTGGCGATCTTCCCCGGCCTCGCGCTGATGCTCGCCGTCTTCACCTTCAACCTGCTCGGGGACGGATTGCGGGACATGGTGGACCCGAGGCGGCGGACATGAGCGAGTTTCTGGAGATCGACGATCTTCATGTCGAGTTCGCCACGCGCCGCGGCCTCGTGAAGGCGGTGCGCGGCGTCTCCTTTTCGCTGAAGCGGGGGGAGGTGCTGGGCGTCGTCGGGGAATCGGGTTCGGGCAAGTCCGTCACGTCCTATGCGCTCATGCGGATTCTCGACCGGGGCGGGCGGATCGCAGAGGGGCGGCTCCGCTATGGCGGCGTCGATCTTCGCGCGGCGTCGGACCGGGAGATGGCGGGGCTCCGGGGGCGGGAGATCGGCATGATCTTCCAGAACCCCCGGGCCGCGCTCAACCCGATCCGCAAGGTCGGCCGGCAGATCGAGGACGTGCTGGTCCGCCACGGCCGCGCCACGCGGCAGGATGCGAAGGCGAAGGCCGTGGCCGCGCTGGCGGCGGTGGAGATACGGAACCCTGAAGCGCGCTACCACGCCTATCCGTTCGAGCTTTCGGGGGGGATGTGCCAGCGCGTCGTCATCGCGCTCGCCCTCGCCTGCGACCCGCGGCTTCTGATTGCGGACGAGCCGACGACCGGGCTCGACGTGACGACGCAGAAGGCGGTGATGGACCTTGTGGCCGATCTCATACGGAAGCGGGGGATGAGCGCAATCCTCATCACGCACGATCTCGGCCTCGCCGCCGCCTATTGCGACCGGGTGGCGGTGATGAAGGACGGCGAGGTGGTGGAGACGGCGGAGGCCGGCGCCGTCTTCGCCCGGCCCGGCCACGCCTATACGGCGAAGCTGATGAAGGCGACGGCGCGGCCCGGCATCGGGCTTCGCGACCTTCTGCCGGAGCCGGCGCCCGAGCCGGCGCGGCCCGCCCTTGGCGCGCCGATCCTCCGGGTGGAAGGATTGGAGAAGACCTTTTCCGGCGGGGTTCGCGCGGTGAAGGGCGTCAGCTTCGCGCTCCGGGAAGGGGAGAGCCTCGGCCTCGTCGGGGAATCGGGCTGCGGCAAGTCCACCACCTCCTCGATGATCATGCGCCTTCTCGACCCGACGGCGGGGCGCATCCTCTTCGAGGGGCGGGACCTGGCGGAGAGCCCCGCCGCCGGCTTCGCCCGCGATCCGCTCCGCGGCGCGATCCAGATGGTGTTCCAGGATGCGGGGGAGAGCCTCAACCCCCGCTTCACCGCGCGCCGGGCGATCATGGACCCGCTGCTGCGGCTCACGCCGCTCGGCCGGCGGGAGCGGGCGGAGAAGGTGGAGGCGCTGGCGGCGGAGGTCGGGCTCCCCGCCTCGCTGCTGGACCGGTTCCCGCACCAGCTTTCGGGCGGGCAGAAGGCGCGCGTCGGCATCGCTCGCGCGCTGGCGACGGGGCCGCGGCTCCTGATCCTCGACGAGCCGACGGCGGCGCTCGACGTCTCGATCCAGGCGGTGGTGCTCAACCTCCTCGCGGATTTGCGGGCGCGCTTCGGCATGTCATACCTCTTCGTCAGCCATGACCTGCATGTGGTGCGGCTGCTCTGCGACCGGGTGATCGTGATGAAGGACGGGGAGATCGTGGAGGAGGGCGCGGCGGAGGCGG